>CAJUIV010000014.1 GCA_910586905.1 uncultured Christensenellaceae bacterium
GTAAACCTCCACCGAACCACCGGACTATCCGGTGGTTTTCTTGAGACAAAAAAACGCGGGAAAGCGATTCCCGCGTTTTTCAATACCGTTACTATAATAATTTTATAAAAACAAATTATTTCTTTTTCCTGCGCAGCAGCACGCATACAATCGCCGCGCACGCAACGGCCGCCGCAACCGCAACGCAAATTATTACAATCGTTTTAGTATTGGACGGAGCCGGCTCGACGGGGTCGGTAGGCGTTGGCGACGGTTTGACGGTTATTTCGAAAGTAGCCGTCTTACCCTGATACGTTACTGCGACGGTCTGCTTTCCTACAACGGAAGTGTCTCCGCCCGAAAGCATTTCCCTCGTTACCGCAACGGGCGCAGTAGTTCCGTCGGAATACTCCGCCAATACCGTCAATTCGTTCAAATCCAAAACCTCGTTTACGTAATATTCCTTACCGGAATAAACAACGGTTATTTTTGTAAGCGTTACCGAAAGATTTTTTACCGTTATGACGAACGACGTCGTTTTCGTAACGTCATTTTCGGAATAAGTAACCGTAACTTCTTGCGTTCCTTCCGATAGCATATCGTATCCCGACAACATATCTTTCGTTACCGCAACCGCCGCGACAGTCCCGTCGCTGTAAGACGCTGTTATTTCAAGTCCGGTCAAGTCGAGTTGATCCCCTTTTACATAAACGGTCTTGCTTGGCTGTTTGGTTACCGCAACGTCCGCCAGCGTTTTGACGGGAACGGGCTTTTTTACGGAAGAAATCTTTACACCCGAACGTTCGGGCGCGCAAATCGACACGTCGTTTGCAAGACGTATTTCTGCTCCGTAAGCCGTGTAAAACTTCAAATAAACGTCGAACTCTCCTGCGGACAGCTGTTCGGGAACTTCAACGGTTACTTCGAATGTTTTGTCGTTTGCAGAAGGAATCTGCGATAAATCGACGTTACAGTCTGTCGTAACCGTGTTTACTCCGTCAGTAAAAACCAATTCGCTGCGCGTAGCGCACAATATACGCGCGAAACCCGCGTTTGCAATAGTAAACTTAAAAGTCGCCTCTCCCGTTTCGGACACAGTCGCATCCTCGCTTCGAGACAGATAAAAACGGTATCCGAGACGATTCTTTACAAAAGTAAATTCCGACGTTTTGCCGTTGTACAACTCGTCCGCGCCCGAGTAAGTTCTTTTTTTATACTCGTTAAATACGTTATAGTTCCAATCGATATTAACGTAAGACGTATGCGTTACAAATCCTTCTTTTTCCAAGTACGATACCGAATTGTATTCTCCAAGCAAACCGGTTTTGCTGTCGGCGACAAGTTCGCCTCCGTAGAACGTGCGCTCCGCCTGCCGTCCTATAAACGCGGTTTCCGCGGCGCGGTCGGTAAACGTCCCCAAATCGGAAGACGAACCCAAATAGCCGTCGTTATACACTCCGACGCGCTCGGCGTTTTCGTACTCGGACGCATCGAAATAAGAAAGATCAGATACGTTCAAATCAAGCGAATATTTTTCGTTAACCCAATAAGTGAAATATAAAGGGCGACGCACGGTGATTCCGATTTTTTTCGGCGTATTGTTAAGCCACGTTTCTACAAGACGGTAGTACGTGAGTTTATTGCTTACGTCGGGATTGCCCAGCGTTGTGGAGTGCTGTTCTCCCCAAGGACCCAACATACCCGACTCCACGCCTAATATAACGTCGGAATATTCCGTAATTACTCTAGAAACGCTTTGAACGTGTTTTAAAAGCAATTCCAACGATGGTTCGGCGTTAATATAAGAACCGTCGGGATTTTTATTCCCGTTGCGGTTGTAGTCGAAACGCACGATAGCGCCGATTTTGTTTTTACGCAAAAATCCGAATACTTTAGCTGCGGAGGCAAGAGCGTTTTCGTCTATTTCCGCGTCGGCGCCACCCGCGTTTGCGGAAAAGTCGGAAAGGTCGAACAGCAGATGATACAGTCCGAAATCCCGCGCGTAATACTGTATCGTATATTCGCCGACAGGAGCGTCGGAAACGCCGCGTCTAAGCTTTGCCGTTATCGCTTTGTAAAACCCCGCTGCGGGATTCACTATTTCATCAGTCGATTCGGAGTATTCGGTTGCGGACGTATCCGCAGAGGCACAATCAATGAAGCACACTGCAGACAAACTACCTATAAATAAGATTACAGCCAAAAAAAACGACGTAACCGATTTTAAATGGATTTTTTTTAATAACATATGCAAACTCTATTGTCGATTTTTCTCATATCAGCCGATTGCAGGCTGCAGAATTGTTTTTTTGCGCCGAAATAAGCTCTGACAAAGTAAATTCGGCGCGTTTTAGGGCGTTCGCCTTAAAGAAACAAGCTCTTTATCTCCGCAATCGGGACGCTCTTAACTACCAACGCCTCTTTCCCGTTTATAGGGCAAGAGGCGCGGGTGTTAGACTTTAAGTTGTAAATTTCCGTATGACCGTTACGCTTCGGTAACCGTAAGCGTTACGGTAGTAGTTCTGCTATAATTATATTCACGCGAACCCATATAGTAGAAACGTACTTCGTATGTGCCAGCCGTTGCGGGCAGTCCCGCTTCGTAATTAGCCGTCGAACCGGCAAGACGGTATTCGGTAATTATCGTACCTTCAATTGTGTTTTCGCCGGATTTAAGAACTGCGTGGAAGTCGGGAGTTTCGCCGACGGCAATCGTAACGTCTTGAGCCTCGATAGTCGTATCGGAAAGATTGAGGTCTGCGCTCTTAAGCAGCGAAATGCCGTTGAGAGTAAGTTCAACTTCGCCCTCCTTGCCCGCATCGGCAAGAACGTCGAAATAAAGCTGAATACCCGTAACTACTCTTCCTTTCAAACCGTTAGCGCCGAAATAAAGCAGAATTTCCGTAGCTTCGTCCGTTTTGATTTCGCTGTAGTACGAACCCGAATAAATGAGGTCGCTTGTGGCAGCTGTTACTACGCCTTCAATTTCGTCGTTATAAAGCGCGCGAACGCCGAGTCTTAATCCGTTATAACCCGTGATATTAATGACAAGTACGTCGTACGCTACGTCGTGATTGTCAAGCAGTATTTCCAAATAGCGGTAATGGTCCGTAGTTGTGTTGGTATAGGTTATTTTTTTGTCGCTTTCGGAATAGTTTACTCCCGACATACCTACGGGAGTACGGAAATGGTTAGGATCAGCAGATACGGTAGGGTCGGTTTCGCTAAACGAAATCTCGTGGAAAACAACCGTTTTGGGATTTTCTTCCGAGTATTCCGCGCCCGGGTTAGAAACCGCGTTGAAATAGAAGTTCAATATGAAAGAAGAACCGAGATTTTTACCTGTAAGAGGTATGGCTATCTGTTTATTTCCACGTGCAACCTTTACGTGTTCGTAAAGAGAGATGCTTCCCGCATACACGCCGAGATTAATATCGTCGTTCAATGTTACGTTTAAGTACAAAAACGCCATATCTTCGGTATAGTGCGTAATTTCCGATTTGACCAACTCGTATCCGCGATGACTGCTGAAAGACACGGTTTGATCGTTGCCGTCTTTGGTAACGGTGTATCCGTTGCCGTCCCAGCCGGGTACTAAATCGCCGATTGTCAATTCGCCAGGTTCCACAACGGGAGGAGTAGGCGTGCCGAAATTATGGTTTGCGTTTGCCAAAAATTCAATGCCTAACACGGTGAAAGTTTGATCTCCTTCGCCGGTTAAATTAAATCCGACGTTCGTGATCGTGTCGATGTTTAACTCACCTGCACCATAATAACCGCCTATCTGCGCTACTACTACAGAGAAGTCCGAACCGACGGTTTTGGTAACGTTCCATCCGCTGTCTGCAATGTTCGCGACAACTCCGCTTTTTACTTCGCCGCCGTCCTTTGTACCGTAAATGGAAAGCTCTCCAAACGTAGCCGTACCGGAATATTTGACCGCTATGTAACCGTTCGCAGCCGAATCGGCAGCGAAATCCGCACCGCATGAAATGGAAGCCATTGCGCCCTTGAGTGTTACAGATACCAAATAATCGCTACTGTCCGCAGCTTTAATAGCCGTAGTAGAATCTACCCACCAGTTTGTAAACGGAGCGGGAGGAGTATTATCCACTACCTTAGCAATCGCCGTTACGTCGGAGGATATCGTCGTATTTTCGTCGATTTTCGTATCTCCGTCAAACCAACCTTTGAACTCCAGATGAGAGGGCAGTCCTACAGGATCGGGAGGAAGTTGATCTGCAGTAAGTTTTTGTCCTTTTTCTACTTGCACCGTTTTAACGGTTGTTGTTCCGCTTTTAAACGTTACTGTCCAATATCCTGGTTGGGGAGTGGGTTTGTTATCGATTTTAGCGATAGCGGTAATGTTGCCGCTGATTACCGTATCAACGGTTATTTGAGTTTCACCGTCGAACCAACCCTTGAATTCCTTGTCGTCCGCAATCGTGGGAGCGGCGGGTATTTGTTCCGCAGTCAGCTTTTGACCTTTTACTACCTGTACCGTTTTTTCTACCGTATCGCCGTTTTTAAACGTTACCGTCCAATATTCGGTAATAGGTTTTTCGGAAGTCTTCCATTGTGCGGTAAGAGTTACGTTTGCCTTGGGCATAGTTAGTTTATCGCCAGCTTTGTAAGTCTTACTGCCGTCCGACCAGCCGTTAAATTCTTTACCTTGCGGCGCGGTAAACGGGTTAGCTTTGATTATTACTTCGGCACCCTCGGCGTAACTTTCCGCAGCCGGGGCCGCACCGCTGCCTTCGCCCGCGGCATAAGTTAACGTGTATGTGGCGGGCTGACAAGCCGTAAGGGTTAAGATACCCCCCCCCATCAGCACAATCGCGAATACCGCTACAAACGCCAAAAGTTTTTTGATGTTTTTCATTGTTGCTTTTTCTCCTTTAAAATTTTTTACTAACCGATTGTACTAATCGGGAAAAGCCGGTTTATTTCTGAGGCTTGCGGAATTCGATACCGACAAACTGCATTTTCCTTGCGGGGTTAAGCGGATTGCCCGCGCTAGGTTCAATCCAATCTCCGCTGCTGCTTTGCGCGGCGGCGTCGACGTACAGCATAATTTTCGTTATTGCTTGATTTGCTAACGATTCCTTTCCGCCGTTAGTTGTCGAAGCGTCGGAAAAGTCAATCTCGAACGTATGGAAAGTGTAGTTACCCTTTTCGTCCGTGCCGTTTTCCTGCTTGTGAGAAATCAACTTTACGCTGAACCCTGCCGGCGCGCCCATACCCTTGGATTGCAATATTACGGTATTCGAAGAACCGTATCCGAGAGCCACGCCGAGATTGCTGTACTGACTGTAAAACTTGACGCGCACTACCAATACGGAATAGTCGGGATTGTAACCCGCAACGTTGATTGTAACCGGGAACCAACCCTGACGCTTGTTGTAATCGAGAGTACCTATACCGCCCTCTTTTACGTCGCTCTTTGTGATACCCGATGCGCCCAGCGACCACGTAGAAGTAACGCGGGGAGCAACGTCTCCTTGTTCCGACGGTTTGCAGAACACTACGTTGCGAACGTACAACGTACCCGCATTCGCCGTTTCGCAATTACTGTCGGTAAAAAAGTAAATTGCCGTCGGATTGAGATTTTTAACGTACGACCCAGGAACGGTCGCGCCGCTCCAATCTTTCAGTTCTTCTAAAACGGAGAAATCGAACTCCATACTCTCCCATTCGCTGTCTATCGTCATATTGAACGACGACAAGTAATTGTAGTCTATGCTATCGGTAGTTTTGAAAGAATATTTGATTGCAATTGTAAGCGTTTTGACGTTTAAACCTTTAACGTCCATTTTGACAGTTGTATAATCCGACTTGTAGTTCGTAATATTAGCCTCGATACGCGGAGCGATTCCTTTAGGAACGGAGTACGCGGCTTCGACGTCCAAACCGTCGGCAGACTCGGAAGGAGTCGTTTTTATATCGCAAGATGTAAAACCTTCGCCGGCTTTCCAACCGGAAACGTATGGCGCGGCATACAGCTGACTTAAATCCGGATCGTCGTCCCCCACAGCCGCAAGCTCGGTAACGGTAAACTTACCGGAATATTCGTCGATTACTTGTTTTGGGTTGCTATCTATCAATAGCATAAAACCGCAGACCGTTTTTTGCGTAAGTTTTTCGTTAACTATAGCGTTGTAATGACTATCCAACAGTACGGAATCGTTAAGTTTGCAGATAATAAGATTTCCTCCGTCCATTACGGCGTTATTGTACACTACGACCGCCGGACGCGAATCGGCGTACTGTTCGTAATATACCGCAAGTACTGCCAAACGTTCTACGCTGTCGCAGTCCGCTTTGATTTTTAGATAAGGATTGCCGTCGTAATTTGTTACGGGTACGTACGCGTAGGCGTAAGCAGGCAAAGCTTCGTCCGAATTATACGATACGGAAAACAGACTTTCGTTTTGAATTCCGTCCTCCAACGTATAGCAGGCGTCGCTTACCGAAACCTCTCCGAAAGACGTTGGTCGCGTCTTATCCGTTGCGGGTACTTCGTCGGGTTTATCCGGCAAAGTAATTGCGGGAGACGTAACGTCGATAGATTCGACGTCCTCGGGTTCTAATACGTCGTCCCACGCCACTTTACGGTTACACGAAGTAAACGTTATTATCATCGAAATCGCTAAAACCGCAATCAGTGTCAAGATACATATTTTTTTTCGGGTATCTGAAAATTTCATAATATTTCTCCGTTTCTTGCCTTTTACTCTTTTACCGCGCCCAGAGTCAAACCTTTTATGAAAAACTTTTGTACAAAGGGGTATACGCACATTATAGGCAGCATGGCTACGAATATCTGCGCGCTTCTGAGAGTCTTGCCGGGAAGGTTTTTGACGAGTTCCTGCATGGCGGGATCGTCGGATTTTGAAAGCGTAGTAAATTCGTCTATCATATTGTAAATATACGTTTGCAGAGGGTAATGTTCTTTTTCCATATAGATAAAACCGTCGAACCAACTGTTCCAATGAGCAACAGCCGTGAACAGAACCACCGTCGCGATTACGGGAAGCGAAAGCGGCAGAACAATTTTTATTAGTGTCGCAAAGGGGTTCATGCCTTCTAAATAGGCGTATTCCTCCAAATCCTTTGGGATTTGTTTAAAAAAGTTAATGAATAACACCATATTCCAAGCATTTGCCGCCGTAGGCAATATAAGAGCCAAAATATTGTCGTACAATCCCAAACCCGTTATTACAAGGTACGTAGGAATAAGTCCTCCGCTGAAGAACATAGTTACCGTATAAAATACGACGAAAAATTTTCTGCCCTTAAATTGGTCTCCACGAGCCATAGGGTATGCGGCGAGCATTTGAACGGTAACGCTGATTAAAACTCCCAAAACCACACGCGCGACCGATATGCCGAACGCTTTGAAAAAGTCGCTCTTTTGTACCAAATATTTGTAAGCGTCTAAATTTATCCCCAATTTTCCTTCGGAATTTAACGGGAAAAATCCGACTTGACCCGATACGGCGGGCAGCGAATCGGATAACGAAATCGCCAAAAGGTTAATAAACGGCGCAAGACATACCGCTGAGAACGCAATCATAACCACGGTATTGAACACCACGAAAGCGATTCGCGAAGGAGAGCTCTTTCTTCGGTGCGTGCTGCGTACTTTACTCATACTACCTCTCCTCCTAAAATATTTTATAGCCGTTGACTTTGTGAGCTATCTTGTATGCGATTGCAAACAAGATGCAGTTGATTACGCCGCGGAACAGACCAATCGCCGTACTGAGCGAATAGTCGCTGCCGGTTACCATCGCCTCACGGTAGGACAAAGTATCCAAAATATCGCCCGTTTCGTATACGATAGGATTGTACATAACTAGAATTTGCTCGAAACCGGCGTTCATAATATTTCCGATATTCAAAACGCAAATCAAAATTATCATCGATTTGATACACGGAAGCGTAATATGCCAACACTTTTGCCAACGGTTCGCCCCGTCCACTTCCGCCGCTTCGTAAAGCGACGGGTCGATAGTCGTAACAGCGGCAAGAAACACTACCGCCTGATAACCGATATTTTTCCAAACGTCCGTTAGAATGATTATCGGACGGAAATAGGTGTTGCTTGCCAAAAAGTCGATTTTCGTCCCCAAAAGAGCGTTGACTGCTCCGTCTATACCGAACATATCTACAAAGACCGCGCCTATCAATGCCCACGACAGGAAATACGGCAAAAAGATAATAGTTTGAACTATTTTTTTACCTCGGTTAGTTACCATTTCATTAAGCAGCAACGCGGTAATAATACTCAATACCGTTGTGAGAGCTATTTTCCAAATTGCAATGTAAACGGTATTAAAGAGCACCCGACCGAAATCCGGTCGATTGAAAAGCCGCGTAAAGTTATAGACGTCTACGAATTGCGATTTCCAAATACCCGCGCCTACTTCGTACTTTTGAAACGCGATTATCAAACCGAAAAGCGGAACTATGTTAAAAATCAACGCAAGCACAAAAGACGGAAGCATCATACCCCACATGATAAGCTGCGTTTTCGTCTTGCTTGTGATTTTAAATTTCGGTTTGCGAGAGAGCGAGTTGCCGTCTAAAGGCTGCGCTGCAAACGCATTGTTTGTGTTGCTCATTCGGTGCTCCTTGCTTTTGTAGTGCGTTAATTGCCGCTCGGCTTATGCGCTTGATACCAAAGATTGATTTGCCTTATTATGCTGTCTCCGCCGTTTTTAGCGTAGTCTTTTACATACGTATCGAAATAGGATATATCCTTTTGACCGGTGATTATTTGCATATAAACTTCTTTGCTTAACGTATTGGAAAGGTAACCGCTGTAAGCCTCCATCGTAGTCAAAGAAGAACCGTAAAATTCGTCGTGCCGCGCTTTTAGACTGCCTTCGGTCAGCCGCGTTACTTGGTCGTAACCGCAATCGTCGGCAATCATACAACGGTAAATTCCCCAACCTTTTTTATCGGTTTTACTCATTTGATTTACCGGCGTGCCGTTACGAACGGCGCAATAGTAAGGATAGCCCAATTTCCAGTGCTGTTCCTTTTCGCGCGTTTTGAGTTTGTTGTATTCGGCAAGCTGCGCTTGATATTTTTCCTTCTCGGCAACGGATAAACCGGCGATTTCCGTTTCGGTCAGCACTTTCCAAGAACCGTCTTTTAAATTGCCGTTGTCGTCGTAAGAAATACGCACGCCTAAGTCATACGCGTTTTTAAATACCGAATTTACGCGCTTATACTCTTTTACCGAAGCGGTCGCATCCCACAGTTTGATAGGTACCATATTGTAATAGAAGCCGTTTTCCGGTTTTACTTTTTCACCGTAAATTTGTTCGGCGTTATCGTTGTAGTAAATGTCGTAGAACAAATTGATAATTTTAGCCGCGGCTTCGGGATACTTACACTTAGACGATACGCAGTTGTACCCTTGAATATTTACGCGCTTAACGATGGGGAGAGATTCTTTACCGCCGTAGGAAGGTAAATCCAAACAAATCCAATCGGCTCCGGCTATATTGTTGACGGTATTGTTAATTTCGCCGTTGGGCAACCACCATTGTCCGAACACCATACCTACCTTGCCCGAACGGATATCGTCGTAGACCATATCCACGTTTTTGGTAGTAAATTGCTTGTCAATGATGCCCTTTTTATACATTTCCGCCATAACGGACAAAGCGTTTTTCATCTCCTGACTGGTATTACCGGCATACAACTCACCGCTTTGTTCGTCCAAAAAGTATGCGTCTGGAGAAGCTCCGCACGCCTGCATTATTCCCGACGCGCTGGCTGTTCCCGTCCACATAACCTCGTTGTGAAAAGCCAAAGGAATCAGTTGGTCCGCGCGGGACACTTGAACATTGGTTTGGGAAACGATTTCTTCCCCTTTGGATATAAACGTCTCGCCGATGTTAATAAGTTCGTCCATAGTGATTTGTGCCGGAATATCTATTATTCCGCAAATCTCCAACCAATCCTTACGAACGTAAAGTTTTTGCGCGGATTCATTGGGATTGCCCGTCATAGGGAAAGAATAGAGTTTGCCTTCCGCCATTACGTTTTTCAATACGTCGGGCATTACATTGAGATATATATCCTGCAATTCCTCGTTGAGATACCAAAAACTGGGTCCCAAGTCTGCAAGGCGTCCTGCATTTTGCAAACTGGTGTACGTTTGTGCGGACGTAGTATAGAACATATCCGGTTCGTCTCCACGGCCTATTCTCAACTGCAGATCTCTGTCGTAATTCGAAGCTGTAGAAGAAATGACGTATTTAAGATTTATATTAAGCTTTTCTTTTACAATGTCGTTGAAGCTTTGATTGCGCGGGGTAGTACCTTCTTTGACGCCCGTTTCCAAGGGATAGTCGATTGCGGCAACCGTAATCGTTATCTCCTCATCGTACGGTTCCATTCCCGCCTTTTCGTAATCGAATCCCTCCTTCTTTGCGGGAAGCTCCCCGGGAGCGACGGCAGTGTAACTTTCGTCCACCTTGTAACAGCCGCCGAGTAATAAACTTACAGCGAATACAAATATCATCGCAATGCTTATAATACTGGTTTTTTTGTTCATAACAAACTCCTTTTTACTAAGCGTAAATTTCAATTTCGCCTACCCACATTATACCGCGGCGGAAACTCGCGCCTTGACCTGCGGGCTGCACTATCTTAATTTTTTGAACATTAACCGTTGAAAATACGATTTCCGTCTTGGTAGCGCCCGGTTCGATACCGTCAACTCGGGCTATTTCTTTCCAGACGCCGTCGATATACGCCTGTATGACTACCGTTTGACCCGCGTAATACGCGCCGTTATCAAACCCCCAATATACGTTTACTTTAGAAACGTTTTTCTTTTCGGTAAAAGTCGCTTCAATCCAATGGTCAACCTTGTAGTTTTCGCCGACGTCGGGTTTTTCTTCAGCGCTTGCCCAAGCGCGTTTAGCCCAGTACATGGTTTCGCTTATATAACCGTCGTTGAGCGCCGCAGTCTTGTTATTTCTATAATCGGACGAGAAATAACTGTCTACCTCTAACGTAACTTTATTCTTCACGTACGCCAAATTCGCTTCGCTTGTATCGCCGTTGGGTTTGCCTGCGGTTTGAGCTATATCTCCTTCTCCTACGAGCGCAATGCTTCCGCGCTTAGACTGAGGCGTTTCGGTAAAGACGTACACCAAGTCGAGTTCTTTCGCCGTGGTAAAATACGAAATAAAATCGTAAGTCCACGAACGGTCCATATACGTTTGGATAAGGAAGTCGTCGCTGTCGTTAATATAATCGAGCGCAAATACCGGAAAATAATGGTACTGCCGCTGCTTATTGACTGTGTTTACCGCCGTAGATATGTTATATTCGTTTGCCGAATCGCTTAACTGAACCGATTCGTTTTTGACAAAATCCCACGTCGTATTAAAACTTTCGAACATCAGTCCGTCAATATACTGCGAAACGTATTCCAACACACTGAAACCGCGGTTAACGACCAACTTGGCTTTTGGGAACTCTTCGCGCAGTCTTTTTATTAAAGAAACCATACCGCCCATTGTATTCATATCCACGTCGACAGAATCGACGGTGTCCAAAAACAGTCCGTCGGCGCCCATATCTAAGATTTTACGCGCGTTCTCGATAACCATTTCCTGCCAAACGGGACTTCCCGCATCAACAAAATACGATTGCCAATTTCCGTTTTTCTTGGGAGCGCCGTTTTCGTAAATATAGTAAGACGCCCAACCGCCTTCTCCAAGTCCGTCGCCTACATTCAAACCGTGATCCTCGCCGATAGAAATATAGCAAATTGTATAAACACCCGCGGCATTTAATTTAGCTATACCGTCTTCGCCGAGATTTTTAGATTCGCAAATCGCAACGTCATAGTTCTTTTGTTTTTCGTCATACACTCCATAGTAAGTGCTGAACGACGCAACGTCAAGCCACTCCACTTTTTTACCGTCTTCGGTAAATTTGTCGCGTTTGGCAAGCGGACGCGAAAATATGCTGATATGTTCTGTACAGCCGGCAAAAATTACACAGCAAAGCAAAACGCATAAAACTATGAGCACGCTCGCGGTTTTTTTCATATCAATATTCCTCCATTTCATTGTTACGGGGTTTGTCAGCGCAATTCGTCAAGCGCAACGAATCTGCCGCCTTCCAAACGGGAAATTTCGCTCGCAAACGCAATTTCATGACTTTGAACGGAATTTTCGATAGTAGACGAAACGTCAACGGACGAGCCGTCTAAGTAAGCAAAAAATTCCGTCATCATAGCGTTGTCGCCGCCGCCGTGTCCCGAAAGGTCATCCGCGATTTTGTTAATATCGTAAATCGTCGCATTTTCTCCGAACGGTTGAACGGATACGATGTTTTGAAGTTGGTCGGCGACGATTTCCCCTTTCGTACCCATGATTTTACATTGTCTGCAGTTTTTTGCGGTAAAGCCGCACATTGAGAAATCGACGGTTACGCCGTCCTCGAACAGCAAGTTGCAAACCTGATGGTCGACGACGTTATTGTCGCAATGAAATACGCAACGACCGTACGGTCCGGTTTTCAGCGCGGAGTTAATTTTTTCTTCCGTAGGATTTTCCGCCAAAATATCGATAGGCCAACCGGTATTGCCGAGACGGAAACCTATATCGGCTTGGTCGAAATAAATTTTTTCAGCCGAATACACGCAAGCGCCGCGGTGAGGGCAGTTATAGCAGCGCTCGGTAGCGCCTTCGGGCGCGCATTCTTTTCTAAAATATCTCAAATTCCCGAACGAAGATACTCCAATGCACTTTTTACCTATAAGCCAACCGTATATATCGAAGTCATGACAGCACTTTTGCAAAATCATCGGACTTTCGACGTCACTGTTGCGCCAATTTCCGCGTACAAAGCTGTGCGCCATATGCCAATAGCCTACGTTCTCGATTGCCTGAACGCTTACGATATCACCGATTTTGCCATCGTCGATAGCCTTTTTTACCGTGCGGTAAAACGTTGTATATCGGAGTACGTGGCACACAAGAACAAACCGACCTGTTCTCTTTACCGCCGCGCGTAAAGCTTTGCAGTCATCCAAAAACGGAGAAATTGGTTTTTCCAAAAGAATATCGTAGCCTTTTTCCAACGCGACAAGCGCCTGAGCCACGTGTTGCCGGTCCTGCGTAGCCAATATAAGCACGTCGGCAAGTTTTTCGCGCGCAAGCAAACTCTCGGCGCTATCGAACCGCATATCCTGCGGCACCGCGTACATATTTCCCGCGTATTCGACCTTCTCCTTGTCGATATCCGCTACGGCAACAATTTTCATACGTTGGGGAAATTTGTCCTGATATTTCGCGTACGTGTGCAGTCCCCGCCCTCCGAGTCCGGCAATCGCAACCGTATATTGTCTCATGTTCGCCTCTCAAAAATATAATATTTGATACGTTTTTTTCAACGTCTATATTGTATAAAATAACATATGTTTCGACAATGGTCAATACTCTTTGTAAAAATTTAATAAAATATTTTGTTTACTAAATTGTTTACTAAGATAATCTTGGGTTTTCAATCGAATAAATATATAAAAATCCTCCGAAATACATTGAATTATGTAATTTTCGGAATATTTTGTTTACTAAACATATTGACAAGAAACTGAAAATGCATTAGACTGTAACAGATAAACAAACGGAGGAAACGTTTATGGCGACAATTAGGGACGTGGCTCAGTTAGCAGACGTATCCATTGCGTCGGTTTCGCGAATACTTAACCGCGACCCCGATTACAAAGCGACGAATGAAACACGCGAAAGAGTACTTAAAGCTATTACCGCGCTCAACTATAAGCCTAATCCGAATTATAAAAAGCGTAATGCGGAAACGCACGCGTCTATAGGATGCATATCGCGCCTGACAGTAGAACGTACCGAAGACAGCTACTATCACGCTATTTTAAACGGCGCGCAGGATTATCTAAGACGGCAAAATTACGATTTCGATTTTATAGTATCTCAATTCGACATAATGAATGAAGATTCGCTCAATTCGTTGCTTGCCCGACCGTCGAAAGGGCTAATACTTATGGACCAGCCCGACGAACAAACAATGAAACGTCTGAGTTCGAAAATCAAATGTATTGTGGGTATAGATTCCCTGCAGCAATCCATAGACAACGTCTGCTACGACCGATTCGAAGCCGGATGCCAAGCCATGCGATACTTGATTGAAAAAGGACATAAAAAAATTGCGTACATCGGCGCGCATATTTCGGAAAACGTAATGTCTATAGGCAGATACGAAGCGTACTTGCGTATGATGCGACAAAACAGACTAAAGGTTAACCCCGCATGGATAATCGACAGCGACTGGAACCGTGAGATATGCTTTAAAAAGACGGTGGAATTGATGAAGCTTGAAGACCGCCCCACCGCGCTGTTCGTCGGAAGCGACCATATGGCGATTGCCGCAATGTCGGCGTTGCACACTCTTAATATTTCGATACCGGACGAACTATCCGTTATAGGTATTTCGGATATAGCAGATGCAAAGTATTTCAATCCACCATTAACTACTATTGCCATTCCGCAGGCGGAAATCGGCGAAATAGCAGCAAGCACGCTGTTACAACGTATTGACGGCGATTTATCTCTGCCGAAACGCATTATCGTCCCTACAACACTTGTAGAACGCTCATCGGTCGCCCGCTGCAAAGAGCAATAAATAGCTTTCGCGATACTAATCAAAAAAACGTTATATCTTTCAAAAAAATAAACAAAAACATCAATCCATCGGCTAAGCCGATGGATTTTTGCTAATATGATAACAAGCCTCTACATCGTGTGTAGGGGCTTGTGAAAAATTACAATATATACCTTATACGAATCACGTCAATTCGCTACCCTTATTGATATGTTAAACTTTGTTTTACTGCAAAAAATCAACGTTTTTTACTTCGTAACTGGGCATTGCAAATTGTTTCGCTTGCAAGCAAAATTGCAGACAAAACAATTCTTATTCAGCTACTTTGCGAGAGAAACTGCAACCGCGCAGGCGACTGTTGCGCCGACCATAGGGTTGTTGCCCCTTGAAAAATTGCAGTTTTATATATCCCAAAACCTTATAAAACACGCTATTTTGTCGGTTTTGCCGCAATTGTATTATAAGGAAATGTATAATTTGTTTCAATTTGGTCTTATCCGTTTTTATTAAATCTCATCGGAATGTTGACGAAATGTTGACTTTTTCGCACTTTCATCCCTATGGTTACCATCACAATGCGGTTTTTACTGCTGGATGGACACATGATTTATTCTTAAAAATTTGGCAAGAACTACATATTTATTAATAATTAACGACCTTCGTTAATCTTAATATATTCTAAAACGGCATATCATCTTCGTCTATATCTTTTATTTTTTCTTTCAATTTATTTTCGCATAGTTCAATTTCTTGTGAAAACTCGTTGTAGACAACGCTCTCCTCCCAAATTGTATCAGCGCAAAAACATTCGTTTTTATATGACATAATTATATCGTATACATACTTATCTCCACGCCTCAAATGAATTTTAATTGATTCTTTGAGATCATTTAACATTTCGTCATCTTCTAAATTTGAGTAATTTTGCTGTTTGCAAAGGCGTATGCCTGAATGTGCGTGAGGGACTGCGGAAGAACGACGCTTGTTACGTTGGAATTGTTAAAGCAGTAACCGCCTATCGTTTCCACGTCTGCGCCGAGGTCGAGCGTATTTAAGTCAAGCTCGGTTGCGGTTCCGTTGTACTTAACAAGAGACACGTTGCCGTTTTTGAGTTCGGCATACGTCCAATCGCCCTTTGTTAACACGTTTGCAACACCTACGTAGTAGCCCTTTATGCCGTTATCCCAGTTTTCCTGCAAGCCCATAGGCAGCATAAGCGACTCGAAATATACGTCCAAGTTGCTTGCGCCGTAAAATGCGTAGCGTCCGATGAACTCGATACTTTCGGGCAAATCCAAACGTGTAAGGTTAGTTGCGCCGTAGAACGCATAACGACCTATATCCGTAACGCCGCTGGGGATAGTAAGCGTTGTTAAACTTTGACAGAAACGGAACGCGTAGTTATCTATGTTGGTGATTTGCGCGTTACCGAAGTTGACGGTTTGCAGTTTAGTAAGACCTTCGAACGCGTGAGCCTGAATATTGGTTAAAGCCGAACCCTGTTCGAACGTAACGGTTGTGAGGTTGGAACAGCCGTCAAACATATACGCCGAAACGGCGGGCAACTGACTGTTTTGGGCGAACGTAACGGTTGTGAGGTTGGAACAGCCGTCGAAGGCGTACTGAGCGATAGAGGACACGCTTGCAGGCACGCGGAAAGAGGTTAAGCCCGTATGCGCGAACGCTCCGAAGCCTATGCGCGGAAGCTTGCTGTCTGCGGTAAAGGAAACGCTGTACAGCGCGTAATCGTACGCAAAGGCGTAACGGGATAATTGCGTTACGTTATCCGGAATTGCAAGGGTGCGTATTTTTGCGTTCAATGCAAATGCGTACTCCTCGATACTTTGCAGAGACGCAGGCAGAGAGTAACCCGTAATGTTTTTGCAATCGTAAAACGCGTATTTGCCGACAGTTTTAAGCGCGGAAGGCAATGTTACGCTTGCGAGATTGTACGAGCCGTAGAACGCCGCGTCGCCTATTTTTTCGACCGATGACAGTACCGAATAAGACGTTGCCGCTTTGCCAGACGGGTACGCAACAAGGACGGTTTTGTCTCTATTGTACACCACGCCGTCCGAGCTTACGTATACCGCATTGCTTACGTCCACATTGATTGCGGTGAGTACATGACAGGATGCGAACGCGCCCGAACCTATACTGTTAACGCTTGCGGGAACATTGACGGTTGCAAGCGCAGTATTCATAAACGCGTAACCGCCTATTTGCAGTAAACCTTGCGGAAGGTTGATTTTGGTTAGGCTTACACAGTTACCAAACGCTTCGGCGCCGATTGCCTGCAAATTAGAGTTGTTGTTTATTGTTACGGTTTGCAATGCTGAACAATAGCTAAACGCTTGCTGACCGATTGCTATCGTGCTGTTGGGAATAGTAATACTTTGCAAAGAGGAGCACTTTAAAAACGCTTGCGCACCTATTTGGTTAAGACGGGAATTTTCCGCAAACGTTACGGATTGCAACGATACGTTTTGAGCAAACGCTGAGCTGCCTATGCTTATTACCCCGGACGGTATAGTAACTTCCGCAAGCATATTGCAACCGGCAAACGCTTTATTTAAAATGTTTTCCAATGCGCTGCTTAACGTTACTCTGCTTAAATTAAAGTTGTTGCTAAACGCCGATTCGCCGAGATACGTTAAGGTATCGGGCAGAGAAACTTCATTTAACGACGAGTACACGAACGCGCTATCGCCTATGCGCTGAACGTAAGACAAGTTTATTGAGGTTAATTTGGAATAGCCGAAAGCATAATCTTCGACCGAACGGGTATTGACGGGAACGGTATAAGTTTTTGTAATACCTGCGGGGAACGCCACAAGCGAACTACCCGACTTATTAAACAGTACGCCGTTAACGGACATAAACGAAGCGTTGGCTTTATCCACGTTAATAGCCTGCAAATTTGTTGCACCCAAAAACGCCGAGCCGTTGACACTGTTTACCGATTTAGGCAGTTCGATACGGGTAAGTCCGCTGTACGCGAACGCGCCGTTACCGACCGATTGTAATCTAGCGTTAGGACTGAACGCAACGCTGTGCAAACGTATATTGTTGCTAAACGCCTTAACTCCTATTGACGTTACTTCCTGCGGAATTGTAATATTTGTTAGATTCACACAGTTTTCGAACGCGCTACGCCCAATGTTATTGATAGTGTTGGGCAAGGTTACTTCGCGCAATCTCGTTTGATTAGAAAACGCAAAATCGCCTATGCTTGTAACCTGTTTGCCGTCAATAATTTCGGGAACTGTTATATAACGGCGACGACCCGTATAACTGCGAATTTCGATAGTATTGTCCGCTAAAGTTACGTAAGTGTACGGAACGCCGTCGTCCTCGTTTACCCAGTTGGCGTACAAAGTTAAATCGCTTGTGAATACGTCCTCGTACCAATTTAATTCTTCGGTACATTGAATATCGTAATACCAACCGTCGAATATAGCGTAAAGGCGTTCGGGTTCGGGAAGATTTTGAAAAGTATGATTGCGAATGAACAGTTGATCTATATCTTCTAGCTCGTCGGTTAGCATATCGAAAGTGACTTTGCCGCGTTGTTCTATAAGCAACGCGCTTACGTCCAATGCGCCGTAACCGTATGTAAAGTCTTGTCCTAAACCGCCCAAGTCGTAAGCGGAAGCGTACAGCAGTTCTTGAACGTCGGCGTATTCGATACGTTTGTTTTGTTGTTTAAGTAACGCCATTGCGCCAGCTACAACGGGAGACGCAAGCGAAGTGCCCGTTGCAATGCCGTAAGTTCCGTCCATTTTAGCGGTGAACGTTGTGCCCGGCGCCACTATATTTACGTTTTCGCCGTAGTTGGAGTAAGATGCAAACTGCCAACTGTCCTCAGCAAGCGCGCCCACTGAAATTGTGTTTTCGTCCGCCGCGGGATAGCAGAGCTGAGTTGTACCGTCGTTGCCTGCCGCGGCAACGCAGATTATGTCGCTGTCTACCGCAAGTCTTAAAGGAGCGGCATACGGATTTTGACCGTAACCGCCGAAAGACATATTGACGACATCGACATCCTGTTCGATAGCGTAATATAAGCCGAATACCAAGTCCGACGTGTTAATGAACGCGCCGCTCGGAGTACATTCCGCCTTGATAACAAGCAGATTGACGTTAGGCGCAATACCTACTATACCTTGTCCGTCCATTGCGGATGCTATAACGCCCGCAACCGACGTGCCATGTCCCTGCTCGTCCTCAATAAGCGACCAGTCGTTATTGTAATCCTTTACCACCTTGTCCTGCGTGGCATTATAGGAATTTATGCTTATTTTATTGGCAAATTCGGGATGGTCGGTGTCGATTCCCGTATCTATTACGGCAACGGTTACGTTATTACCCTTGTAACTGTTCCAAACCGTACTCATATTGAGATAGTTTAAATACGTTTGCTCGGAATAGCGGGTATCCGTAACGGAATATTGCGGAGCGGACGGAATACGTTCGTTGGCGTTAATGTCGCTGGTACGGCTGTATACGTCTAAAGAGAGTTCGGGCAGATATTTACGGTATTCCTTGTTAAAATATACGTCCTCGACCTTCACTCC
Organism: uncultured Christensenellaceae bacterium; assembly: GCA_910586905.1. Lineage (GTDB taxonomy): Bacteria > Bacillota > Clostridia > Christensenellales > CAG-314 > Fimimonas. The sequence continues at coordinate 19,233 of CAJUIV010000014.1, forward strand.
TTCGGGCAGAGTAAGCGTTGCGAATGTTCCGTCGCTTGTAATACGCAGTTTGGCGGACAGCTTGTTCGCAAGTAACTGCGCTTTTTCTTTAGAAGTCTTGTTTAACACCAGCTTTTGAGCGTCATAGTTGCCCTCTTGCTGTTTTAACGAATTTAAAGCGACTTGCTGGTTATTTTGCAACGCGAGTTCGTTAGGAACAACGATTGCGCACACAACCGCGATTGCGACTATCGCCGCAAGCAACAAAGTTAAAATTCTTTTTTGTGTTTTACTCATAATATCCTCCGCAGTATAACACGATTTTAGACGTATTTTTACATTACAATTTGTTCACCTAATACTATATTAGATGAACAAAATTAGTTAAAACGGGTATCTAATATTACGAAAACGAACAAATTGCCATCTATTTTTCTACATTTATTGACACTGCGACGGTAAAGTGCTAATATTGTATAAATTACTGTTCATCTAATATAGTATTAGATGGACATTTTTTGTTTTGCCCGAGCACTCTTATTGCCTATAAATTTTTTCTTATAAAACACTTGATATTTCACTTTTTTTTGGCTATAATAATATTGGATATTAAATTAGCCATAAGGAGCAACGTTATGTATAGAACCAGAAGCGCAGAAAAAACTGTGGAAAAACTTTCGAAGATGTTCGGGGCTGTTTTGGTTGCGGGACCGCGTCAAGTGGGGAAAACCACAATGCTTAAAAATATTACGAAAGACATTGCCTATGTCACGCTTGACGATATCGTTGTGCGTACGTCGGCGCAGGAACAAAGCGGTACGTTTTTCAAAGATAATCCCCCGCCTGTTTTTATAGACGAAATTCAAAAAGCGCCGGCACTATTCGAGCAAATAAAACTCCTTATAGACCGCGACCGTAAAAAAGGTTCGTTTTTTATGTGCGGTTCGCAGCAGTTCAAAATGATGAAAGGCGTGAGCGAATCGTTATCGGGCAGAATCGGACTTGTTACGTTGCTCGGCTACTCCTTACGGGAAATGCAAGGCGTAGATTTCGACGTTCCGTTCATTCCTACCGAAGATTACTTTGCGGAAAGAAAAAAACGTCCTGCAGAAATCGGGTACGACGATATATGGAATATTATTCATCGCGGCAGTATGCCTGAACTGTACGAAAATCCCGACTACGATTGGCAGATGTTTTACGCCGCGTATTTACGCACCTATATAGAACGGGACGTAAGAGAACTGACCGAAATAGGCGACGTAGTCAAATTTTCGAAATTTATGATCGCCGCAGCCGCTATGACGGGAAATCTTTTGAATATCTCTTCGCTTGCGCGTGACGTAGGAATAAGCCAGCCCACTGCCGAAAGATGGCTGTCGGTGCTTGTAGCCTCTAATATAGTGTACTTGCTTCAACCGTATTCCAATAATGTAACAAAACGGGCAGTCAAAACGCCTAAATTGTATTTCCTCGATACGGGGCTTGCGGCGTACTTAACAAAATGGAGTAGTCCCGACGTCTTAAAGAACGGCGCAATGGCAGGAGCGTTTTTCGAAACTTTTGTAATTGCCGAAATAATTAAAAGTTATTACAACAAGGGAGTGTTGGAGCCGCCAATCTATTTTTACAGAGATAAAGAAATGAATGAAATAGATTTGCTTATAGAAAGCGACAGCGTTATACACCCTATCGAAATAAAGAAACACGCCGACCCAACTAAAAAGGATATGGCTTCGTTTGACTTACTTGACAAAATTGCCAACGTCAAGCGCGGCTCGGGCGGAGTTGTCTGTATGTATGATAATCTTATTACGCTTAAAGATCGCGATAAGATTATCCCTATCAACTATCTGTAATTACAATTAATTCAACAATTTGCCAATTCGATTCATCATTTCCGCCTTGTGTTCCATAAGGCTGTGGACATAGCGGTTTAACGTAACCGTTGCGTTTTTGTGTCCTAATATTTCGGACAAGGTTTTAACGTCCATACCTGTTTCCAACGCGCGGGTTGCGAACGTATGACGGATCGAATGAAAGCCTTTATGAGGAATATTAAGTCGTTTGAGAAGCAACTCGAAACTGCGTTGGTAACTGCGAACGGATACGGGCTTGCCTTGTTTATCTGCCACAACGTATTGCGAGCAATTGTTACGTCGCAACGATTTAAGTATGGGTATAAGTTGTTTAGAAATTGGGATTGTCCGTTTGGACGAAACGGTTTTGGGTGCGTTGGTTGCCCTGCCGTTTTTTGTATCATAACAAGTTTTGGTAACAGATAACGTAAGATTTTTGAAATCTACGTCCGCCCAATTAAGTGCAAGCAATTCGCCTATACGTAGACCTGTAAAAAAATCTATTACTATACCGTAAAGTTTATATTTATTATTTGTAAGTATGAACTCGGCTATTTTCTTTTGTTCGGGCAATGTAAAACAAGTTACGTTTTTTAACTCCGCCTTGGGGCGCTTTATACCGTCGGCACAATAATTAGTTAGCAATCCTACGTTGGCGGCAGTTTTGAGTGAGCTTTGCACCACCGTAATAATTACGTTAACCGTACTTGCGGCTAGCCCCGTTTTGTTTTTAAGATTGCCGTTTTGCATTAGATAAGTTACAAAACGCTGTAATATTATGAGAGTAAGTTCGGACAATTCGCAATCGCCCAACTTGGGTATAACGTGCCGCTGCACAATGTCCGTATATCTTTGTATCGTTTTAGGCTTGGCGGTTGTAACGACGTAATTTGTCAACCACTCGTTGAGCCAATCTTTGTATTTCATTTCGCTTTGTCTCCTGTTTTTAGATAATTAATTTTATCACCTCCGATAACATAAAAGTCAGAACTGTTGGGTATTACAACTTTTAATATCAGTTTTTTATTACTGTTTGCTGTGCTTTTGATGTTGCGTTTGTGCTTCTAAAAGCATCCACCCTGCAAATAATTTTCCCCTACTTTGCGCCACTTCTAGCATTTGTTTATGAGTGAACACTACATTTCCCCTACAAGTGGTAGCTCACGAGAACGGCATTTTCGCAACCGTTTTTCAAAAATTCTTTTAAACTTTTTTACTTTCTTGGAAATTGCCTGATGACTTACTCCGATATATCTTGCCGTTTGCGTGACAGTTAAGTCGTCGAAAACCAAACAAGTCAAAATATTTTTATCTTTTTCAGACATCGCCTTAATTGCAAAATATATATCTTCACTGTCTATTTCCTCTATCCAATTAATACGATCGTCAAAGTATCTATCTTCTACCGAGACTTTATTGAAAAACCTTTTTAGCAATGGACTTTTTGCCTCGTCGTATTCGTTCTCGTCAAATAATTCCAACTCAAGCTTTTGCGTATGGCGGGCTTCTCGTTGAAGTAGATTGAGATAGGATTTATCAAAATCGTACATTGCTTTTATTTGAAATTCCGTCATACCTAGTTCTAAATATTGCTTGCGCAGTTCTTTTTGTTCTCTTTCAAATTTCGCTCTTTCTTTGCCGTTATTCCATTTCATAGCCTATTCCTAAAATTGAAAAAGCCCCACAAGAACAAACCCTTAACGGATTGCATTCTTGTGAGGCGTGGATAATTTCCTTTTACGGATAACTTCTATTTCTACACAACTTCGCATATTCGACGCGGGGATTTACTGTTCTTATTTCAAGACGACCTCTATCCGTCCGCAATATGCGGTTTAGTTATTTAATTTTTATTGTGCAACTGCCTGTTGCTGTTTAATTACCTTATATGTCCGCTTATTTCTATATCTGCCAATACCGACGCACCGCAATGGGGACAAGTAATTACTATTCCCGAACAATGGTTGCATCTTTCTATTAACTTTGTTTGACAAAGCGGACAGGCGAGCGAATACTTATTCTTCGCCATAATACCCTCCTTTCCCTATGACGATACGATTTGGATTTTGAACACTACTTTGGTTACGGTTGGGAAGTCCGTAGCGTAGGAATTCAAACGTTTGCCACTAATTATATTAAGTTATTTCGGGGCGGAATCAACTTAATATCTCATTCAATAAACTTTACACATCATCTTTGTATATTGCTAAGTTCAACAATGTTTCGTCGTTGATTTATTGTAATTGTATTATATAATATGGAACATTTGTTCGTCAAGCGTTTGAAATAAATTTGTTTCGAACTTTCCCAAAATTATAATAATTTAGCAAGATTAAAAGTTTTGTAACAATAAATCATTTACAAATGTCACGATACTAAATTATTAATTGTACTGAGCAAAACGTTATTATTTTTCATTTCACAAATCGCTAAAACATATAGGATTATTGCTGTTTAAACCTATTTAGCAAAATTTATAACAAATTAGTAGCAAAAATGGTCAAACCATCGGAATGTAAATTGAGGGTGAAAAATAGCAAAACGGTCAAAAAAGTCAACATTTTTGAAGAGGAAATGCAATTTTCGGTCAACATAGTAGGGAAAAACTCGTTACAAATGTTGACGAAATGTGGACTTTTTTGCCGTTACATACCTATGGTTTATGACAATAATATAATGCGCTCCCACATTTTGTGTGAGAGCGCATTTTAAGATACAATATATAGTTACTTTGCTAGGGAAACCGCTACTGCGCAGGCGACGGTTGCGCCGACCATAGGATTGTTGCCCATTCCGATTAAGCCCATCATTTCTACGTGAGCGGGAACGGAGCTGCTGCCGGCAAACTGCGCGTCGCTGTGCATACGACCGAGAGTATCCGTCATACCGTAAGAAGCGGGACCTGCCGCGACGTTATCCGGGTGTAACGTACGACCCGTACCGCCGCCGGAAGCAACGGAAAAATACTTTCTGCCGTTTTCCTGACACCACTTCTTGTAGGTACCTGCAACGGGATGTTGGAAACGCGTGGGGTTGGTGGAGTTACCCGTAATGGAAACGTCAACCTTTTCGCTGCGCATAATCGCAACGCCTTCGTTTACGTCGTCCGCTCCGTAGCAGCGAACCTTAGCTCTTTCTCCGTCGGAAAACGCCGTTTCTTTTACAATCGTAAGTTCGCCCGTATAGTATTCGTATTTCGTTTGAACATATGTAAATCCGTTAATGCGAGATATTATATATGCGGCATCCTTGCCTAATCCGTTTAAGATGACACGAAGAGGCTTTTTGCGCGCTTTATTAGCGTTACGGGCAATACCTATTGCGCCTTCGGCTGCGGCGAAGCTTTCGTGTCCCGCAAGGAATGCAAAGCAATCCGTTTCTTCACGAAGAAGCATTGCGCCTAAATTACCGTGTCCCAATCCGACTTTACGTTGGTCGGCAACGCTGCCGGGAATACAAAACGCCTGAAGCCCGAGTCCAATGCACTCCGCAGCTTCCGCCGCCGCTTTAACGCCTTTTTTAAACGCGATAGCGCATCCGAGAGTGTACGCCCAAACCGCGTTTTCAAACGCTATGGGCTGTACGCCCTTTACAATTTCTTCGACGTTTACTCCGTGAGACAAGCATAAGTCGCGCGCTTCCTCGAGCGATTTTATTCCGTATTGTTTAAGTTCGGAATTGATTTTGTCTATTCTTCTTTCATAACCTTCAAATCTGATAGCCATTTTCTTTTCCTCCCCTGTTATTCGTTACGCGGAATTATGTATTTGGCGGCGTTTTCAAAACGTCCGTAGTGTTTTTTTGCCTTTTCAAGAGCTTCGTTTCCCGATACGCCTTCCTGTACCAACTTCATCATAACGCCGAGATTTACATATTCGTAACCGATTATTTCGCCGTTATCGTCCAGCGCGCAGCGGGTTACGTATCCTTCGGCCATTTCGAGATAACGCGGTCCCTTAACCTTAGTGGAGTACATCGTACCGATTTGACTGCGAAGTCCTTTTCCAAGGTCTTCCAGTCCGGCTCCGACGGGAAGACCGGCATCGGAAAATGCAGACTGACTGCGTCCGTACACTATTTGTAAAAACAGTTCTCTCATAGCAACGTTTATAGCGTCGCAAACAAGATCGGTGTTCAACGCTTCCAACAGCGTCTTTCCGGGCAGAATTTCCGCAGCCATAGCCGCAGAGTGCGTCATACCGGAACAGCCGATTGTTTCAACGAGAGCTTCTTCTATAACGCCCTGTTTAATATTCAAAGTAAGTTTGCAAGTGCCTTGTTGGGGCGCGCAGCAACCGCAACCGTGAGTAAGCCCGCTGATATCCTTGATATCGTACGCCTGAACCCATTTGCCTTCTTCGGGAATGGGCGCGGGACCGTGATTGCAACCCTTTGCCACGCACTGCATAAGTTCTACTTCGTGTGAGTATTGCATAGATTGTTCGTCCTCCGAAATAATTTTAGACGATTGTCAGACGCGAGCGATTTTCGTAAAAAACGCAAATATATTTTAGCGCCGATAATCATCGTTGATGGCTTTATTATAGCACAACCGCTGCCAATTAGCAAAGTTTTTTAACTCTCTTTTAATATTTATAAACTTGATGCCTAGTATAAAAAAAGACAATATGCTTTGCCGTATTTAAATTATTTCAAAAAAATTTTTAATCGCATATAAAATTTATCATAATCTAAAATACACGCGAACATAAAAATTAACCGATTAAAAAAAAACGCGCTTGAAACAAGAATAAACTTGTTTTCAAACGCGTTTGATTGCTAATTGAATACTCTATTTGTTATCTTGAGATTCATCTTCTTTTTCATCGGAATCTTTGTTATAGTTCACTTTGGTTCCGATTTCGGTCGCTTGTTTGGGTTTGATGCAAAGAAGCACTACGATACCGACTGCGGAAAGTCCCGCTATTACGTAAAGAACGATTTTCCAAGCTTCTATTTTTTGAGCCTGTTTTTCCGTTCCTTCGGGAGCATTGACGAACAACAATAATTCAGGGTGGAATTCGACTTGATTTTCACCGGAAGAAACTCCCTCGTAGCCGTAAGAATCGACAACGGTATACGTTATTTTGTAAACGGGGGTTTTATCTTTGTTGATATCGTTGTCAACGGGAGTGATAACGCCGCTTGTAGAAATATTGTTTTCGTATCCTTTCGTAACTTCCTTGCTTTCGCTGTCGTAAATCTTAGTCCAAACACCTTTTACCAATTTTTCAACTATGTAAGTAACGGTTGTTGAAGACGAATCGGTTATGCTCAGCGACGTAGATATCGAATAAGTAATTCCGGAAGTCAGTCCGTCTTTAGCTTTGTTTTTCATACTGTCGGACAAATCTACAACGGGATTAGTAAGGTCTTCCGCATAACGTACGAAACTGCTGCTGCGCGCAAGTTCTTTGTCGTTTTTATCTTTGATTAAATAACGGAAAGTCCACCAACCCGAAGTATTGACGGAAAACGTGCTCGTTACGAGTTTAGCGTCGCCCCATTTTTCTTCTCTGGGGTCTTCGCTGGGAGTACGGTATTCGATATAAATTTTATCTAAATTGTCTTTTTCGTCCTTATAACCTTCGTCATCTTCCACCATATAATTTATGTTTTCAAACACTTCGGCTACCTTAGCGGAATCTTTAAGCCACTCGTTGCTTACCATAAAACTGGATTTCATATCCATTTTGTAGTTTTTGTTTTCGGCGTCGAGATATGTCCAAAATTTTTCTTCGTTAAAAACTATTTTTTGACGCGGAGCGGTCAACTTGAGCGTAAAACGGGCGGTTAATGCGCTGTTCTCGCTGGACGCAGCTACTATGATATATTCGCCTATAGCCGCAGTCGAGTCTATAGTAACAATACCCGTAGAAGAATCCACCGTAACGCCCTTTCCAGCGCTTTCATCAGCCATCGAGTAAACGACGCCTTTGTTGGTAGCGTTGGACGGAGCGACCGTCGCCTTTACCGTCAACGTACCCTCGCCAACTTCACGGCTATCGGACGCTTTATCGAAACTAACTCCCGTAACGGCTACGTTATCTTCGGCGAAAGCCAAAGTTACGGTTGAACACAATGATACCAACAGCACCAAAGTTATAAACAAACTTACAAACTTTTTCACAATAATTCCTCCGAAGGACTTAAACAGTCCCACATTAGCATACTTCAAAAAACGGTATTACACCGCATATGCAATTATTTTACATTTAATTGCGTTTCTTGTCAACTTTTTACGCTAAGTTCACTAGGCGGAAATCCGACTCTGAATATTTTACGTATATTACAAGCCTTGTCCCGTTCAAAATACTTTTTCGGCTGCTTATTACGCGTCGCCGAAACTATAAATCGAATATAGCAATATAGCTGTCAGTAAAAGCGGCTTATAAAATGAATTTCTTTATTCGTCAAATAAACACAATTTATGTCGAAAGCATAATTTAAATAGTAACGAGGATAGTTCGTCTTAATCTAAAATCTACCGATTACTAAACTAATGGAGTACTCAAGTGAAGGAAATAGCTACTTTATTTATTACCGCGATAATCGTATCGTTAGATAGTTTTGTAGCGGGGTTTTCATTATCACTTAACAAAAAAGCGAATTTAACCCTTCCTTCCGCAGTCGCTTTGATAACGTTGCTTTTATGCGCGGCAACAACGTTTATAGGACGTTATTTTGTTGCGCTGTTTGAAGATTACGCCAACGTTTTAGGAGCGGTAATGCTGACGTTACTTGCGATAATAAATCTGCTAAAACAAGAAGAACAGCAATTTACTTTGCAAAACGTAACCATTGGCGAAAGCCTCGTTATCGGAATAGCGGTAGGCATGGACGCTTCAATAGCAAATTTAACGCTTGCAACGGGAAGCACTGCGTTCGTTGCGCCTATCGTATTTGCGGTAACGCACTACTTTACGATGCTGCTCGGTCAAATATTAGCGCGCAAAATAGCTATTCCCAAATCTAACGTTTTTTCCGCAGTCATACTGTTTGCGTTAGCTATCACAAAAATAGTTTAAATAAAAAAAGCGCCGTATTAGCGGCGCAAATTTAAGAGAAATAATTATTCTTCGTTAACGTCAGTTTCCGTATCGTCGTTTTCGGAGTCTGCGCATTCTTCCGCAGAAGCTTGGCACTCTTTACACGGGGACGAATATTCTGGCGTTATACCCAGTTTTGCCAAATCGTATTCGTGCAGTTCGGTCGATTCGTCCTTTAAAGTGATACGCGCGACCACGGTTTGCCTCAACAAATCGACGCTGACAACCGTACCCAGTCCGTCGGGAGTAGTTATTTCCTGATTTATTTTAGGCATAAACTTTAACGTTTCGGCATAGTAATCGTCTTCGTACTTCAAACAGCACATAAGTCTGCCGCATAAACCCGAAATTTTTGTGGGATTTAGCGAAAGTCCCTGATGTTTAGCCATTTTTATAGATACTCGCGTAAAATCCGCAAGGTAGTCGTTACAACAGCATACTCTACCGCAAGGACCTAATCCTCCTTTCATTTTACACTCGTCGCGAATACCTATCTGCCTCAATTCTATACGCATGCGAAACGCGTTCGCCAAATCTTTTACAAGTTCGCGAAAATCGATTCTGTTATCCGAAGTAAAATAAAATATCACTTTACCGTTGTCGAAAGTAAATTCCGCGTCTACAATCTTCATGTCCAGTTTACGTTTATTTACAAGCTCTTGCGCTTGACGTATAGACGGCGTCCTTTTTTCGACGTTCGCTCGATACTGCGCCAAATCTTTTTCCGTCGCTTTGCGCACTACGGCTTTTAACTCGCCTTTAATTTCGGCGTCGTCTACTTCGCAATTACTCATAGTAACTTCGCCGTATTCCACGCCGCGAGCCGTTTCCACTATCGCGCCGTCGCCGTTAACGAACGAAATATTTTTCGGGTCGAAATAATACGTTTTACCCTTTTCTTTAAATTTAACTCCTATTACGTTAGCCATAAATTTTATTTGACTCCATTTTTATTTAACGCTCTTCTCTGCAAAGATAACGTATTTGCAGCAAATCGGTTAAAAGCCTGTCTATACTTACGACGAGATTAGCTCCGCCGTCCAAACGTTTTTTAGCCGAATCCAATCGTTCGATACAAGATACGGCTGCGCTTAAAGTATAGTTTGCGCAAATTTTGTTTATTTCTTCGGAAAACGCGGGCAATCTGACCAAGTCGGGCTGCAAACGGTATATTATGCTTTCTCTGAGCAGTAAAACGTAACAACTCAAAAATTCGTAAACGCAGTCGCGGTTTGCTACTATTCTCGAAGCGTACAACAGAGCGTTCTTAGTCGACGTCATATTCATTGCAGCGTCCAAAGCGGTCTCGTAAGACTTGAAAGCCGAAGAATTCAACAGCAAACTTTCCGCCGTCTCTACGCTGCCTCCGCTCAAAGCCGCTGCCATTTCGCACGAGCGCTCGTCGAATCCTTTGCCTGAAACGGCTGTTTTTACTTCGTCGATACTCAATTTATTTTGCTTTATTATTTGGCATCTCGACCTTACCGTCGGCAACAGCGACTCGGCGTCGCTTACCCCGATAAAAATATAAACTCCGTCTTGCGGTTCTTCGAGCGTTTTTAACAGTTTATTCTGCCAAACGTCCGAACCGACGCCGGCAACCGACGATACGGCGTTAACCAAAAACACGCGCCGTTCTCCGCTGTCGACAGGGCGCTTATAGCTTTCTTCCACCAAATAGCTTATATCCGCTACCGTCAGCCTGTTTTTCTGCGAGTCGGCGGGCAAATTGATAACGTCTTGATGCGCGCCTATTACAACCTTTTTACAGGTTTCGCAATCGCACCCCAAATGATCGGGACACAACGTTACCATAGCGCACTCTTTCAAAAGCGCTGGAATATATTGTTTTTCGCCCACAACTACGTACGCGTGAGCCGCGCTGCCGTTGGCAAAAACTCCCCGTAAATATTCACCGACGTTTTTATCGAACGGAATCACTTAAACACTCCTCTTTTGACAAGCGCTTGACGCAATAAAGACTGAGTTTGTTCGGCGGTTCCGCCGGCGTCAATCACTTCGAACTTATCGGGATTTTCGGCAATTAAATTTTTATATCCTTGATAAACTTTTTGATGGAAGCTGAAATCAACCGATTCCATTCGGTCGTTTTTGTCCGCTCCTCCTTTGCGCTTAAACGCCTGTTCGGGCGACAAATCGAGAAAAATAGTAAAATCGGGCATATATTCGCCTACTGCAAGTTCGTTTAGCTTAACGATTTTATCGAGTCCCAATTCTCTTCCTAATCCTTGATATACGTAGGAGGAATGAACGAACCTGTCGCAAAATACGATTTTACCTTGATTTAAAGCGGGTTTAACAATATCTTTCAAGTGCTGGATACGCGCGGCTGCGTACAAAAAAGCTTCGCACATATCGTCCATTTCGCTGTTATTAGCGTCTAAAATTATTTTACGTATTTGCTCTGCAATATCGCTGCCGCCGGGTTCGCGCGTGAACACGACGTCGTATCCCCGTTCCGAACAGTACTCTTTCAAACGCCGAGTCTGATGGGTTTTTCCGACTCCGTCGCATCCCTCAATCGTAATAAAATTGCGCATAATAAATTTGCCTCTTAAAAAATCGTTAATAATATCTTAACACAAACGAACTCAAATTACAAGTATAATACGGTCGAGCTTAACAGAGATTTTACGACGGAGAATAAATCGCATTTGGGGTTGACAAAAAAGTTACTAAAAAGTATACTTGTGATAATTAGATGAAATAATCAAGGTATAAACCAAATGTCAATCGGGTTTTTCGAAAAAGTCTACGAACAAGTAAAACTGATACCCTTAGGTAAAGTGGCTACGTACGGACAAATAGCGCGGCTGTGCGGAAACAAACGAATGTCCCGTCAAGTCGGATGGGCTTTACACGTTAATCCCGAACCGTACTCGATACCGTGCCATCGCGTCGTTAACCGTAACGGAAAAGTATCTTCAGCCTTTGCTTTCGGCGGAGCGAACGTTCAATACGAGTTGCTGAAAAACGAGGGCGTAAATTTTATAGATAACGAAACGGTAGATTTAAAAAAACATATTTGGGAGAAATAAAATGCTAGACAAAAAAACCGACGCGGTACTCGAATTGCTGGCTCTAAAAGCGGGAACTTCGTACAAAGTTCTGAATAAAAATCAACTGCTTGATGATTTACCGAAAAAACTCAAAATCGATTTGCAAAGTATGCTTTCAATCGTAACTTTTTTAAGCGAAAACGAATACGTAGACGTTAAGTATCAAGATAAGGAAGAAATATGCATTACTTTAACGGTTAAAGCTCAATCTTACATTGAGGGCGAGAAAGATATTCAGCAAAAAGCAAAAATAACGAACGGTCAAGTCGGGCTGCTGTTTTTCGGAGTGTTTTTAGCTTCGTTTTTCGGAGCTCTTCTCGCAGTGTTTATTGGAAAAATAATTTAAAGGATAAACGATAAAAATGCTTAATAAAAAAGAAGTTTCGGTTATGCGGGCGATATTCGATATTTGCAAAAAGAAAAACGACAGCGGCATTATAACCGACGAGCAAATTATTCAAAGCACTCCCGAAAAATACAAACTCAACGCAACGCAAGTGGACGTTATATTGCACCAACTCGAATACGACGGATATTTCGAATGTACCAAATCGGACAGAGACGGAAAAACGGTAAACGTTATAACGCTTAAACAAAAAGGAAAAGCGTTCGAACGCGAACTTGTACAACGCCGACGCGAACTAATCAACGCAACTGTAATGCGCGTCGTATTCGCCGCTCTAGGCGCCGTCGTAGCTCTTGTGGTCAACAAACTTTTAGGGAAATAATATCTTGATTTTAAACCGACCCGTAAACGAAACCCGTCCGTAAAGTGAACTTCCCGTAGGGAATATAAAAAGCGAAGAATTTTAAATTTCTTCGCTTTTTATAATTGATGATAAATTGAAATTTATCGCTCGAATTTAGAAATAAACAATTCTATATTTTTATCTTGCATAAGCTCGTAATTTTCTTCTATCGTTTCAATCGGCATATCCCACCATTTAAGTTTAAGTAGCCGTTTAATCGTGTTGTCGTCAAATCGTCTTTTAACCACTCTTGCAGGATTACCTACCGCTATGGAATACGGTGGAATATCTTTTGCTACAACGGCATTTGCACCTATGATACAGCCGTCGCCTACATTAACGCCGGGCATAATAGTAACATTTTGCCCAATCCAAACGTCGTTGCCTATAACCGTATCGCCTTTATGCGGCACAATATCGTTGGGTATCGTCGGTTGATTTTCGATAAAAATGCCGAAAGGAAACGCCGAAATACCGTTCATAGGGTGATTTGCGCCGTTCATAATAAATTCAATTCCTTTTGCAATGCTGCAAAACTTTCCGATAATGAGTTTATCACCTAAATGCGGATAAAAGTGTGTAACGTGTTTTTCGAAATCTTCTCCGCCCGTACGGATGTCGTCATAATAGGTATAATCACCGACAATAATATTCGGATTAGTTATCACATTTTTTATGTAGCAAAGCGACGGGACTTTGGGTTGAGGGTGTATTTCATCTTTGTTTTTGAATAGTAATTTCATTTGAAGGCACTCCGTTACTACTGTTTTTCACTCTATTATTATACAACAACACAATAAAAAGGCAAGCAAAAACGCACTCACTTTACTTGCAAGATATAGTGCGCTATACTTATATTCTGTTCCTGTGATAAAATTCCCTATGGGAACTACGGTAAAGAAGGACGGGTTTTTTGTTTTGATTTACCAAACAACGGGCGCGCCGTCTACGTAATGCCAAAAATTCCCGGAGCCAACGGGTTTTTCGTCCGAATAAACGTATACCGTTAAATCCGCATATTCGGAAACGTCGACGTTCTGCCAATCGTTTAAAGAACCTTTAAAATACAGTCTGTCCAATTTACCGCATCCGTCAAGCGCTCTGCTTCCGATTTCCATTATCGTTCGAGGCAAAACCAACTCGGTCAAATCGGAACATCCGTAAAATGCCGAATTACCTATATATTTTACGCTATCCGGCAAAATAACCCTGCCTAAATTTATACAGCCCGCAAATAAAGAGTTGCTGATCATTTCTATTTCGCAGCGAAGTTCAACCGACCGTAATTTCGAACATCCGGAAAACGCGCCGTCGCCTATACTCGTTACGCCGCTCGGAATAACAGCTTCCTCCAAGTTAACGCATCCGCGGAACGCTAAACTTCCGATAGTTTTTACGCTGTCGGGAAAAATAATTTTATTTATACTCGTACAGCCCGAAAATGCCGAGTTGCCTATGCTGACAACGTCTTGGGGCAATACGAGATTATTTACCGACACTCCGTTTAGATACAGTTTTCCCGCAAAATAAAGAGGATTGCTGTACAATCCGGTAAAACCGATTCGGCACCAAGCGGAGATATCTTTTATATATACTCCTTCCAATTTATTGCATTTTTCAAACGCGTTTTCGCCGAAAGATACAACCGTAGGAGGAACGGCAACCGCCAACATAGATTCGCAGCCGCTGAACGCTCCTCTGCCTACGGCGGTAACGTTTTTGCCGTTGTAACTTTCGGGAATAGTAACAGTAACGCCTACGCTCTTAACGTCAACGCCCGTTACCACGTAACTTAGCCCGTCGTCGGACAAAGCGAAATCAAGCGCGGTTTTATATCTGCATATGTTGCAAACGCCGTCGATAAAAGTATGCCGGGATTTATCCGCGTACTCTTCTTTATGCTCGCAAGTCGCTGCTCGCCAATGATATTCCTCATCGCAAGACCACTTATCCGAAAAAGTATGTTTGCAATTATTGCCGTTATTACATGCCGTTAAAACCAGCGCCAGCGTTATAATTAACGCCGAAATCACCAAAATAAATTTGCGATTCATATTATCTCCCGTTTTTAAAGATTATATCTTACAGCGCAGATTATTGCAAGCGTTTATAATACGCTAGGCTTTACACTTATTGAAACGTATCTACCGTTTAAATCCGAATTTATCGAACATATCGTAAAGAGCGGATAAAGAACCTGCGTGTATAACGTGGTATAAACGAAAAGAAACCGCGGAAATCAGTTCGGCGCTTGTTGGAACGTACTTTTCGCTGACTATTGAATTATTGAATATATCGTTTAACTTAAAAAGATTCCCTTTATCATGGCAATTTATTATAGCGTTCCTTATCGCTCGCTCCACTCTTACGTTAGTAGTTTTATACTTTTTTGCGACAATCATATACACGTCGGTAGACATATATCTTTTTTTATCGTCAACACAGCACTCCGCTATTGCGTCGCGCAGATAATTAAAACCTAACAGCTTGTTTTTGAAATCCAATGCAAGTAAAAGTTTTTCTATCAACTTTTCTAAATTATTTTTAGATAACGAACGTTTAAATTGAGACATATGACACTCTCCAATTATTGATTTACCGCCAAAATCTTTTAAATACTAAAATTAAAACAACTTTTGAATCTGTATTTTGACTGTAATTGACACTATATCATATTTTTTAACAGATTGCAACACTTTTGAATAATATTTTTATTTTTGTACAAAAATATTTAGACTTTTGAACGCACGCTATGCGGTTCGTAACAATTTAACTTATGATAAATTATTTATTAAAAATCTGCTAAAAACAGCGTAGCCTGCGCCGTTAAAATGTACGCCGTCATTGCAAAAGCAATTAGATAATTGCTGCGCTTCGGAAATTACCGAACGAACGTCCCAGACAGTTACGCCGAGCCTGGAAGACAAGCGCCGCAAAGCTTCGTTAAATACAGTTTCTTGGCGGCCGTAATTTAAAAAGGCAGGAGATTGCGTTACGTTCAATAAAAATATTTCGCTTTTGCCGAACAGTTTTTTTACGCCTAAGATAAAGTTTTCACAACGGTTTAAAACGTAGTCTATCGTTTGATTTTGATGCAAATCGTTAAAACCCAAATTAACTATGATTTTTTTCGGAGATGGCAATACGCTCAATTCGTTTAAATATCCGCACCAATTCTCATAAGTAGTGCCGCCTATTCCCAGGCACAGATTATTTTCGCGTTTAAATACGTGATAAAATACGTTTTTATCGGCAAACTGCCCGTAATGCCAAAACTCAAAGTAGGAATCGCCTAAAAACAAATTATAATCTTCGGTTACATCTCCGATACGGTCGTTTATCGTAAGTTTTAAAAAACGTGTGCGTTCGCAAAAAAATTCATCCATAAATTCACCCGAATCATAATTTTACCTGACGGAAAAATAGTAGGATAACAGCGCGGTTTTGTCAACCGATTGCAAACGAAAAGACCGCTTATGTAAAAAACAGACTTAAAAGAACTAATCCATTTCGATTCATTACGCTTTATTACCGGCGCTATTCCTACCGACGCTACGGAAACTACACCTTTATTTTACATTACTAAAAATTATTATATCGCTTAGCGGCGTTTTGACCGTAAAATTGACAATAACGCTTTAAAATGCTATACTACGATAATGAAAGATAACACTATCGACGTTTTTATCTCCGACTTTCCTTTCGAAACAGATTTTTCCGACGTTTGCCGCGAACGGAAAGAAGAAATAGAAAAATGCAAAAGTATCGAGACGCGCAACTGCAAACTGTACGCATGGAAACTGTTACAATACGGATTAAAAAGCACGTTGAAATTAGATTTGAATAAATTACGTCCCGTTAAAAACGCAAGCGGAAAATGGACCTGCGATAAATGCGAATTTTCTTTATCGCACAGCAGTAATATAGTCGCCGCTGCAATAAGCAACTTGCCGGTAGGAATAGACGTTGAATTGCTCGACGAAAAAAGATTCGGCGAAAAATTACTGCAGCGTATAGCGACGGAAAACGAAAAAAACTTATATTATAAATTAAACAATCCTCAAAAAAATTTGTATATCAACGAGCTATGGACAAAAAAAGAAGCCGTTTTTAAGCTGTCGGGCGAATCGTCATTTTTACCGCAAAAAATCGATACCGGAAAATGTTTTTTGAATACCAGACGCATTTCAAATAAAGATAGAACGTTTATAGTAACGACAGCGTCGGCATCGAACGGCGAAGTTAAATATCATATTTTAAACGACATAAAAATTTCAGATTCAATTTAACGGTGTTACAAATCTACAATACGCAAAATAAATTTTTTACGGCAATAAAAAACCTTGATGATTTTCATCAAGGTTTTTTAAATTTCAATTCTTGTACGGGCGTTTTGAAAACGCATAATCTTTAACTTTTCCAGAAATTACCCCATTTACGTTTTGTAACGAATCGCATTTGTAAAACGCTTGTTCACCCGCTCCGTTAAATGTTTTGCCGTTAGTCGTAAATATTTACAGCCGTAGAACGCTTCCGTGTCAATAGCAACGTCGTTTAGAACAGTAACCGTTTTTAGCGACTCAGGTAATTCTCTCGCGTGATTTGCGGCGCTGTTCGTGCCGAATATCCAACCGAAATACGTTTTGGTCGCGTTTTCATAAGCGTTGCCTACAAACGGAATAGTCAAACTCGTTAACGACGTGCAGCCTTTAACTGCATTCAATCCTTGATATGTAGTCGTTTTTGTTTATTTTTTAAATAAGGTTTACGTTTACACATCAAATATT
>CAJUIV010000015.1 GCA_910586905.1 uncultured Christensenellaceae bacterium
TTTTTTTAATATATCTTTTACCTCTTTAAATTTATCAATAGCAACCCGAATTTCTGTGTTCATAATTTCTCGCCTCACTTGTAAATTACTGTTTATAATCGCATGCGATTGCTTCGTAGCGTACAATCATTATAGCATAACCATACTAAAAAAGCAAGGACTGATTTATCGTCCTTGCTTTAATCCCTATGAAATACACCGCTATTACGCGAGTTTTTTGTTCGTCAAAATTATTACTTAATTTCCGCTTCTGCGCCGGCTTCGGTAAGAGTCTTAACCATTCCTTCCGCGGTTTCCTTGGGTTGTGCTTCCTTGATGGTTGCGGGAGCGCTTTCAACAAGGTTTTTAGCTTCTACAAGTCCAAGTCCGGTAAGTTCGCGAACAGCCTTGATAACGGCAATTTTGTTTCCGCCGATAGCCTTCAACACTACGTCGAATTCCGTCTTTTCTTCCACAGCGGGAGCGGCTCCTGCCGCAGCGCCGCCTGCAACGGCTATGGGAGCTGCCGCGTTTCTGCCGCAACCTTTGCGGGGGCTATAGCATCGGAAGTTCCGAATGCAAAAGCGCTTACGACTACATCGGTCAAATCGGATTTACGGTTTTTACTTAGAATCGCAAGCAAACTAATAACGATTACGGGTACAAGTGAAAAAGCCGACGCTCACTACATCCACTTGGCGTCGGCAAGCAATTACTCTATTCCTCCGCCGGTACTTACGCTTTCCATCAAATCGTCATTAACGCGAATTCGGATAACAGTGAAAATACTGCCCCCCCCCACATCGTAAATAACGCACATAACGATTTTTATAGTATCGTTTTTCCTTTTTAAAATGCGATTTATTATTCTGCAAAATTTCCAAAAGCAGTTTTTATAAGGCCGTTTTTGAGATTGCGTTATAACAATAACACGATACCCATACCCACACTGTCAATACATGAGCACTCGCCATCGTAAAACCGTAGCATAAAAAAAAGGATTGAAAAAAATCAATCCTTTGCGTTCGTATAAACGTAACGTAAAAATATTAGCAGCCTCTTATTTATTTTTATAAAAATCGCGAAACAACTCGTTCATATCGAGAAAGGGCGCTATCGCGGAAAGATTATTGAAATTGCCGCCGTTTTTAAGATAGTTGCGAACCAAGTCCGTCAAATCCTTTTCGTCCAGAAACGGCGCAATCGACGATAATTGTTCGAAATTATTGTTATCGACAACGCATTTAGACGCCAAGTAACTTAAATCTTCCTTGTTCATAAAATGAGCAAGAGCGGCAAGACTACTGATAGGCGTGCCCGCAGAAACATGCTTACGCGCCACCTTACCCAAGTCGCCCTCTTCCATAAACGGAGCAAACGCGCTTAGAGTATGTATCGATATATTATCATCCGATAAATTTAAAAGCAGTTCGCTTATATCGTCTTCGTCTAAGAACGGAGCTAACGCTGCGCAATCGCTTATACTTATACCGTTTTTTATATTGTCCTTTATCAGCTCGAACAAAATATCCGAATCCAAAAACGGCGCCATGGCAATTATCGAAGAAATATCGAAACCGCCGTTTGCCGAATCGGCTTTTTCGTACGCTTTTTTAAATTGTTCGCCGTTGACTAGCGGCGCTATATCGGCAAGGTCATCCGCATTTACGTTTTCCGGCGTTTCACCTTTGGCTATTTCTTCAACTATTTTACCTTTGCGTTCGTCGCATAGTAATTCCTCTATCGTTATACCGAATATTTCGGCAAGCTCCGGCAGTTTTGAAATATCCGGCATTGTTGCTCCGCGTTCCCAATTACTTACCGCCTGATACGAAATACCCAATTTGTCCGCCAATTCCATTTGAGTAAGCCCTTTGTTTTTACGCGTCTGAGAAATTTTTCTTCCGATTTTAGTCATATCGAACATTACGCTTTATCTCCTTTAGTATCTTTTCGTTGCAACTTGTACGTAGTTTAGCACGATTTACAACAATAAACAATCAACTTATAATTGAAATCGACTCAATTACAAGTTGTATAACAAAATATCGCCTCGACGGATTCCCGTCGAAGCGACGTTTTATTTTTTATTTTCCATAATATCGTACAGCTGTTCTACTGCCAAATTAAGTTTCGCGGTACAGCCGACTTTTTCAAGTCGTCTAAAACGGTACACCGCTTCGCTAGTAGGCAAATATATATAATCGTTATTAAAAGACAGCGTATAAAACGCTCCTATACCGTAACTCAAAGTCCGTTCTCCGAACGATGCCGTTATACCTGCAGAATCGTGAACGATTTTAGCGTCGCCCAAATCCGCGTATTTTTTGCCCACCAATTTTTCGGCTCGGAAATATCCTTCAAACCGATAGTCAGGCTCGGAAACTTCTTCTCTTACGCAAGAAGTTTGCCAAAGATACCAATCGACGACTTTATCGAAACGTCCGCCTTCGAGCTGACCGTATTTATTTTGAGTAACGGCTGCGCCGCACTTGCCGCAAACGAGAGTATTGCCTTGAGCGGTCATAACGAATTCTTCGTTACAGCAAGGACATTTGTACAAAACGTTTTCCAACCCCTCGCATAAATCCGGAACGTCGATTTCAATTTTGTTGGATAACTGATAAGCATAATCGTCGCACGTAAGATTTTCGATTATGCGCGAATATATTTCGTCTACCGTTAAGGAAGCTATTTCTCCTTGGGTTATAGCCAATCGTACGTTTGCGGTTACGGGAACGAAACGTTTGGATTTGGACCAGCGCGGTTTGTGAAGATAAGTTCCGTCGAAACGCACCGTAACGAGAGGAGCTTTTAAAAGTTTGATAAGCTTAGCTATATTGGGTTTGATTATATTGAGCGTTCCCACAACAGACAGCTTGGCTTCGGGATAAATAGCAACGGGACGGTTTTTAGACAATACGTATTTTATATCGCGAATAAGCGAAGTATCTACGGTAAATTGCTTTTTGGGCAAAATTCCCATTCTTTTGATTAACGACGGCCATTTTACTATTTGCGTTTCGGAAATCACAAAACTGACGCACGTAGGATACGCCGCTACAACAAGTCCTCCGACGTCGGCAAAACCGCTGTGATTGGCAACGACTACATACGGGGGTTTTATACTTTTTAAACTGCCGTCCGTAACAAGCCGAGCTTTCTTTTTAAAATATCTTTTGCCGTACAAGTTAACAGCCGAACCTATAAGAAATTTGCTAGCTAAAATCGGTTTCTTTTTTGCCACGGTTACCTCGATTTTTTTACGTTTTACTGTTTAAGTATTGCTAAAAAACAAACGAAAATATCACAAAAAAACAAAAGCCTCCGCAATTACTGCGGAAGCGTTTTTTATACGTTACTTTCCTTCAATATTATCTTTAACCCAAGAAATATCGTCTTTAGGTATCCTGCCCGTTTGTTCCGCCCATTTCATTACGTATTCGTCGGTTTTCATATATTCTATCAGTTCTTGTTTGGCGGTTTCGTCTGCTTTTGCTCTTTTTATAAGAGCGTCTAAATCTTTTACGCGTTGGTTCATCGACGCCATCTGAGTGAGCGTGGTTAGCAGCATGCATACCAGCAACAGCAGCACGAGCATTGCCGCCACGAACATTATCGATATTTTTTTGTTGTAAAATATGCGTTCCATTGTCTTTTTCCGCCAACTTAGTAGTGAAAAAATTATACAACGCCTTCGACGCATTGTCAAGCAAAGTTTTACAAGTTAAATAGCACGCGGCAATACCGAAAAACAACCCTATAAACACGAATAATCTAAATTCGCCGTTGTTAACTTCCAAATTACATTTCCATAAAAGAAGCAAAGCGCCTGCGCTGAAAAAAGCGTCGAATATAAAACCCGACAGTTTACTTTTAAACAAGCCTAACGCAAACAAGTATATTGCCGCCAAGAACAAACCCACTGCAAAAAATACTACGAATACGTAAAGCTGCTCTATTCCTTCGCCCAAAGTCAACGGAACAACCCCTTTACGCTAAAACCGTTTTGCTTAAACGATAAAAGCGACAGCGCTTTGTATTCCGAAACTACAACGCCTTGTTCCTTATCTAATTTAATAACGTTTAATCCGTCGCCTTTAACTATCAATGTGTTTTCGTAAAGTTTTAAAACGGCTTCTTTTTCGGATATTTCCACCACTTGCTTTACTCCTTTTATCGTCAGCAAGTTGTTTTCACAAACAATCGAATAAGGTTTACTTTGGATTTGCTGTTTTTCCGCCATAAAAAATCTCCTTACATATCGTATGCAAGGAGATAATATTTAATACGTTATTTAAGAGTTAATTCGTACCCGTCGGCAGTATCTTTTATCGCGTAGCCCATATACGCTATCACGTCGCGTAACCTGTCGCTTTCCGCCCAGTTTTTCGCCCGACGCGCCGCAAGACGGAGTTCCGCCATCGCTTTTACGTCTTCGGGAATTACGATTTGTGGTTTTTCCTCTTCTTTGACTTTATCGAAATCGAGCGCGAATATTTTGTCGAAATCCAAAGCCAAGTTATACACGTCCGCCGATTTGGGAAGTTTTAACATCGTCCACAATACGCCGAGCGCAAGCGGTACGTTGAGGTCGTCCGTTATTGCTTCTTCGAACTTACGCCTATATTCGTCCAATGCGGCTTTATCCGTTTTCACGACGCCGTTTTTGTGTGCCAGTAACAGTCCGCAAAGTTTATTGTACGCCGATTTAGCCGCGTCCATTGCCGCCCAAGTAAAGTTGAGTTTTTGACGGTACTGAACGTTAAGATACAAATATCTCAGTTCCATAGGCGTATATCCTTTGGCAACAACGTCGGCTACGGTATAAACGTTATTGAGCGATTTGCTCATTTTTCCGCCGTCGATAAGCATAAACTCGTTGTGCATCCAGTAGTTTACGGCTTTATGCCCGAGCCAACATTCCGCTTGGGCTATCTCGTTTTCGTGGTGAATGGGAATATGGTCTACGCCGCCCGTGTGGATATCGAAAGTCTCTCCCAGATACTTGCGAGACATTGCAGTACACTCTATGTGCCAGCCGGGGAAACCGCGTCCCCAAGGACTGTCCCATTGCTGAAGATGATTGGGCGCCGCTTTCTTCCACAGAGCGAAGTCGATTGGATGGCGTTTGAATGAATTGACTTCCACGCGCGCGCCGTGGCGTTGATCTTCGAGCTTGACGCCGGAAAGCTTACCGTAACCCGCAAACTTTTCTACAGAGAAGTATATGCCGTCGGCAGTTTCGTAAGCATACCCATTGTCGAGCAGCGCTTGAACGACCGCTATCATTTCGGGAATGTTATCCGTAGCCTTTGGGCAAACGGTAGGACGCTTGATGTTGAGCGAGTCGATATCCGCCATAAAGCGGTCGGTTATTTCCGCCGCGATTTCAAGCGGGTCTTTGCCCGTTTCGCGCGCGGACTTGCTCATTTTGTCGTCGCCGTCGTCGCCGTCGGATACGAGATGTCCCACGTCCGTTATGTTCATCACCGACTTAACCTTGTAGCCGCTGTATTCGAAAATGCGCCTGAGTTCGTCCATAAAAACGTACGCGCGCAGGTTGCCTATATGTGCGGGCTTGTAGACGGTGGGACCGCAGGAATACATACCGACCTGACCTGCCTTAATGGGCGCAAAAATTTCCTTTTTGCGCGCGAGCGTATTGTAAACTTTTAGTTCTAACATATACTTGCACCCTTATAAAGCGATTTGTTATCAAACTGTTTTACTATACGCTATTTTACCATAAACGGACAAAAGCGACAAGCGGAAATAAGAAGATAATAGAAATTTGGAACGACGATACATTACGCATTTTAATATACGGCAAATAAAATGCCTTCGATTTTACGTCGAAAGCACTTTTAAAATTGATTTTATTTTAATACAATAGTTTATTATTCTGCGAGAATCTCTCTAGCTATTGCCTTTTCGTCGTCTGTTAGCAAGTCTGCGTAATTGTCTAAAATATGCTGCGCGGCATATTTGGAAAACCCCTGCTCGATTAACGATTTGGCGGCGGTAAGCCGTTCGTTCTTTTCTTCCGGCGTGTAATTTTCGTTTATTTCGACATCCCTAACAGGCAAAAGCAGCAATAATTTGTAATATTTAAGAAAAAACTTCATTCCGCATTGTTCTAGTATTTGCTTTGTTGTTTGAATATCATATAACGATTGTTTTTGTAATTTTATGGATTCTAATTTATTTTTTTCTTCCCTAACGTATGTAGGTGGATTTTCATTCCACTCTTGTGCCATCAACTTACAGTTTTCAGCAAGTATAATTACAGAAACCCAAATCAAAACTCTCGAAGCAATAAAAATAATTATCAAAACGTATACCATTGCTAGTGCTAACGGAATTCCTTCGGGAATACTGTTTGACGTAATCATAGCAACTATGCCAATATTGTACACTATACCAACTACTATAGAACATATTAAGATTGGCACAAGAAGAATCTCAGGTATAATAAAGTCAGTAATTATGCGCGCTGTCGGAAAAGTTAATTTGATTTTTTTATCTTTTTTCTGAAATTTCTTTAAAAATTCCTTTAACTTTAAGGCTTTTTCCTGAACTTTTATTTGTTTCTCTTTTTCTTTATCGCTTAACTGAGTCGGTTTTAGATACATTCTTTTAGAATGCATAAAACAACTAAAAGAAGAACTGAACATAACAAACGGAATGAAACTATATACACCGAATTGAATTGTACCCAATATAAGCCCAATAATCTCGGCAGTAGTATATAAAATTAATACTATCGAAGAAAAAACAAACGAAATTCTACACAAATTTTGCATTTGCCAAAATCTATCGTAAATCTTTTGATTATCGAATTCTAAATACGTATAATTTGAAATTTTGATTTCTTTCATTTTATTTTCCTAGTTAGTTAATAGTATAATCATAGCCAATTCGATAAAACGTTCTGTCATGCCTATCCGAGTTTGGTTCTTTGGCGCGGTATACGCCTAAAAACACATATTGTCCTGACTTGTTTTTTACAAAAACAATTCTGTCCTGCAAGGGATAATCGCTCGGGTACAATTTCGAATCCTGTTGGTATTCTTCTATACATTGTAAATTATCATAGATATAATTGCGGTGTTTATAAATGATTTTACCATTTGAGTTTACGGGGATCAAAAGGTCGTTATACCAATTATTTTTACAAATAAACCACACCGCTTTCGTTCCGCGGTCTGCCGCGCCTCTTGCGTACAACGGTTTCATCATTCCAAATTCGTTGGCTTTACTTTTATCCCAACCGAACGAATTACAGCAGTTCAAATAAATATCTTTGGCTTTTGTACCGTACGAGTTGCCCGCAATTAACTTTGTTATTGTCATATATCTTCCTCCGTTTTTCAATATTGTCCCTTTTAATAAGTTAGGCACAACAATATTATAACATAGAATATTCTATACGTGAAGTAATTGCATAGAAAATTCTATATAATTGATTTTATGGAAGTTGGTTTTGAAGAAATACTGAAAGAATTTTTAGAGCGCCACGATTTAACGCAGACGGCATTTGCTTTTGCCATTAACGTAAGGCAAAGCCAAGTAAGCGAATGGCTAAAAGGTAAGGCAAAACCCGGCTATGACATACTCAAACGTATGGCATTAGCTTTTAATGTATCCGCGGATTATTTTTTAGGCATAATCGATGCTGAAAGTTATCGTCAATAAAACCACGATCACTATTATATACATTATACACTTATCACTCTAACAGAAGGTCGCTTACAAAGCGACTTTTTGAATATTGTAAGATTAATAACTTAGACTCACTTCTCTTACTTGAAATTACATATACGTCATTACTTGTTATTTGACTAAGTTACTTAAAACGCCACAAAAAATTGTCGTCGCTTAATTGCAAACCATTGCAAAAGTTGTTCTGTTGTGCTAAAATAAGCGGTGAAAGAAATTTGCATAAAAATATATTATCGTATGTTCTTATGCGCATACGTTTAAGCGACAAATTGCGCGCTTGAACCACTATTCGTAAGGAGTTAATAACGACTATGATTGACGTTAACCTAATCAGACAAGATGCAAACGCCGTACGCGTAAGATACTTAAAGCGCGGCAAAGATATCGATTTTACCGACTTTTTGAAATTGGACGAACAAAGAAAAAGCCTAATTGCCTCCGTTGAAGCAATGAAAGCGGAACGCAACAAGGTGTCCGCGGAAATACCCAAACTCAAAAAGGCGGGACAGGACGTATCCGCCACTATCGCCGAAATGAAGACGCTTGGCGACAGAATTGCCGAACAGGACGCGGAACTCAACGAAGTTAACGAAAAAATCCGCGACTTCCTGCTACGACTGCCCAACCTGCCCGACGAAGACCTGCTTGCAGGCGGAAAGGAGAACAACAAGCCTATCAAGACGTTCGGAGTTAAACCGCACTTCGATTTTACCCCCAAGGACCACGTTGAGCTTGCAAAAAGTCTTGGTCTAATTGACTACGAGCGGGGCGCAAAGCTTGCGGGCAACGGCAGTTGGATATACACGGGCTTAGGCGCGCGGCTCGAGTGGGCATTACTAAATTACTTCATCGAAAGCCACATTGCAAAAGGTTATACCTTTATGCTTCCGCCCTATATGCTTAGTTACGAATGCGGATTGACTGCGGGACAGTTCCCCAAGTTCGAAGACGACGTTTACCAAATAGCCAACGGCGAAGGGCGTAAGTTTATGCTTCCTACCGCAGAAACGGCGTTAGTCAACCTGTACCGCGACGAAATATTGAACGAAAGCGACCTGCCCAAAAAGTTCTTCGGATACTCCGCTTGCTTCCGCCGCGAAGCGGGCAGTTACCGCGCGGAAGAACGCGGAATGATACGCGGACACCAATTCAACAAAGTAGAATTATTCCAATACACCACGCCGGACAAATCGGACGAAGCGTTTGAAGAAATGGTAAGCATGGCGTGCGGACTTGTGGAAGGTTTGGGGCTGCACTATCAGCTGAGTAAGCTTGCCGCGGGCGACTGCTCCGACAGTATGGCGCGTACCTACGACATAGAAATATACATTCCGTCGATGAACATCTACAAGGAAGTAAGCTCTGCTTCCAACGCGCGCGACTACCAAGCGAGACGCGGAAATATGCGTTACCGTAAAGACGCGGACAAAAAGTTGGAGTTTATGCATACGCTTAACGCAAGCGGACTGGCAACCAGCCGCGTATTCCCCGCTTTGCTCGAACAAAACCAAAACGCGGACGGTTCGGTAACAATACCGGAAGTTCTACGCAAGTATATGGGCGGGCTGGAAAAGATGAGTCCTATTAAAAAATAAACTAAAATGCAATAGCAAAAGCAAGATTATTGTTTCGGACAATAATCTTGTTTTTTTATTCAATTACGAAAATTCTTCTAACCGCTCAAAAATTTGATATCTCATTCCGCAAATTGTATCGTTATTTACGGAAAAAACATCGTATTATTATTTTTTAAAATCGTACATCTTTAACGTATTTTAAAAGTACTATATAGTATCTAGGAACAAATTGCCCGTCCTGCAGGATTTTCATTTTATTATAGTAGTAAACGTTATCAAGTACAAACAAAAAAAAATTTAATATAGGAGATATCAATATGGAAAAAGAAATCACTAATACCGCCGCTACCGTTACGACCGAAACAAAACCGACCGCAACACAAATTTCGGCGGAAGAACTTTGCGGTTCGACAAATATCCTCGATACCGTACACCTTAAAAACTTGGTAGACGACCTTGCAAAACTTTACGGCACGTCCGTTTGGACAAAGGTTGCAAGAGACACCAAAACTGCAGCCGAAAAAAGGCTAATCGAAGCGATACGCGCCAACCTCGACCGTTACGAGGGATAAGCGTTTAAAACGCAGGTACAAGAACTATCTATTGCAAGATTAAGCCCCGACGAAATGACTTTCGCCGGGGCTTCTTTTTAATTCTTTTAAACTTAATCCGCTTGATTTCCAAACCGTTCGCTCGCTTCGACGCAGATTGAAAATCCGCCGTTCTCTCCTGATAATGAAAAAAAAGATAATAGCTCCGTAAGCGATGCCTCACAAAAACAAACTGCGGCTGAAATTATTGTTACGATTGAACTTTGACTGTAAACTCGCCGTCTGCCACATCAACGACTATCGTTGATTTGGGCTTGATATCGTTAGACAATATAGTTTTGGCAATTACCGTTTCCACATTGCGTTGAATAAAACGCTTGAGCGGTCTTGCGCCGAAACTGACGTCGTAACCGCTGTCGACGATAAAGTCCTTAGCTTGCGGCGTAACGGACAATGACAGTTGCTTATCGGCAAGACGTTTAGTAACGCTGCTAAGCAGCAAATCTACAATTTGCTTTACCTCTTGCTTACTTAACGGACTGAATGTTACTATCTCGTCTATTCGGTTAAGAAGTTCGGGACGGAACGTCGCCCGAAGAAGTTTGTTGACTTTGTTCAACGCTTCGTCGGAAATTTTACCATCGGCGTCGATTCCGTCCAAAATCGCGTCTGCACCTAAATTGGACGTCATAATGATTATTGTATTTTTGAAGTCGACCAGTCTGCCTTGAGAATCGGTAATGCGCCCGTCGTCCAAAATTTGCAAAAGTATGTTGAATACGTCGGGATGCGCCTTTTCGATTTCGTCGAACAACACCACCGAATACGGCTTGCGACGTACCGCCTCGGTTAACTCGCCGCCCTCGTCGTAACCGACGTATCCCGGAGGCGCGCCCACGAGACGCGAAACGGAAAACTTTTCCATATATTCGCTCATATCAATACGCACCATATTCTTCTCATCGTCAAACAGGCTTTCAGCAAGCGCTTTCGTAAGTTCCGTTTTACCTACGCCCGTAGGACCTAAAAACAGAAACGAGCCGATAGGACGGTTGGGGTCGGCTATTCCCGCGCGGGAACGCAATATTGCGTCGGCAACTACGTTTACCGCCGTATCTTGACCTATAACGCGTTTGTGCAGAATTTCCGGCAGACTCACAAGTTTTTCCCGTTCGCTCTGCCCCAATTTACTTACCGGAATACCCGTCCAACGGGAAAC
Source organism: uncultured Christensenellaceae bacterium (assembly GCA_910586905.1). Lineage (GTDB taxonomy): Bacteria > Bacillota > Clostridia > Christensenellales > CAG-314 > Fimimonas. The sequence goes on from CAJUIV010000015.1 coordinate 11,052, forward strand.
GATTTTGGAAATCTCTTCTTCCGTAACTTTGTTACGCAGCAAATTAACGGACTTGTTTTGTTCGTATATTTTTTCCTGTTCCTCAAGCTGTTTGTTCAAATCGGGCAAAACGCCGTATTGAAGTTCGGCGGCTTTGTTTAAATCGTATTCTTTTTTAGCGCGTTCTACCGCCGCTTTTGCGCTTTCGATTTTTTCCTTTAAAATATTAACTCTATCAATAGCCGCTTTTTCGTTTTTTAACTTGGCTGACATTTCGTCGTATTTTTCACGGCAAGACGCAAGTTCCTTTTGAATTTTAGTTAATCTCGACTTCGACAAATCGTCCGTTTCCTTTTTAAGCGAAACTTCTTCTATTTGCAGCGCGATTATACGGCGGTTGATTTCGTCCATTTCCGTTGGCATAGAATCTATTTCCGTCTTTATACTTGCGCACGCTTCATCCACAAGGTCGATTGCTTTGTCGGGCAGAAATCTGTCCGTTATATATCTATTGGATAACACTGCCGCGGCAACAAGCGCGTTGTCGGCGATTTTAACTCCGTGATAAACTTCGTAACGTTCCCTAATACCGCGCAATATCGTGATAGTATCCTCAACTGTCGGCTCGTTGACTTGTACAGGTTGAAAACGGCGTTCGAGCGCAGGGTCTTTTTCGATATACTTTCGGTACTCGTCCAAAGTAGTCGCTCCGATGCAATGTAATTCGCCTCGCGCAAGAAGCGGTTTTAAAATATTGCCCGCATCCATTGCGCCGTCCGTTTTACCAGCGCCTACTATCAAATGCAGCTCGTCTATAAAAAGTATTACCTTGCCTTCGCTTTTTTTAATTTCTGAAAGCACCGCTTTAAGCCGTTCTTCAAACTCTCCGCGAAACTTAGCTCCGGCTACAAGACTGCCCATATCCAGCGAAAAAATTTCGCGATTTTTTAAAGATGCCGGTACGTCGCCCTTGAATATTCTTATTGCCAAACCTTCGGCTATAGCGGTTTTGCCGACGCCGGCTTCGCCGATAAGCACGGGGTTATTTTTCGTTTTACGAGACAATATGCGTATGACGTTTCGAATTTCGTCGTCTCTCCCTATTACGGGGTCGAGTTTATTTTGCCGCGCCAGTTCCGTAAGATTACTTCCGTATTTTTTCAAAGCGTTGTACGTCTCTTCGGGGTTTTGGTTTGTAACCCGTTGATTTCCTCTGACGTTTAACAGCGCTTTTAAAAAAACGTCTTTATTTACGCCGTACCTTTTTAAAACAACTTTTATTTCTTCGTCCGCTTTTATGACTATTCCCAAAGTTAAATGCTCCACGGAAACGAAATCGTCTTTCATCAATTCCGCTTGTTTTTCCGCTTCGTCAAGCGCGGACGACAATCCGACGTTAACGTAAGCGTTGCTTTGCCCCCTTACTTTAGGCAGTTTTTCCAACAAGGCTAACACATCGGACGTCATACGTTCGACGTCGATTTCGACGCCCTTTAATACTTCGGGAATCAAACCGTTTTCCTGCGTAAGCAGCGCGTATAATAAATGCGCTTGCTTTATTTCGGGATTTCCGTATTCCCTCGCCGACTGTTCCGCGGAATAAATCGCCGACATAGATTTTTCGGTAAACTTTTGATAATCCATATTTTTTTCCTCCCGATTTTTAAAATAATTTTTGTAATGAAATTTGCGTTTTTGCACGCTTTGAATTTCGACTGTAATATATCACTATTTTTTAGCAGTGTCAAGCCGAGAGTGCTAATTTTAAGCATTTTTTATTTATTTTTCCCATTTATATCAGTAATACAAACCCGATAATTTCCAAATATCCCAAAATTATGCCGAAATTTTACCGCAACTTTTTTTGAAGTAAAATTCAGTTTGTATATACGCACTAATTAAACGTAAAAAATTTACATTATGCAAACATTAAGTTATAATATATTCGTATTTAAAAGGAGGTTTTTATGACCGAACTGGAAAAATTGTTGAAAGGTATGATTTACGACCCGAGCGACGAAGAACTTGCTACAATGCGCAGATTTGCGCACAAAATATGCAGTCGATACAATCTGCTGGAAGAAGACGATGAAAAACGCAAAGAATTACTGGATATGCTTATTCCCGAAAATAACGGCGTTTATTTGCAAGGACCTATTTATTTCGATTACGGCGAATTTACTTCTTTCGGGAAGAATTGCTACGCAAATTTTAATCTTACGGTATTGGATTGCGCAAACGTTACAATAGGCGACGACGTTTTTATAGGTCCGAACGTCTGCTTGGCGACGCCCGTACATCCGCTGCTTGCCGCGGAACGCAATATGTTCGTAAACGAACGCGGAATACTGGCGGATAAGGAATATGCTAAACCTATAGTTATAAAATCCGATTGCTGGATTGCTTCGAACGTTACGGTTTGCGGCGGAGTTACAATCGGCAAAGGAACCGTCATAGGCGCCGGGTCGGTCGTAACAAAAGATATTCCCGACGGGGTGTTCGCAGCCGGCAATCCCTGCAAAGTTATAAGAAAACTTACCGAAGCGGACAGTATCTATTCGAAAAAAGAATTGTGGGAAAAATAAACGCGTTTTCTGTAACTTAAGCGTATCGCCGAACATAATCTATAAACAGGATTTTATATGAAAAGTAAAAACGTTATGTCGACGTTTGCTCAAAACGTTTTCGACTATAATAAAATGAAAAAGTATTTGCCGTTAAAAACTTACAAAGCAATCGTTAACACGCGGGAGAACAACGGCAAACTGTTACCGAAAGACGTAGAAATTTACGCGGACGCTTTAAAAAAATGGGCGTTAAAAAAAGGCGTAACAAGATATACGCATTGGTTTCAGCCTTTAAACAATTTTACCGCCGAAAAACGCGACAGCTTGACGTCTCTCAACAAAGAAGGCAATGCTATCGTTAAATTCAGAGGTAAAGAACTGACAACCGGCGAAGGCGACGCGTCCAGTTTCCCCAACGGAGGGATGAGGCAAACTTTCGAGGCGCGCGGGGTAACGAATTGGGATTACACCGCTTTCTCTTTTATCAAGGGCGACTGTTTATGTATACCGACAACTTTTTGCGGTTTTAACGGAGAGGTTTTGGATAAAAAAACTCCTCTTTTAAACAGTTCTTTGGCTTTAAATAAACAAGCGCTTCGAATTTTAAACTTACTTCAATTTAAATGCGGCCGAGTACGCAGCGTAGTAGGCGCCGAGCAAGAATATTTTTTAATAAAAAAATCTTTATTCGATAAACGCAGAGACTTGGTATACACGGGGCGTACTTTGTTCGGAGCGGAACCTTGCAAAGGTCAGGAATCCGACGGACACTATTTCCGCCCTCCCACGGACGACGTTTTGGCTTTTATGCGCGACGTGGACGACGAACTGTGGAAACTGGGTATCATAGTTAAAACGGAACACAACGAAGTCGCTCCCTGCCAATGCGAGCTTGCGCCGTGCTATTCCGATGCAAACGATGCCTGCAACCAAAATCAACTTATTATGGAAACGCTGAAAAACACGGCAGAAAAACACGGTTTAAAATGCTTACTGCACGAAAAGCCGTTCGACAAAATAAACGGCAGCGGGAAACACAACAACTGGTCTTTACTTACCGACTACGACGAGAATTTACTGGAAGCTGGAAATACTCCAAAAGAAAACGCTCGTTTTTTGCTGTTTTTGGCAAGCGTTATAAAAGCCGTCGACGATTATAACGGTTTACTTCTGGCGTCCATAGCCTCGGCGGGGAACGATTTGCGGCTTGGCGGATACGAAGCTCCGCCTCGGATATTGACGGTGTTTTTGGGAGAACCTCTTTCAGAAACAATCAAATACGCCTTAAGCGGAAATTGGCGCTGCGGAACGGATACTCTGCCAAAAACGTTAAACGTTACAGACCGTAACCGTACGTCTCCGTTTGCATTTACAGGAAATAAGTTTGAATTCCGTATGGTAGGCTCCGCCGCTTCTATCGCCGACGTTAACACTACGCTGAATACTATCGTTGCCGAAAGTTTAAAACAATTTGCCGATAAATTGGAAAACGAAACCGATTTGTGGCAAGGCGTAAAAGATATAATAACGGACGTTTTCGAACGGCACAAGCGCGTGCTGTTCGACGGAAACAACTATTCCGAAAGCTGGCTTTACGAAGCGAAACGGCGCGGATTGATTATAGCCGATACCGTACAATCAATAAGAGAGTTATCCGACGAACAAAACGTCGGGTTGTTCGAACGGCACGGTATTCTTACGCGGCGCGAACAGCTTGCCAGACAGGAAATACTGTTTGAAACTTATTGCGACGCTATACGCGTTGAAAGCGCCGTTACGTGCGAAATAGTAGAAAAGCAGATTTCCCCCTACGTAGAGGAATATCAACGGCGCCTTGCGAAATTGATTTACGATAAAACGCAGTCAGACATTCCTGTTGCTATCGAAAAAGAAAAATTGAACGGTTTGATAAATCTGCACAAAGATTTACTCAACGCAACGGCCGATTTAAAACTAAATCTTACACAAGCGCAGCAAATAAAAGATACCGCGCAAAAAGCCGAATTATTAAAAAACGGAACGATTAGCGCAATGCGCGAAGTAAGAAAATACGCGGACGCGTTGGAACGTATTTGTCCCCAAGATATATGGACTCTGCCTACTTACGGTCAAATGCTCTTCGGCGAAGAATAATATATTTAAAAATAAAACGAATACGCGCCAATAAAGCAAAAGCTTTAGAGGCGCGTTTTAATCACAAAAAGACCCGATATATTCGATTTTATCGCACGCGAATGCCGTTGTCTGAGCAATATACGCGTAAAACGCGATACGATGCAATCAAGACTGAATAAAACCGGTAATATTTAGTAGATTTTTAACTCTATCGTAAAATATCAAAGTTGAACCGCATAAATTACAGTTAAGCTTTTTACGATGCAATTAAGACGAGATAAATCCCGTTAGCTCATTCGGTTTTTTGATTACAAATTATTTAGCATGTACGGTAACGCGGTTAAACCGACGTTTTGTAACGTTGGGTTATTCGGACGCAACGAAATAAAATCAGCCGCCGCTTAATTAGCTATTGAAGTCCTTTAAAAATTTCTTCCGCCGCAAGACGCGTTTTTGCGACGACCCCTTTTACGTTTTTGGGGAAACAATAGTATAAATAATCGTTATTGCCTATACAGATTACGTCGCCTATTTCGTACCAAAAATAATCGGCGTAAACGCTGTACGAAAATTTTGCGGGTTGAAAATAATTTAACGAACCGTCGTTAAGCGTCAATTGAAAACCGCTTTTATCATGCGTGAGTTTTCCCGCGCCAACGTCGTATACGGCTTTGTATCCTTTCATAACGTATACGTCTACGTCGATATCCAGTTTATATTCGCCGCCGTCAATCTGCCGTTTAACGCACTCCCGTTCCCACGCGTACCAATCCGGGATATGATTGAATTTACTTTCTACGTTTTGAGCTACAAGATATCCGTTTTCGTTCAAGACGTATTCCGCTCCGCAATTACCGCAAGTTAATTTAATCCCCTTGCCTTCCGTAACGCCTTCGGCCATACAATGAGGACATTTATACAAAACGCGTTCCAATCCGTCGGCTCGAAAAGGTTCGTCTACGGTTATTCCGTGTTGCTGTTGATAACGGAAATTGTCAAAAGCAAAACGTTCCTTTAATACGGCGTATATTTCGTCTGCCGACGCTTCTTCTATTTGATCGGGAGAAAACAAATATTCCATCGTAGCCGAAACGTTGACTTGTCTCTGTTGCAAATTATTATATAAAGGGTCGCGCAAAAAAGCTCCGTCTGTTTTTATAAACACAACGGGAACGCCCAATATTTTTACACACTTCGATAATCCGTACGGTATAGGAGTCGCCGTTCCGTCAAAACTGTAACTCGCCTCGGGATAAAGTAAAACCGAAGTTTTAAGTTTTTTTAAACACGCGGTCATCTTGCGCACTAACGCGGTATCCGTAACGAATTTGTTTGTAGGAATACACCCGAGACTGCGCATAAAAGAACGTTTACCGACAAAACCGTCGCTTGTCATTACGATATTGAACGCGCGCGGATATAATACCGTCGCCGCGATTTTCAAATCGATAAAGCTGGAATGATTCATAAGAATTAAACAAGGCTCTTTCTTTCCCAGTTTTTCCATACCGATTTTTTCACAGCGAAAATTTGTTTTTCTAAGTTCAGAGGCGGACGCGGTCTTCATAAGCCATCTGAAAAAACGGCTCGTACGTTTAGGGGAAACGGGTTTTTCCTGCGGCAACGACGCAACTTGATTATATGATAATTTTTTTACTTTTATTTTCAATTTAAAAACCTTTCGTTTGAATCTTAGATATTGTCAACCGTTTAATTATATCGTCAATAACTACGTAAATCATGCAAATTACAGTTAAGCGTTTTACGTTGTAATTAAATCCGATTAAGTTCGGTTAAACCGATTCTCAACTTAATTATAATATCACCAATAGCGGTAAAATTCAACACAAAACGCAAAAAACAAGGAAAAACGCATAGTTAAAATTTAAAAACCGCTTTAAGCACTGTTCCAGCGTTATTTTAATAACCGAATAGTTTCATTATAATACGATTAAGCGCGCAAATTATAATTGACATAACTTTCGCTTATTAAACGTATTTTGCGCGAACAACGTTACCCGAAATACTTGCTTGTAAGCGTTAAACGCTATAAACGGATACGAATACTTTTTGTTATTTAAGCTAATAAATATCAAACGAAAATGACCGAAACAATAAAATTTTTCGGTCGTTTTAATTTACAAATTAAACGGTAACGGCAAAGCTGACCGAATTTTAACTTTCGTTTGATTCTTTGTCCGAATCGTCCGTTAAAGCCTTTTCGCTAGAAATATCCGAGCTGCCGAGGTCGTCTTCGTTTACAACGCCGGCATCCGCAGTATCGGTTGTTAACCGCGTCGTTTCTTCCGTTTTTTCTACGGGAGTTGTATCCGCGTATTCCGCCGCGCTACCGCCTACTACTTCCGCATTGAGTTCGGAAAGTTTTTGCAGACGGAATTTTTTGTTTTCTTTTTGAACGAAATACGTAGGTATAAACATAAACGCTGCCGCCACTGCGGAAAACAAAAACAGTTCGAACGGATAAACGTGGTCGCCGAGTTTATAAGTCGTTACCTGCCCGTAACTGTCGATTACTTCCGGAATCGGAAAATATCCTTTGGCGGGAGCAACGTCGTACGCTTTTACGACGGGTCCGAACCCGTCGATAATAAACGGCAGCACAATACTGGCAATTATCATGGGCAACGTAACGAATATGACTATGCGAATACCCTGAAAGCATCCCGCTTTATCTTCCGGAGTATAGTCGCGAGCAGTGGCGTTAAACAATCCCGCAGCAAGCAGGGAAGCCCCCTCGATCATCGTGCCGCCGATGATAAACATTACGTACGTAGCAGCCACGTTGCCGCTTACGAATTTTATAAAATAAACAATCAAACCGCCCAAAACTCCCGCGGCGGCAACAGGATAAAACATCTTTTCTTTTCCGTATTTATCCATAAGTTTTCCGCCTACTACCGCTACGACGGCGGACAGCAACACGACAACGGCAAGCGGAATTACAAAACCGCCGCCGAACCCTAAAGTATACTGCAAAAGCATTATCATATAAGGCTGCCACATTTGCATTGCGAGTCCCGAAAACATCATACCTATAAGGCAGATGTAAATCATTTTATGCTTTTTTATGTTCGAAGGTTTGAATCCGTAAATAACTTCGGACATATATTTACCGGATTTATCCGGTTTTAAAACGGGACTGTCTTTAAAAATAAACAAGCCTATAATGCCGACGACGGCGGGCAAAGCCCCTAAAATTATAAAGAATAAATCCCAGCGGTGAGCGTCGGTTAAACCGTTAAAACCGACAAAAATAACCATCAACGCGGCAACCGGCATTATAGAAAGTATAATTTCCACAAAACCTCGGTTTGTTATATCCGTTACGTCCGTAACCCAGGAAGAAAACGCCGCGTCGTTGGACATAGAACCGAAAACCGTCATTACGCAGTCCATAACGACAAAAATAATAACCACTTTGGTTACGTCTTCCAAGCCGACTTGATTGTTTCCGAACAACGCGAAACTTGCCGTTACAGCTCCCCAGATTATGTAACCCCAACAGACGAAAACTTTACGTTTACCCAGCCTGTCGGTCAGCGCGCCGCCGAATATCGTTACTAAAGCCGCTACTACCGCGCTTGCCGCGACAGTCGCGCTGGTAGCCCAACTTTCCGTAGTAATGTTTTTTTGGATATACGTGGAAAAATACATATTTTCCACCATCCAAGCCAGCTGTCCCATAAACCCGAACAGTACTATCGACGTCCAGATTTTGGCGCCCAGTTTGTTGGATTTTTTTACCACAACTTCCGCCATAAACTTCCCCTCTTTTTTATTTAACTTACACAGCGCGCACAAGGAAAAACAACAATTATAACGAAAAATTGCAACTAAACCCGATAAATGCCGTATAACCTATACTATATATTATTGTAGCACAACTTTTCAAGCAACACAATAGCAAAAATAAAATTTGTTTGCTTTTAATAGAGCTACCGATAAATTATTTTATCATTTTTGCCGATTGTTATAAGGTCGTATTGCGATTTCAATTAAATCAAACTGCACACCGCTCTGCCAATCCAATCAAAGTATCGGTATCTATAAGACCTTTTCCTATTGAGACTTTTAAATTCCTGCCGTTAAACGCTTTAAAAACCTTTTGCGAAACGGGCAGCATTTCGGCAAACTCTCAAATGTCAAAAAACATAAAAAAGGCAAGTGATTTACTTGCCTTTTTAAAGTACAGCTTGTTCTTTTTATTTGCAAAGTTTTTCCAATTCAGCAAGAGTATCTTCGAAGGATTTTGCAACGATTTTAAAAGGTTCCTCGCTAGTCAAATCCACTCCGGCAACTTTAAGTTCCGAAACGGGGTCCATACTTCCGCCCAAAGATAAAAACTTTTTGTAATCGTTAACCGCCGATTCGCCCTCTTTCAAAATCTTTTCGGCTATACATACCGCGGAAATAATACCCGTTGCGTACTTGTAAACGTAAAACGCTCTGTAAAAATGCGGAATACGCGCCCACTCGTATTTTATTTCGTCGTTGTGGCGTACCGCGTCGCCGTAGTACATTTTGTTGAGTTCAAGATATTTTTCACACAACGCGTCTGCTGTTAAAGGTTGTCCTTTTTCCGCCATATCGTGAGAAATCTGCTCGAATTCGGCAAACATAGATTGACGATACATGGTAGTACGCAGCATATCCAGATAATATTGAAGCAAGTACTTTTTAAGCTGCGCATCCGTTTGCGTTTTAAGCAGATATTTAAGCAACAATACTTCGTTACAAGTCGAAGCGACTTCCGCAACGAAAATTTTGTAACCGGATTTTGCAAACGGCTGACCTTTTTCGCTGTAGTAACTGTGCATAGAGTGTCCCATTTCATGGGCGATTGTAAATATGTCGTGCGTGGTCTTTTGGTAGTTCAAAAGCATGTAGGGATGTACGCCCGTTACGCTAATAGAATACGCTCCGCTACGTTTTGTAGGTGTTTCGTGAACGTCAATCCAACGGTTTTTAAACGCGTGTTTTACGACGTCCAGATAGTCCTCTCCCAAAGGAGCAAGCCCCTTCAAAACGAGTTCGCAAGCTTCCTCATACTCGCAGGAAATATCTACGTCGTCAAAAATCGATACGTACAAATCGTACATATTCAATTCCTTTAAGCCCATAAGCTTTTTACGAAGAGCAATATATTTGTGCAGCGGCTTGAAGCTGTTGTGCATACATCTTATAAGATTATCGTAAACCGCTTTGTCAACTTGCTCGGAAAACAGCGCCTGTTCCATGGTGCTGCCGAATTTTTTTGCCTGAGCAAAAAACCAATCGGATTTAACGCTGCCCTCGTAAAGACCGGCAAGAGTGTTTATTTTTTCGATATAAGATTTATAGTACGTTTCAAAAGCCAGTTTACGTACGTTCTGGTCTTTGTTTTGCAAAAGCATTGAATATGTGCCGTGTCCGAGCTGCACTTCTTTGCCGTCCACGGTTATCTTATCGAACTTTATATCGCCGCTGTCCAAACGGTTGAATACTTCGTGGAATTGTTCCGAGAAAGAGCCAACTCCGGCAAGCAATTTTTCTTCCGCCTGCGATAAAATATGCGCTTTGCCTTCGAGAAGATTTTTAAGCTGAACGTCGTAGTCGGAAAAAGCGGGGTCGTTTATTAAACCCTGCAAATACTCGTCCGGCATAGACGACAATTCCGGAGAAATATAAGAAGTTACCGCGCTGCAATCGGTAAGCAGCCCGTAAACGCGCGCGTAACGCGCTTGTTTTTCGGCGTCTTGACTGTCTTCGTTATAACTCATATACGCATAGCAGTAAAGACGTTCCATCGCCTTATCTATCTCGTCGGATAATTTAAACAGTTCCAAGAGAACGGTTTTATCGCCCAATTTGCCTTGATAGTCGCCGAGTTTTTTGTAATCCTTGGATACTTTTGCAAAACTTTTGTCCCAATCGGCCGGGGTTGCAAAAATATCGCCCAGATTCCATTTATATTTTTCGGGGATTTCGCTTCTGTTTGTGTAACTCATAGATATATCTCCTTTTATTGTTTTTTGTTTGTCAATTCTACTAAATAGTTTAAATAATCTTTACCTATAATTTCGTTTTTTAACGCGTAATCCGTAAAGCACTCGGCGTAACCGAGTTTATCTCCCACGTCGTACCGCTTGCCGTCAAATTCGTACGCGCAAACGCGCTTGTCCTTTAATAACGCGCGTATAGCATCCGTTAAAACCAACTCGCCGTTTACGTCGGGTTTTAACTCGGTTATATAGCCGAATATATCCGAAGTTAACACATGCCTTCCAAGCGGAACGTACAAAGAATAAATTTCCGCTTCGTTTTTCGGTTTTTCGACCAGATCGCTCAGCTCGCGTATTTTGCAGTACTGCCCGTACGAGGCTTCATTAAACCGTACAGACGCGTACTTAAAGATATCCTTTTTTTCAACCTTTTGTACTCCGACAATGCAAGAGCGCGTCTTTTCAAAAGCGTCGGCAAGCTGTTTTGCCGCTGGAGTACCGTGTTCGTTAAAAATAACGGCGTCGCCGTTTAAAACAACGAAAGGGTCGTTTTGCGCAAAGTCTTCGGCTTTAAGCAGCGCATCCGCAGTACCACCGGAATTAAAACAACAAAACGCAGTCTGAAGTTGTACAATATAAATATCGAGCAACCGCAGTTGTACATAATCGATTATTCGATTATATGGTACACGAATAACGTTTGCACCAAACGTTCGATTCTAAACGCTATACGACGTAATAAAAACCGGATAAATCCAGTTAAGCTAATTTATATTATAACGTAAGACATTATGGTCAAATCGGATTCGGTTATACCAAGTTATTGATTTATTATAATTTATCTTAAACAAACCGTCAAGCAAGCAAACGCTTTATTGAAGTTTAAATCGCATTATACGCGCGGTAACAACGAATATCGGTTATTTTCGACAATTTACCGCTCCGCGCGACAAAATAAAAACGAACGAAAAAAAGTTTCTTCGCAGATAAAACTCTGACGGCGGAAGTTTGAATTATATGCATATATTTACATATACGCGCGTTTGCATACGTAAAATTTCCCCGTCAAACGAATAACGGGGAAATTGATTTTTTACTTATTTCGTTACATTACCGTGTAGCCTTCGGTATTTGCGATGACTTTAAACAGCTCCACTTCTTTACCGGTTTTACTGTCTACATACACGTAATACTGGCGTTCGCCGTCCATACACTGAAATTCGTAACACAAATAATGCTCTCTGTCCTTTTCGATTAAGGCTTTGGCAACGTTTGTAACTTTCAGTTTGGCGTCTACCGAATTTTGCGCGTCGTCCCGAGAAGTTTGACCGAATTCAACCTGCCAATCGCGGTGATTCAGCAAATACGCGCGAGCTTCCAAACCGACCACTTCGCCGTTTACGCTGTCTACGGCTACTTTTATCAAATCGGGATAAACTATAACGTCGTCTATAACCGTAGCGCAGTTAACGTAAGTTACGTAGTCTTGCGTTTTGCTGACCCAAACGCCTTTAACGTCGTAACCGAGCTTTTGACAAAACTCTTCCGCAACGGCAATACACTTATCGCAATCGACAGAGCTTTCGCCTTGATTATCGTTGTACGCCTCGTACTGGGCTACTTTACCGTTTTGGGCAAGATATACTCTTCCCACTTCGGTATCATAAAGATAAAAGGTTCCTTTGTTGTTAATTTCGGAAACGAAGGTATTTTCGCCGAACAAATCGGCAACGATTTTTCTTCCGTCTTCGTGTGAAATTTTGTTGTCTACTTTTAATGTTTTTTCCTCTACGCTATCCGAAAAAGGTCCGTCGTATATAAGTTTTTCGTAAGCGAAAGCGTTGTTATCCACACTGTCCAAACTGTCCGTCAAACTTCCGACGTTATTGGCTCCGTTTCCGTTGGTTAAAAACATACCGCTATCGCTTTCGGCGTAGTCCTGTAAAAATTCGTACATATTGGTTGCCACGTTATCCAAATTACGCAGCGCCGTGCGTTCGCAAGCCGTTAAAGCTTCGCCTTTTGAAAGCTTACCGAGAAGATACGTCGCATAGTCCTGCGTTTGGTTTACAAACTTGTTACAAGAAGCCAGTTTATCGCTTTCGGCTATGGGAAGATTAGATAAACTTTGATTTACTTGGTTGGCGTGTATGACAACGTTGGCAAGCATTTGAGTTTGGTGAGCGACGTCGTTTGAAACCGCTATTTTACCCAAATTTGCATCGAGATTTTTCATACTGTCGCAAGCGAGATAAAGCGAACGCTTATAGCCGTTTTCCTGCGAAAGCTTATATGCGTTGTCGTCGTCGATAACGGACATTCGCATCATTGCGACTTTGTTAGAAGCTATCAAGCCTATAGTTATAGCCGAAGCAATGGCAAGAAGAGCTATCACACCGAAAAATATCGTCCAAAAACTTTTTATGGAATTGTTTTTTCTTATCACTTATTTTTCTCCTATACTAAATATTGTCTCTCCGTATATAACGGCGAAGAATCGAACGATACTGGTCAGACAAGGCGAACTTTAAAAAGCGCAACTTAACTTACGCGATTGAAAGCGAGTCCGCGGTCTAACGCCGTATTTCGATGCTTAGAACCCGTTAAGAACAGAAAATATGTTTGCCTATAGTTACAATTTGAGGACGCGACCAAATCCATTTGCTGGTTGCCGTGGCGGGGTTGAAATAGTATAACGCTCCGCCGGAAGGATCCCAACCGTTCATCGCGTCTTGAGCGGCTCGGGTACACTCGTCGTTGGTACCCAAGTTGATTTGTCCGTCGGATACGCAAGTAAACGCTCCGGTTTGATAAATTACGCCCGAAATGCTGTTGGGAAATTTAGAGCTTGCAACACGGTTCAATATGACAGCCGCGACGGCTACTTTACCGGTATAACTTTCTCCTCTGGCTTCTCCGTATATGCAGCAAGACAGCAAATACAAATCGCTGTTGGAAACGTTACTCGGCTTAGTGGTCGTTCCCGTAGACGAACTTCCGCCCGAAAGCGTGATGCCCATTGCTTTTGCCGTAGCGTTACCTACGATTCCGTCGGCCGTAAGCCCGTTTTTACGCTGAAAGTACTGCACCGCCGACTTCGTTTTCGCGCCGTAAATTCCGTCTACCGCGCCAGTGTAGTAACCCCAGCGCTTAAGCTTGGTTTGTATGTTTTTAACGACAGTTCCGCTCGAACCGACTTTTACTACTGCTGCGCTGGCAACGCCCGAAGTAACAGCAAGTACGACGATAGCGGCTAAAGTTAAAAACGCCAAAACAAAAGCGATAATTTTTACTTTTTTTGTTAGTACCACAAAGTTTTCCTCCTGATTTTTTTGTTAGTATGTAACGCTTTATAAATTTAATTCACGACGTAAAATTATAAGTCTATTTTATTATCCGTGAATATTGACATTTTTCCTTCCGTTTGTTAAAATTAAACTACCACATCACATTCGAATATTTTATGTCATAGCACGCACTATATCTCTGAGTAGATATATGTGTCTTCTTTCAATGTGTCTATGACTTTGAATGTAGTGTGGTAACTATCGGGGCGCATATTCTACGGGTGTCGTTCCGTTAGGGACGACACTTTTTTTTATAAAGGAGACACAAGTATGAACAGACTGTCAAGAAAAGCAATCATCATTATCGCAGTCGTTTCCGCATTGACTGTTACGGCGGCAATAGGTGTAGGGGTCATTCTTACCAATACCCCCCCCGGGAACCTACGTTAAAAACGGCGATAGCTCCGTATACCGTTTACGAAGGAGACCCAATCGAAAGCATACGCAGCCATATAACCGTTACTTACGTAGACGGAAAGGGCGCAGAACATCCGGTTACGGATTATACTCTCAGTACAGAAACAGATTTAAAAACGTTTGCAAAAGGCGAGAACGTAATTACGGTAGCTTATACGGACGAGCATGATAATAAATTAACAAATATTATAACCGTCAATGCACAAATCAAACCCATACGGACCTATACGATAACGTTTAAAGCAGACGGACGAATTATCAATACGCAAACGTTTACAACGGAGAATGATTACGTCAACGAACCGGACGTTCCAGATAAACTCGGATACTCGGGAAAATGGGAAACCTACTCGCTTTCGACAAGCGACATTACGGTAAACGCAATATATACGCCGATAACTTACACCGTTACTTTTAAAGCAGGCGACACCGTTGTGGATACTCAAACATATACCGTAGAAAACAATGATATCGCGCCGCCCGATGCTCCGACTAAAACGGGATACGCCGTAGCTTGGGAACATTACGAATTAACAGTCGGAGACGTTATCGTTAACGCGGTATACACACCCGAAAAATATAATGTAACTTTAAACTACGACGGAGCAACTAGCGGCAATACTCAACAGACTGTTACCGTTACCTACGACCTACCGATAGGTAAATTACCCATGCCCGAAAAAACGGGATATAACTTTATCGGTTGGTATTACGGCAGTAAATTGGTTACGTCCGACACCGTTTGGAATTACGACGCGGATAACGCGGAATTCACCGCAAGATGGAGTACCGACGAATTTACCGTTACGTTTTTAGCTGACGGCAAAATTATAGATATACAAACTTATTCCGTTGAAAATAAAAACATAACCGAGCCTGAAGTGCCTAACAAAACAGGCTATACGGGAGTTTGGCAAAACTACGTTATTACAATGGGAAACATTGCTGTAAACGCAATATATACTCCTATAATTTACACCGCTACTTTTATGGCAGATGGACTCACAGTAAGTACGCAAACATATACTGTCGAGAACAAAACTATCAGTATGCCTGCCGTTCCCGATAAAACCGGTTATACTGGAGCGTGGGAATATTACGAGTTGACATTCGGAGACGTTACCGTTAACGCTTTGTATACTGCAAAACAATATACCGTATCTCTCGACTACGACGGAGCCACAATCGGTAATGAACAGAAAACTGTTACCGTTACATATGACCGTCCTATAGGCAATTTACCTATGCCAGAAAAAACGGGATATAACTTTATCGGTTGGTATTACGAAAGTACGTTGGTTACTTCCGACACCGTTTGGAATTACGATGCGGACAACGCCGAACTAACAGCCAAATGGCTCACCGACGAATTTACCGTTACTTTTATTGCCGACGGTCAAACGATTGACGTACAGACTTTTACCGTTGAAAACAAAAATATTACGGAACCTGCCGTGCCGAATAAAACGGGATATAACGGGGTTTGGGAAAACTACGAATTAACGACAAATAATTTAACCGTTAACGCTATTTACTCTCTCATTACTTATACCGTTACGTTCGTTGCGGACAATCAAACCGTCGGGACGCAAACTTACACAATAGAAAACGCAAACATCACGGAGCCTAACGTGCCAAGTAAAACCGGCTACACTGGAGTTTGGGAAAGCTACGAATTAACAATCGGAGACAATACGATTAACGCTATATATACTCCAATAATATACACCGTAACTTTCAAAGCGGACGACACCGTTATCGACACACAAAACTATACGGTTGAAAACAAGAATATAACGGAGCCTGCCGTTCCCTCTAAAACCGGTTATACTGGATCGTGGAAATATTACGAGTTAACATTTGGAAACGTTACCGTTAACGCTTTGTATACTGCAAAACAATATACCGTATCTCTCGACTACGACGGAGCAACGGGCGGAAACACTCAGCAAACGGTTATCGTTACTTACAACAA
The DNA here is from genome assembly GCA_910586905.1 of uncultured Christensenellaceae bacterium. Classification (GTDB taxonomy): domain Bacteria; phylum Bacillota; class Clostridia; order Christensenellales; family CAG-314; genus Fimimonas. The sequence continues at coordinate 27,454 of CAJUIV010000015.1, forward strand.
ACAAATCGGGAATTTACCCGCGCCGACAAAAAACGGATTTGAATTTGCCGGTTGGAATTATAACCAAACTTCCGTAACTACTTCTACGGTATGGAATTTTGACGCGGAAACGGTTATTTTTACAGCGCAATGGACGGTTATTTACTATACGGTAACGTTTGAAAGCAACGGCGGAAGTCCGGTTGAAAACTTAACTAATGTAACTTATAACTCGACAATAAATCCGCCTGAGGAACCGTCAAAAACAAACTGCGAGTTCTTGGGCTGGTATACCGACAGCGCGTTAAATAATCGTTGGGACTTTGCAACAGACAAAATTACCGAAAATACAACTCTTTATGCAAAATGGGTCGATTACTTATCTTACCTTACCTTCACATTAAGCAACGATAAAAATTACTATTCTGTTAAGGGCAGTAATTCTGCTAAAAACGCCGTATCTATAGTTATTCCGTCAGAATATAACGGAAAACCCGTAAACGCAATAGACACTCAAGCGTTTAAAGATTGTAATAAACTTGTAAGCATAGTTATTCCTGAAAGCATAACAAATATAAAATATTACGCTTTCAATAATTGCGCTAACTTGACAAACGTAAAATATACGGGAACTATAGCGGATTGGTGCAAAATAGACGGACTCGATAATATTATGTTTACTAGCCGTACGCTATCTTTGAACGGTAATGAACTATCGGAAGAACTTGTAATACCCAAAGATGTAACTACAATAAAGACTTCTGCTTTTATGAATTGTACGGAGATAATCAGCGTTAAGTTCGAAGAAAGCAGTACTTGCGTAAATATAAGCGACAACGTTTTCAAAGGCTGCAATAATCTGACGAGCATAATCATTCCCGATACCTTAACGAGTATAGGCTCAAACGCTTTTATCAATTGCAGTAAATTGCAATATAACCCGTATGAGAACGGATTGTATTTAGGAAACGACGGAAATAAGTATTTGGCGTTGATAAAAACAAACGACCGGTCGATAACTTCATTACAAATCAATGAAACGACAAAAATAATTGCGGGTGCAGTTTTCAAACAATACTTTGAATTAACGAATATAATAATGCCCAAAAGCGTAAAGAATATAGGAGCATTCGCTTTCAGTCAATGCAACAATCTGACAAAAGTGAACTACGTCGGAACGATAAAAGATTGGTGCGATATAAATTTGAGCGGGAGCGATGCCAATCCTTTATCTAACGGAGCAGATTTGTACGTTGACGGACAACGCGTCGTCAATTTAACGATACCCAATACTGTAACGGAAATAAAAAGATACGCATTCGAAGGTTGTACGAGCATAACAAACGCGGTAATTCCAAACAGCATAACGAATATCGGCGAAAGCGCTTTCTATAATTGCAGTAATTTAACAAGCATGACGTTGCCTTTTGCCGTAACGGATTTCAGACGTGTTATATGCGATAACAGTCGGTTGAAAACAGTTGTGATAACCGGAGGAACCACTATTCCGTGGAAAGCATTTGAATATTGTACAAGTATAACGAACGTTACAATTCCGTCTAGCGTAACGTCGATAGGAAACGAAGCGTTTAAAGGTTGTATCGGATTATCGAATTTAACGATACCCAACAGTGTTACTTCAATAGGAACTTCAGCATTCGAAGGCTGCAGCAATTTGACATCCGTCATTTTATCAACCAAAGTAACGTCTATTGGCAAGGGCGCGTTTGCAGAGTGCACCGGCCTTAAAAATATCACGCTACCCTTTGTAGGCGCCAGTAAAACCGGTACGGAAAACACTCATTTCGGATATATATTCGGAGCAAGCAGTTATTCTGAAAATGCGGTGAAAGTTCCCGCATCTCTTACAACGGTAAATATAGAATCTACATATTCTCGAACATCCTATCATTTTATAGGCGAACGCGCGTTCCAAGGATGCAACAACATAACAAACGTAACTCTAAATAATGTGTTCGGCGTAGGAGCTTACGCATTTTATAGTTGTACCGGTTTAACCGACGTAACTATACTGCCGACAACATCTGCCAATACGATATTCGCGATAAACTCTAACGCTTTTGCATTCTGCGAAAACTTAACGAGCATAACGCTTCCTTCCCAGACTGAATCTATAGAACATTACGCGTTTTATAGTTGCACTAAACTCGCTACGGTTAAATACGAAGGAACGGTTGAAGATTGGAACAATGTCAGAAAAAACGGCAGTCCGTTCCTAAATATTCCTGCAAAAACAATTACCTGCGCCGACGGAACCGTTAAAATATAGTTGATAAGCCAAGCCCTGATAGGGCTTGGCTTTTACTTTACGAAATTATTAACGGTTATTCTGCCAATTGCGTATGATTTCAAGCAGTTTGGATTTGTACACTATCTGATTAGTGCCGTTACTTTCGCCGCCTACAAAACAGAGCGGAGGATACACCACGCACCACCAGTTGTTTCCGCTTCCGCTCCCCAATTCCACAATCAACGCGTCGTACACGCCTGCTGCCAAAGTTACTCCGTTATACGACCTATCGGGAAACTGCTCTGCGCAAAGTTTAGCTTTGCTTTTATAGGAAAATCCGTTCTCGGCAAGAGTCTTGTCGCACACGGCTTCTATATTTTTAAGCTCGCGTTCAACGATATTCATAGCTTTTTCTTTAGTATCGGCATTCGATAAAAACGGAGTTAAATATTCCACCACGGCGGTTTTTACTTGATATTTCACATTTTGGTCGGCGGAGTCGTTGCTGTCCGCGCGAATATGTATTCTTAAAAAATCCGCATTGGTGTTTTTGCTTGGAACCGCTATAATTATACCTAACAAAATTATCAAAGCGCCTGCCGCCATAAAAATCTTTTTCATAACCGTACCTCTGAGATTATTGTGCTAAAGTTATTGACGTAATCGGGCGGTATAAAACGTAAACGTATAACGATAATTAACGTTTAAACGGAAAAAATGTCGAAACATTTAAAGCGGAAAAAAATACGAAACGTTAGAGGCAGTAATGCGTAAAAACTATTTTTTAATTCGCAACGTACTGCTGCCGCATATCCGATAACGTATTAACGATAACAAAGCGAATAAAATCAAAACGAAATTTACTACAAAAAAACGAACAATTTAAACCGCATTCTTAATCGTATCCTAATACGCGTATAGAAAAACGTCAAGCAAGAAATTAAGGTAAACGTTATACAGACGGAACTGAAACGAGTCGCAGACGTAATGCCGACTTTAAATATAATAAGTTTCCTGACGTATATCGTAAAATAAAAATGTAAATCACAATTTTCGCGGCAGGCTACGATGCAATAAAATCGGACGATTTTTATTAAGTCTTCTTTGTTGAATACATATATCGCACACGAATTAAATTAACACAAATCGTTATCTTTTAAACGTGATAAGATGTGATGAAAACCCGTTAGATTCCTCTTGGATTACTTAATAGCTTAATTATAATCGTTATATTATTTCCTCTATTCCGACCGAAACGTTTTTGCAAACAAGCGTTTTAAAACCGTTTCGGCGCAAAAGCGCCGCCGTTTTATCCGCTTTATTTAGACTGTCGAAAGCGATATAGTACGCGCTGCCGCTGCCGGTCATAATAGGTTTCAGTCCAACCGAAGCCGCAAAGCCAAGATATTCTTCGGCGTAGCCGGAAACCGACGCGACGGCTTCTTGCAAACGATTGCAAAACAACAAAATCGCGCTTTCGGTCTTACCTTGTTTTAATAAACATATTATTTCGTCGTTATCGGCGTTTCGGAAAGGAAAACGACCTTTATCGAAAGCTCCGTAAGCCGTTTTGCTGGAAATTTTGTAATCGAACGTGGTTAACGCAAAATATAATTCAACGGGCGTTTCGTACAAAACTACGTTGTCCCCTTTGCCTCCGATTCTTCCGAGTCCGCCCAACAGCATAAAATTAACGTCGCTTCCCACGCTTGCGCAAATATCAAAAACGTCTTTCGATTTTAGTTCCGCGCCAAACAACTTACACATACAATAAACCGCCGCCGCCGCGTCCGCGGACGAGCCTCCCAAACCGGAAGAAAACGGGATACCTTTTTTTATATGGATATCTACGCCGGACGTTCCGAAACGCCGTTTAAACAAATCCGCCGCTTTATACGCGGTGTTATCCTCGAACGGAACTCCGACGCAACAGTCTATAACGATTTTTCCGTCGCGCCTTACGTTAACCTCAACTTCGTCGAATACGTTTACGGAAGTAATTATACCGTCAATATTATGATAGCCGTTTTCAACGCCCAAAACGTCGAGAGTCAAATTAAGTTTTGCGTAAACTTTTACTTTCATATGTTTTGAGTATATCACAGAATTGCCGATTTCTCAATATAAACGAACAAAATAGCCGTCTAAAATCAACTTACCGACATATTATCTATAATCAATACAAAAATACGAAACCGAATCGGTTTCGTATTTTGCGAACACAGCGCCTATTTATCGTAACTTCCAAACGAAAATCAAGCGCAGATATTTGTCGCCGCTAAAACGGCATCGCCTACGTCAACAATCTAAAAGGCGAATTTAAAACAAATTTAAATTTTATTGTAAACTACTATACGCGCGTCTTTTTCGAGAGGATTGGTGATTTCGGGATTTACCGCTACCAAGTCTTCTTCCGCCATATGTAAACTTTTTGCAAGATTCCATAACGTTTCACCCCTATGAGCCAAACATACTTCTATTGCGGGAAGCTGCGTTTTATCAAACGGTTTTTCTTCGCAACTTACGATAACCGAGTAAGTAACGTCGCGTTCGCTGTCGATAGTTATGCAGAGTTCCGCTTCGGCTTGCAGCCCGCCGGTTTCTTTAACGGTAAAATTAACGACAGTAACGTTTGCATACGAAGTACACTGAGGCATTAAGTAATCCACGTCTACGGTTTGAGAGAACGGCAGTTCAAGCTGCTCGCTTTCCGTTCCCGCTTCCGTTTTAAACAGCAGCGTTGCGTATACTATTCCTTCCACCAAAGCGCGGCGTTCCTGAGATTGGCAATTAGTTACTACCGCGCCGACGTTTACCGCAGTCATCAACGTTTTACCGCTATCGAGCTGAAGAGAAGTTACGGTTTGTTTACGCGCAGATGCGCTGCCGCAAGGTAATGTCGTCGAAACGGTTTTGCGTTCGAAAGCGAAATCGCAAGCCGTTCCGTAAGCGTCGGTAACGATTTCCGTAACGCCTACCTTCGTAGCGTCGACAACCGCTACGGCGGCTATTTCAACGGTAAACGCCGTATTAACGTCGCCTTCCGATATATTTAAACGTACCTTGGTATTCTTAGCGACAAGACGTACTTTAAGCTGACAATCGTTCATTGCGTCGGTAGCTTCCAATTCGCGGTCGAAAACGAAAGGAAGCGTGTCCGTTACTATTTCTCCGTCGGAAACGTAAGTTAAACGTACCGATGCCTCCCCCATAAGATGCAGGATACCGTTTAAATTAGTATACTCCATAGCGCACAAAGAACTTTCCGCAATCAAAACCGAGCCGATATCGCGAGTGGCGGTCAATTCTTCGTCCACAACAAACGGTATTGTTACGATTTCCGCCGATTGCAGCGTTTCCACACTGTCTTTTTGGGTAAAGATATCTTCGCCTCCGGCAAGATACGGCGTAGTTTCGGTAACGTAAGCGTAAGCGGTTATTTCCAATAAAATAGTGAGCGTTGCGGTATTGGCGTTTGTGTCAACTTTGCTGTCCACGGTTACAACGTCGAATGTAAGTTTACTGTCGGTATCCAGCAAATCGCTTTGAATACTGGCAGTAAAATCGGCGTTATAGTTAGAACTCAAAACCGACGTTCCGTCCGTATAGGTGAATCTTACGTTGGTTTTACCGTAAAAAGACGCTTCGCCGTGAGTTGCCTCGTAGGAGTTTACGCAACTTTCAACCCCGACAGACAAAACCTGCGAAATATCTTGCTTAACGGATATACGCACGCTTTCGGCAGTTTGAATTTTGCCGATAAACTTGCGGCTTACAAAAGATGAACTTAAAAATTGCGCGTTTGACATAGTAACCCCCACAAACATTTTTGTTGATATCAATGTAATATACGGGGGAAAAGCCCGAGTTATGCCAACGCCTAATAAAATTACGTATAAAAGTTTTGTCGAAAAACGACGACGCTTAAACTTCTAAAGTTATCTAACGTACTCCTCCGAATAAGCGGCGTCTTTTAAACGCCGTTTAAAGATATTTCTCCGCAAACCATATCCGTATAAGTACAGCTGATACGGTCGAAGATATCGTTTTGCAATTTTATCACAAAAACGTTTTCGTGAGCCTCGCTTATAACTCCGCGATATTTTTTTATTTTGTTACGCCCGCGGTTAACTTTGACGTCTACGTCGCGACCGACAAGGTTAGAAACGTATTCTCTGGCGTCGTCCAAACTGATAGATTTTCTCATATCGTAAATTATTGACTGATTCCTGCAATAAAATAACGCTTTTAACAATATTGATTTTAGCTCTTCATGTAAATAAAAAAGCCCGAAACAATTTTCAGGCTTTTAAAAAATTACCTTATTTAAATTTCTTCGTCGAAATCGTCATCGTCGTCCGAGTCTTCCGCGTCATCGTCGAAATTCTCGTCGGAATAATCGTCGAAATCATCCACTATGTCGTCCGGATAATCGTCCAAATCGACTTCCATATTTTCTTCGTCTTCAAAGTCGTCCTCGCCGAATTCCTCATCCAGCTCTTCTAAAGGAATATCTCCGTCATCCTCCGAATCCTTTGCATCGTCGTCGTCCAGATATTCGCGCCAATCGTCGCTGTCTTCGTCCAAATTATCTTCGCGATTTTCCTGCGCCAAGCAATTTTCGCACATATCTTCGTCCATACCTATATACGCCGTTTTACATATAGGGCAAAGTTTTAGCGGTTCATCGTCGTCGATAATATCGTCTAACAAAACCAAATTTGTTTCCAGACCCAATTCGGCTTTACAAATATCGCACATTTCCTCGGAATCCGGTATATAGTTCAATTCGCAGCGAGGACATTTTTTGTATTTTATTTTTCCCATCTAAATCACCGTACAAACAACGTATTTTTGCTAGTATATTAGCGGGAATAATTTACCATTATTCCAACAAATTGTAAACTGTTTTGAATTATATTTTTTAATGAAATTTCATTTATTTATATTAAACTTTGTATTTTCGTTTACAGAAAATTATAAAGTGCCTTGTCGCAAAATTTAACCGCGCTTGCTTAGTGTTTCCGCTTAAACGATTTTTATACGTTTCTCAACTTAAATTTCGGTCGGATTATTTATTTGTATTTTGTTGATTTGTATCCGCAGTGTCCGTCTTGTCAGCAGCGTTACTTTCCGTCTGCAATCCGTTTTGAGAAGTTTTTTCTTGTTCCGCGTTTTTTTTACGTTTATCGATAAACATCTTGGTAAGCTTGACTATATGCACGATTATAAGCGCGCCGTTCATAAAACTTGTAGAATACGCTCCTACCACAAAACCGTACACTACCCATATAGCGCACCCCACAAAATTTATCAATCTGGTTTTAAGCTCGTTGGAAAATAAAAAAGATACCAATACGAATATCGAAGCTAAAAGTCCTACCCACTCTCTTGCTAAAAACGCTACTATTTCGTCCCACATAATTTTTCTCCCGCAATACTCTGATTTTGTTTACTTCCGTTTAAATTTATTTCGAAATAATCCGCTCGGCAAACTTTTTCCATATTATATTTTGCCGCCAGATTTTGACTTGCAACGTTATCGCGCACAATGTATGCAAACGGAACGTCGCCTCTTTCTGCAACTTGTTGTACCAGCGCCGTCATAACCTCCAAAGCGTAACCGCGCCGTCTGTATTCCGGCACGGTGTACAGCATACCCAAACTTCCTTCCTGATGAAGCAGACACCAACAAACGGGTTTTCCATCGACGTACGCTGCAGCCGACGGGTGTAACAATAAACACTTTTTTATATCATCCAAATCAGCGTGATAATGCGTACCGTCGGAAATCGTCTGAGCGTAATCGGAACCGATTGTTCCGATTTTACATTTCGGTTCGCGCTTTAACGGTTTTCCGTTCCAAACGAATAAGTCGCAATTCGTTTCCCATTCGAAATCGAATCTGGTTTTTAAGTACTCCGTAACGAAAGGAGAAACCGCGCAAAATTCCGCAGTATCGCACTTAAAAAGATTTACGACTTTATCTATAAAATCCGTATTTGCCGAATACAAACAGCAATGTACGCTTGCGCCGTTATTAAACGGTGATAGCAACGCGTAATCTTCGCCTTCGTTATACAGAGTAACGCCGGACACAAAACGGCAGTAACCTTCGAATATCAGCGTTTGCGGCTCGGCGCGAAATTTGAATAAAAGTTTATCAGAGACAGATATCTTTTCCATAGCCTGCACTAGTATATCAAAGTAAACAAAGTTTTTCAAGCCGTTTTAAACATTTTCCGCGTTATTTTTTATTTATGAGTTTGAGATTTTTTAACCGTCAAAGCAATCGGCACGGACGAATAAAAAAAACGCTTTCGTTTAGGTTAATTCCCAGAAGGAATTTAATAAAATGCAAATAAAAAGATTTAGGCATAGCGTTAAGCTGTGC
>CAJUIV010000016.1 GCA_910586905.1 uncultured Christensenellaceae bacterium
TAATTTTGACATTGTATAACCTCGAAAACCTATATAATAATTATCAATTTTTGAGAATAAAATACTTGACAGTCTCAGATATAGAGACTAAAATAATTATGACAATTATCAATAATTCAAAACTTTTTAAAAGGTATTTAAACGGCGATTATTAAGTTTTAATTTTTGTTTTAAATGTCGACTTATTAAAATAAAATTTTTCGGTTTTCTTGCTAAAAGTGCAATTTGAAATTATAGTTGAGTTTTATTGGAAAAATTATTATGGTAAAAGAAAATATTGAAAACGAAGTTTTGTATGAAAAGGAATTTCCCTCTGTAAATTTTCCTGATGTCAGCGATGAAGAAAGCGCTGAATTGAGAAAAAAATTGGCGGAGCTTTCCCGTAAGTACAATAGCGCTCCTTTAATTCCTATTGCCGGCAAATCTGCTCTTCAAAATTTGTTTATAAGCGAAGCGGTGAGTATTTCCGATTTGATGGAGATAAATTTAAAGATTACAAAACGTAAAGACGGAATCGAAGCCGTTTTCGTTTCGGAATCTTTTGTCGACATGCAGTCTTTTTCGGCGCTGTTCGGTTTGTGCGACGATTCGATTATCATTAAATCGCCGGATAAAACCAATCGTTTGGAGCTTAACTGTTTTTTGAGAACGCACGTTCCGCAAACTGATTTATAATTTTTCTTATTTGTCGTTTATAATAATTGACAGAAAAAGCGACGGTATATATAATTTAAACGTAACTTAAAATCAAGATAGAGGCGCGGTTTTTATGACAAACCAAGACGATAGGGTAAAACGTCTTGGCGGTAAAGGAAAAACTGCCGAAGCGGTCTTGCTTTCCCTAAAAGCGGACAAGCTGGGCGCAAGGAAAAAATCTTTGCGACTGTCGCGTTCTTTCAGACGCGTTGAGCTATTAAATATTAAACCGTTTTTTTCGGTCGCGATATTTGGTAGTATCGCGATTTTTTGTTTAATAAATTCAAAAGGCGGTTTTTTTATGGTAGGGACATTTTGGGCTTTCGTACCCGCTATTGTAGCTATTGCTTTGGCTTTGGTTACAAGGCAGGTTTATTTATCTTTATTTGCCGGTATATTTGTCGGCGCTATGTTTTTCGCAAGCGGAAATCCATTGTTCGCTTTGGAAACGATGTTTACCGTTATGAGCGAAAAAGTGGGCGAAAACGCGCCCATATTGGTATTTTTGGTTGTCCTCGGTATATTCGTTATTCTTATGCAAAAGTCGGGCGGGGCGGCTGCTTACGGCGCGTGGGCGCAGCGCAAAATCAAATCTCAGCGCGGAGCATTGGGAGCAACCGCTTTGCTGGGATGTCTTGTGTTTGTCGACGACTATTTCAACTGTTTAACCGTCGGTTCGGTTATGAAACCCGTAACGGACAAGTTTAAGGTATCGCACTCCAAGCTTGCGTGGATAATCGACAGTACCGCCGCGCCTGTGTGTATAATCGCGCCGATTTCGTCTTGGGCGGCTGCAGTTATGGGCGAATTACAGGGTAACAATATGACGGTGTTTATCCTTACCATACCTTTCAACGTCTACGCTTTGCTTACGATAATTATGGTGTTCGTATTTTGTCTTATGGGCGTATCTTTCGGAAAAATGCGTAAGGATGAAAAAATCGCAAACGAAACGGGAGACTTAGATGCCGGCGAGCCGTTTAACGAAAGCGAAACCGTTATCACTCCGTCGTCAAACGCCAAAGTGCGCAATCTTATAATTCCCGTCGCCGTGCTTATCGTATGCTGTATTTTCGGTATGTTGTACACGGGCGGAATTTTTACGGGAGCAAACGTCGTAGACGCTTTTGCTAACTGCGACGCCGGTATGAGTCTTGCAATCGGTTCTACTATCGCGCTCGTTATAGTTTCAGTTTACTATCTTTGCGCGCGTGCGGTATCGTTTAAGGATATGATGTCAAGTATAACCGAGGGCTTTAAAACGATGGCTCCGGCAATACTTATTTTAACCTTCGCTTGGACGTTATCCGCAATTATGGGGTCGAAAGGAGGTTACCTCGACGCGCAGGGGTTTGTTAAAAACACTCTCACGGGCGTTAAACTCGGAGCGTTTTTCCCCGCGGTGTTCTTTTTGCTGGCTTGCGGCATCGCTTTTGCGACGGGAACGTCTTGGGGGACTTTCACGGTTCTTATACCTATTGCCACAACTATTTTGGGTACGGAAGTAAATGCGCTCACTCTGATAACGGTTTCTGCCACGCTTGGAGGCGCGGTATTCGGCGACCATCTATCTCCCATATCCGATACTACGATTTTGTCTTCTACGGGAGCGGCTTGCAATCACGTAAATCACGTTAAAACTCAAATGCCTTACGCCGCGCTTATTGCTGTTATAGCTTTCGTCGCGTATCTTGTAGGCGGGGCGTCGTCGTCGCTCGGTATAGCGTGGTGCGCGGTTATAACTTTTGTTTCGGCGGTCGTGATGTTCGCGGGTTCCGTTTTAGTAATAAAACTTATTATCCGTAAAAAGGAAGCGGTTATTTCGTCCAATCAAACGGATTCGTTAAATACCGAGAGCGCATCCGCAAGCGAAAATTATTGGGAAAAACAATCGGATAAAGCGGACGAGTCGTTATAATAACTGATTTTCGGATTGATTTTTTCAAGAAAACCGAATTGAAATTTTTTCGGGCGGGTTTTAATTTCAAGTATTAAATAACTGCTGATATCAGCAAAAAATCAGTCGAATTATGTTTGAAAAACGCTTGCCGCAAAATTTACCTTAAGGGTTTTTAGAACAAATAAGTATTTAGCGTTGATATTGAAAGTAAAAAACTGCCGCCGCCGAGATACTCGGCAGCGGCAGTTTGCTAATAAATAACTGCGAAAAAACTCCGTCAAAAGTTTTATATAATCCAATCGCCGTCGCGGAAAATCGGTACGACCTTTCCGTCGTAACCTATGCCGTCGATATCGATATCTTTTGTTCCTACCATAAAGTCTACGTGCTGTATGCTTTGGTTCATACCGCGTGCGGCAAGTTGTTCGTCCGTCATATCGTTTCCGCCTTTAACAGTGGTGGGGTAGCTTGCTCCGAACGCCAAGTGGCAGCTTGCGTTTTCGTCGAACAACGTGTTGTAAAAGAGAATACCGCTTTGCGCTATGGGTGAATTTTTGCCGATAAGAGCAATTTCTCCCAGCGAAAGTACGCCTTCGTCGCTTTCGAGCAGTCCTTTTAACGCGTCGTATCCTATTTTGGCTTTGTAATCTACAACCTTGCCGTCTTTAAACGTTATCGAAAAATCGTCGATTACGTTGCCGTTGTTAACAAGCGGAAGCGCGTTTACGACAGTGCCGTCTATTTTGCGGTTATGCGGAGCGGTAAATACCTCTTCCGTGGGCATATTAGCCGTAAAAGGTACGCCGTCTTGTCCGTCTTCCTCCGCGGCAATCCAAACGTGTCCTTCCGCAAGTCCGACTTTCAAATCGGTTCCGGTTTTGTTTTTCATATGGATATATTCGAAATTGTGTTCCGTAAGGAATTTCGCGCGGGAAACCAGCGTTTCTATATGTTTTCTCCACGCTGCGGTCGGGTCCGGAGTATCCAACCTCATTATGCGCGCTATCGCGTCCCACATTTTGTCTACCGCGACATTTACGGGGTCGTTCGGGAAAACCTGTTTAGCCCATTCCGGCGTCGGTACGGAAACAATAGTCCATCTAAGATAGTTAGACATCGTTGCGTTGCGGAAAAGCTGTCTTGCCGTTTGAAATGCTATTTGGTAAGCGGAAAGCTTGTTCGCGTCGCATCCTTTGTATTTATTCGGGTCTTCCGCGGAGATGGAAATCAAACAGCATTTGCGGTCTATAAAGTAGTTCCACAATTCCGTTTGATATTTGGGAATATCGCAAATCGCGTCTTTTGTTGCGTTTAACATATTGATTCTGTCAAGTTTTTCGTCGCGCCATTCCATATGTACTTTTTTCGCGCCGAATTCGTAAGCTTTTTGAGCAATTAAATGGGCGAAATCCTGACAATTGACGTCGCAGCGTATAACTACTTCTTGTCCTTTTTGCATATTCGCTCCCACGCGTACCGCAAGTTCGGCAAAGTTTTGTAATTGTTTTTCCGTAAGCATTTCAATTCTCCTATCGCAAGTTTTAACTTGCAAAAATTTATATTGTAATTATACAAAAGCTAATAAATAAAGTCAATAAAATGCGACGTTAAACGCTAAACGGCAGGTTAAATCCTTATTGACATATTGACCGCTATTAGTTATAATTTAAACTGACTTTACCGTCTTCAATCCGCGTTTACGGTTATTGCGCGCGTGCGGTCGTCGGTTAAGTTACCGTCGTAATGATGTTATATACGCAAAAATAAAAGGAGATTAAATATGCAAAACCCGCAAGTAACAATCACAATGCAAAACGGCAAACAAATAGTTTTGGAATTATATCCGCAAGTTGCGCCTAACACCGTAAACAATTTTATAAGTCTTGTAAGCAAGGGTTTTTACAACGGTTTGATTTTTCATCGCGTCATCCGCGGATTTATGATTCAGGGCGGCTGTCCCGACGGCAGAGGAACTGGCGGTCCCGGATACGCAATAAAAGGCGAGTTCAATCAAAACGGTTTTAAAAACGATTTAAAGCACGAAAGAGGCGTAATTTCTATGGCTCGCGCTATGAATCCGGACAGCGCGGGCAGTCAGTTTTTTATTATGCATAAAAACGCGCCGCATTTAGACGGAGCGTACGCGGCTTTCGGCAAAGTTACAAGCGGTATGGAAGCGGTGGACGAAATAGCCGAAGAATACGTCGACTTTAACGACCGTCCGTATTCTAAGCAGGTTATAAAAACCGTTACCGTCGATACGTTCGGAGAAGTTTACCCCGAACCCGTTAAAGCGTAATTCGAACCGATTTATAGCGTTTCTTCTTTAAAGACGGACAAGCGTTAATACAAATGTTTGATGAACTTAACAGTCAAACGCAAAATAAAGAATTTTTATAATAAGTTTTTGATTATTTTTATTATTTAAAACGGCTTAAATCCAACCGATTTAAGCCGTTTGTGTTTAGTTCTATTGTTCGATATGTTTCCCTGCTCGGCGTCAGCGCATAACGGTAAATTTTATAAGCCGATTTTCTTCTTCTATAATTTTAAATATTTCCGCAAGATTTTGTCCGTCTTCGAAACAGGCGAAATTTAAAACTTCAATTTCCAAATCCTGTTCTATACCCCGCGCTCCGTCGATAAACGCGTCGTAATTCAAACCGTACATTTCTTCGAATACTTTTTGCATTTCCGAAAGAAAGCTTTTTTTTGTACGGCAAACATCACAATCCACGGTTACTTTCATACGAACCTCATTATCGAAAAACTTTCGTAGTGATCGCTTGTATAGAAGATAAGAAAGTCCGAAGAAAATACTATCCGCAAAGCGTTTCTGTTTCCTCCGCGATAACCTATATCGCATTCGGTATACGTTCTGTTGCTTGCTTTGGGCAGTAAGCCTTCGCGGTTTTGAAACGTGCCGCCGGTATAGCTTAATTTGTTTTGCGCGTTATAGTTGTTTTTTACGTAGTTTGAACTTGAACTGTAATTACTGGGCAGTTTGTGATACAGGTAAATGTACGCGCCGACTTCTTCTTTGGTATTGTAAATTCCCTTTTCCGTTACGTTTATGTTAGAAAGCGTAACGGTTATAACGTTCATACCGTAGTCGTTAAAATTATCGTCGGGTTTTTCGTTTCCGTTGCCGTTGTTATTTCCGTCGTCGGGATTGTTATCGCCGTCGTCAGGCTTCTCGTCGGGCGCAGTGTCGTCTTTGTCGTCGGTGTCGGTTGAAGGAGGAGTAATCACAGTGCCGTCTCCGCCTGACGGATTGCCGGGTTTATTCGTCGGCGAACCGTATATATAGTCCAACAAATCGCAGCCCGCGGGAAATACTATAGCCGTTAGAAGCAGCGTTAATATCAATATAATCGAAAGAATTTTTTTCATATAGTTATATTTTATCCAAATTTCATCGGTTAATCAACCGAATCGGCCGAATTTATCCCGAAAAAAGATTTTTACTTTTTTCGGGATAAAAGACGTAACCGATTATTTATTTGTGAAATTAAGAGTGTTCGGCGTTTTCGTTCCGTCTTCGTTGTAAACGGCAAGGACGCAGCTCTTATAAAACTGTTTGTCGTTCCAGTTGCATAAAGCGAGTTCCATTTTTACTGTTTTTTGGTCAAATTCGTTTAACCAAGCGTATTGGGCTATTCCGCTGCAGTAGAGTTCTAAATATTGTGCGTCATCCGCATTGCTCGCTTTTAGTTGTATAACGGAGGAATTGTTGCCCTTGTTTACAACGTTTACGAATACGTCTACAACGTATACCGTAGCGGTGTGATCTTCGGCAACGCTAAGCTCTTTTAAGTCGGCGATAGTTTTGTCTTTTACAAACGTTTGTTCCGAATATTCGTGGTTGCCGTGATTGTTGACTAAAACTACGCAATCGGATATTGTCGTTTGACCGAAGTGTTCGAAAGTTTTTTCGTTCCATTTTTTAGTTCTGTTACCTTTTAGAATAACTTCGTCGCCGATAGTGAGCGTCGCCATAGTGTCTTTATCCGTAGTAACGGCTATGACGCCTGAGTCGTCGATAAGGTAGAATCCCACTTTGTTGACGAGCGACGGTCCTACTATTCCTTTTACAGTAACTTCTTTATCTAGTTCGGACGCGATAGCTTCCGCAACGGTAACGCTGTCGATTTTCGGAGCTTCTTTAACGTTTATCTCTATTTTCTTTTCGCATGAGGTATATGTACTGTAAGATCCTCTTATCGTAACGTTTGCTTTGCCTATGCCTTTGATGACTGCTTTAGTTACGTTGTTTTCCGTAACGAAATCGATAACGGCGGTGTTATCCGATTCGTAAGCAAGAGTAGCGTTCTCAAACTTTAATATGTCGGAAGAAACGTTTGTCGTTAACGCGTTTGGCAATTCCGCTTCGGCAGTGAACATATATTCGCTTTGGAATTGAGGAATGCCGTAATAAGTTACTGCAAATTCGGGTGTTTTGGATAAATCGAAAGTAAATCCTTCGTCGACGACAAGCAGGGGAATAAATCTCCACGAACAACCCGATGCCGTAGCCTTTGCGTTTAACGGCGAAAGGTAAACAGTGCAGATTTTTCCGTCGAAAGCGTCCAGCCAAGCGAAATCTTTGCCGTCGCATTGTGTGTAAACGTAAGATCCGGTTTTTCCGTCCAGATCGTCGATATAGTAGTTAATGAAGTTTTGACCTTCGTTTTGAACTCTTTTTATCAACGCGGTGGTCTTATAAGTCAATGCCGAAACGTCTTCGGTAACGGGAGTGTCTATGATTTCTTTTACGGTTTTTTCCGTTATCCACGTTTTATTGAAATCGGCTTTGCCCTTGTCGTTTTCCGTCATATGGACGTTTGTGATTTGGTTGCAGCCTTTGTAGCCGAATTTTTCGGCGTTAGCCTTTTCAGTATCCAAGATGAAGTGAGTTTTTACTCCGCAAATAGTAACGGTATTGCCTATTTCTACTTGAGGAGCTATTTGCGAATCGTAAACATAGATAGAAGCGGTGTTGTCTATCAAATAAAATCCGCTTGGTTTTTGCCCGCTTGCGTAAGTGATGCCTGCTACTACGCCGTTTACTTTTACTTTCGTTTCGTCGTTGGCTTTACGAGCCGCGTCCACGGTCATTACCGCGTAGTCCGCTTCGTTAAAGTTGTCGGAAGTATCGAGTTTTTTAAATTCCAAGATCCATCCGCTTTTGACTTCTCGTTTGCCGTTAAAGTTTTGCAATAAGCATGAAAGCAATACTTCGTATCCGGCGTACGGTTTTTCCTCCAGTTCGGAATATCTTGCTTGTCCGTCCGCTCCGTAAGTTCCGTATACGGATATTTCACCGGTATCATCGGTTATCGTCATTTGTCCGTAGTTGGGGTTGTCGATGCTTTTTACCGTCGCTCTTATAAGGTATCTGTCCGTCGAATTGTAGTTTTCATCGGCGCATAATTCCAACGCTTGAGCGATTGTAATTTCGGTAACTTCGTTTTGTCCGTAAAGAATCAAATCTTCTTTTACCGCGTCGTCGAAGTTCCATTTTTCGGTATGGTTTTTGTCTTTATACCAAACCTCTTTAAATCCTATCGGAGCATTCGACTGGGGAGGGGTAACAGTTTCGCCCGCAGTAACGGTTACGGTCGTGGATCTGTCGTCGATAACGAACCGTACGTTCACTTGTTTGTTACAAGCCGTAAACGCTATCGCGCAGCTAACGACGAGTACGAAACTTAGCAATATAATTGCCGTCTTTTTGAGTTTCATTGTTCTTTCTCCTTTGTTGTATTTACGCTAACGGGGGGGGGAGAAAGCTTTTACGTGTCGCCGTTCGGTTTCGTTGACGCGGGCGGCTTCACGCGTAGGCACTTCTTTTCTTATTTTTTTATTAGCGTATACCGGATAAAATTTTATCCTTAGGTAATTATATCAAGAATAAGTTTAAATTCCAAGTCGATTTTAAAAATTATTAGTTAAATAACAAAAGATTTTTTCATTTAACAATATAGTTTTTTATTTGCTATTGACTTTGCTTTAAAAATATGCTAGGATACATTGGCTGTAAAAGCCGCGCGGATTCAACATCGTTTTGCGGCGGTTAAAGCAAATATTTTTTCGTAACATAACGTAAAGTGTTTAGACGACGAAAAGGAGAACATAATGTTTACTGTAAACGTGCAAAACAAAACCTACAAATTGGACGAGCGCACGCCTATTATCAGTTTGGTGGATAACTCGGACAAAGAATTTATGGCGGCGAAAGTCAACAACAGACTTCGCGAGCTTACTTACGAGCTTTGTTACGACTCGAAAGTCGAACTATTGGATTTAAAATCTCCCGACGCGGTAAAAGTTTACGAAACGAGTTTTCGCTATTTATTAGCTTTGGCTTTTCACAATCTGTATCCCGATTATCAGCTGAAGATAAGTTACGCCATTTCAAGGTCGATAATGCTTACGATAATATCGCCTAAAATTACTATGGACAAAAAAATGCTTGGCGCCGTCAAAAAGGAACTGGACAGACTTGTTAAAGCCGACTTGCCATTTGTCAAAACGTCCCTTTCCAAGGAGGAAGCTTACGAATATTTTGTAAGCCAGAACGAACTCGACAAGGCCGATACGCTCAAATACCGTCCCGAAAAAATTTGTCATTTTTATAAATGCGGCGATTATTTGAATTATATGTTCGGTTATATGGTGCCTTCTACGGGATATTTAAAACATTACAATCTGTTTTGTTACGACGGACATTTTATAGCGCAATACCCTCGTTACGAGGTTAAAGGCGTAATTCCGCCTTTTAACGACGAACCTACGTTTGCAAAAGTTTTAAATCGCGCGCACAAGTGGGCTAAGCTGTGCAACGCCGACGTGGTATCCAAAATGAACGACCATGTTAAAGAGGATTCTTATATCGATTTTATAAATATGAACGAAACCTTGCATAACGGTATGCTTCACGAGTTGGGCGGTATGATTGCCGACGATATCGAAAATATCCGTTTGATTTGTATAGCGGGTCCTTCGAGTTCCGGTAAAACGACTTTTTCAAACAGGCTTAAAATAGAGCTTATGTCGCGCGGTATCAATCCCCTGCGCATTTCGCTCGATATGTACTACAAAGACCGCGACCAAATACCAATCGACGAATACGGCGAACCTGATTTCGAACACTTAAATTCTCTCGACGTAGCGTTATTTAACGAACATATGCAAGCGCTCATCGACGGCGAAGAAGTGGAACTGCCTAATTATCAGTTCGGCAACGGCAGAGCGGAAAACGGCGTAAAAACGAAAATCGATTCTAACACGCCGATTATTATAGAAGGTATACACGCTCTTAACGACGAGCTTACGCACACGATAACGAAACATCAAAAGTTTAAAATATTTATCGCGCCGCAGTTCCAAATAAACTTAGATTATCACAATCCTATCAGTTATACCGATATCCGTTTGTTACGGCGCATTGTACGGGACAAAAAATACCGCAACGCCTCTGCGGAAAGAACTCTTGAAATGTGGCCCAGCGTTCGCCGCGGAGAGTTTAAGTGGATTTATCCCTTCCAGGAAGGCTGTAACTATGTGTTCAATTCCGCCCTTACGTACGAACTGTGCGTTTTGAAGAAGTACGCTTTGCCGGCTTTGCAGGAAGTTAAAAACGACAGCCCTCATTATATAACGGCAAACCGTTTAATCAAGTTTTTGAAATACTTTAAAGAAATGGATGAAAAATGGGTGCCGTGTAACAGTTTGCTGCGCGAGTTTATAGGCGGCTCGTGCTTCTCGGAAGTCGACGAATAATTTTATAACTTTCAATAGTCTTTTGCGAGTACCGCAAAAGACTATTGAATTTTTTTAATTTCGATTTTTCAAATTAAATTTGGGTCTAGACAAGACGATAATACAATGTTATAATAGGTTTGATTATATCGTACACTAATGCACTTAGCACATAATAATACGAATTAAGCGTGATACGATGTAATTATGTGTGCGAAAAAGGTATAGCATTTTGTTCTAAGGACGCTGAAATATTATGGAATACAAGAACGCTTCGCATGTATATAAGCGTTATATAATAAATACAAGGGGGCGTTTAACGAGATGAAAACAAAAAGAATCTTTGCATGCATTTTGAGTTTGTTTGTTTTGCTAAGCGTAGCTTGCTTTCTTGTCGGGTGCGTTGACGAAGAAGAACCGGCAGAAAAGTCTAACGTTGCCGTAATGATATCTCAAACAAAATCGGGGGATATGGATAAATTTTGGATGGTTCCTGCCGATGAAGACAGTTTGGATATAGAACTAGAGTGCGGCGCGCAATATGAATTTTATGTGCATAAGTTGAATTTTCGGGATCATCCCGATATGGGCGATATTTGGTTTGGATACTCTCCTCTTTCTTCGGATATAGAAGTTAATATCGATTATTATTTTCTAGCTAGCTACGGAAAGTGGGTCGGCCGTTATTACATTGAGGAGTATAGAGGGGAGTACAAAGTGATTATCGATATCGGTGAAACTGTTTTCGGTAAGCCCAAAAGAATTGAGCTGCATATAACCGTTATTTAAAAAGGAGGTTTGCTAATGAGGAAAAGTATTTGTAACAGTGCTTTAATATTTACCGTTTTAGTCGTATTCATTTTTGCTGGCATTAGTTTTGTGTTAGCTTTTGATGACTGCGCGTATGCGGAAACAGAAACGTATTTTTCTGCGGAAAGATATACCGACAGCGATTTTTTGCTCGATAGCGACGGCAGCGAATCGAATAAAACGATTGCCGATTTCGCTTATGAGGTAAAATACACTCCAAACGAAAACCCAATAACCGAATTAGCCTGCGTGATACCTTTGCAGTATCTTGAGTCTCAGGAAGAAGAAGCCGTATTCTTTTACAATGGTAACGGACAAGGTAAGCAATATGTAGATGAAAATATGAATGGCGGAGTATGGGATATAGATGCGGGAAATTCTACTTTATATGCTCACTATGCGCGAAGCGACTGCATGATAAAGTTGATTGCAGTCAGATACTCTGTCTTTACTAAATAGCAAAAAAGTCCCGTGCGGGACTTTTTTGTTTGAGTTTATTATATTTTCATCGTAAGTGATATGCGCTTTTTATCCAAATCGACGCCAAGTACTTTTACGTCTACTACGTCGCCGACTTTAACTACTTCGAGCGGGTGCTTAACGAATTTTGTCGCCGAAAGCTGGGAAATATGTACTAAGCCGTCTTGGTGTACGCCTATATCTACGAATACGCCGAAGTCTATTACGTTGCGAACCGTACCTTTAAGAATCATTCCTTCTTTTAAGTCTTTCATTTCCAAAACGTCGCTTCTCAATATCGGTTTTGGCATTTCGTCGCGCGGGTCGCGGGCGGGTTTTTCAAGTTCGGAAACGATATCGCGCAGAGTCAATTCTCCTATGCCCAGTTTGTCGGCAAGTTTTTCGTAATCGCGTATGGTTTTAGACAGACCGTTTAAATTTCCTATGTTTTGAGCCGAGATATTTTGCAGTTCCATGAATTTTTGCGTCGCCTCGTAACTCTCGGGGTGAACGCTTGTGGCGTCTAACGGATTGTCTCCGCCGGTTATGCGTAAAAATCCCGCGCACTGTTCGTATGCTTTCGCGCCTAATTTATCTACTTTCAGCAACTGATTGCGATTTGTAAAACGCCCGTTTTGTTCTCGGTATGCGACTATATTTTTGGCTATTGCGCTTGTAACGCCGGAAATGTATTGAAGAAGCGGTGCTGAAGCTGTGTTTAGGTCAACTCCTACTTTGTTAACGCAATCCTCCACAACGCCTTCCAGCGTTTCGCCCAATTTCTTTTGGTTCATATCGTGTTGGTATTGTCCTACTCCAATCGATTTGGGATCGATTTTTACCAGCTCGGCAAGCGGGTCTTGAAGTCTGCGCGCAATGCTGGCCGCGCTTCTTTGTCCTACGTCGAACGACGGAAACTCCTCGGTAGCAAGCTTGCTTGCGGAGTAAACCGAAGCGCCAGCCTCGTTGACTATAACGTACTGTACGGGCAAACCGGTTTCGCGCAGTAATTCCACTATAATTTGTTCGCTTTCGCGCGAAGCGGTGCCGTTGCCAAGAGAAATCAAACTCACGTTATATTTTTTTATAAGTTGCTGCAATGTAATTTTTGCTTTGGCGATTTTTTCGGGAGTGGTGGGAGCGGTAGGATATATTACCGTGGTATCAAGTACTTTCCCCGTTCCGTCCACAACCGCCAGTTTACAGCCCGTTCTAAACGCGGGGTCCCATCCTAGAACTACTTGACCGACGATTGGCGGCTGCATAAGCAGCTGCTCCAAATTTTTGCCGAATACGGCAATGGCGCCTTCTTCGGCTTTCTCCGTTAAAATGTTGCGTATTTCCGTTTCGATACTCGGCGCTATCAGCCGTACGTAGCTATCGGTTAAAGCAAGGGTTAAAAGCGGGGAGGTGTTTGGATTGTCGCGCGTAATAACGTGGCGGGAAAGATAATCGCAGATAAGTTCGCTAGGCGCAGATATTTTTACAGTCAGCACTTTTTCCGTTTCTCCGCGGTTTACCGCCAATACTCTGTGTCCCGCTATTTTCTTTAATTCTTCTTCGTAGGAATAGTAGTTATCGTATACGGTTTTAACGTCGGGTTTCTTTGCCGTCGACGTCAATTTCCCCAGATTAAATGTCAAACCTCTTATCGCAGTGCGGTATTCCGCGTTATCGGAAATCACTTCGGCGATGATATCTAAAGCGCCTTGCACGGCGTCTTTTACCGTTTTTACGCCTTTTTCTTCGTTAACGTATTCCTTTGCAAGCTCTTTGATATTTTTGTCCGTTTCCTGCAAAAGAATTATATTCGCAAGAGGCTCCAATCCTCGTTCTTTGGCGACCGTCGCGCGCGTGCGGCGTTTGGGACGGTACGGACGGTACAAGTCGTCAACCGCAACTTGCGTTTCGGCGTTTTCTATCTGTTCGCGTAATTCGTCCGTAAGCAGACCTTGTTCTTCTATGCTTTTAAGAACTTGTTCTTTCTTTTCTTCCAAATTCCGCAAATACGTCAAGCGTTCGAACAGCTTGCGCAGTTGTTCGTCGTTGAGCTGTCCCGTAGCTTCCTTGCGGTAACGGGAAATAAAGGGAATAGTGTTGCCTTCGTCGATTAGGTTGACCGCTGCGTCTACCTGCCATTTGGCAACGTCCAATTCTTCGGTAATTTTAAGATTGATGTCCATAATTTTGCAAAAACTCCTGCTATTATAAAACTCAGTAATCCGTCGGCATTTCTCGATAGCCTATACGAACGGATTTATTATACTAAAAAACTTGTATTTTTGCAATAAAATTCAAAAGGTTGTCCGCCTACAATCAGATTGATTGACAATACGATATTTTGAGTAGTATATTAAAATAACAATTCATCCAATTGGTTAGATATGTCATACAAAAGCTTGGAAACAAAAATTATAAAGCTGTTACCGTCGGAAACTTTAAGAGAGTATATCAAAAATAATCATTTCAGTTTTACACAGAAAGATTTATTGAAATTTATTGAAGATTATTCTCCGTTATACGACGTAAAAATGAATCTTTTGCAAGAAGCCGCAATGTGTTTTTCCGACAAATCGGCAATTAAACATGTTCAAAATTTGATAGCATATCATAAAAGAACTTTTGACGAATTTATGACGACGGATGCCGATTGCGTTTATGAAGTGGAAATATATTGCAATCCCGACGATTACGGAGAAACATACATAGTAAAAACTTTCGGCGACGCGCTCGTTTTGATAGACAGCTATCTCAAGTATTATAGAGATATCGGAGTAAAAGACAATATACTGTCGCAGTACAACATTCTTAAAAAGACGACAAGCGCGCCTAAAAAATCAAGTGATTTACGCGAAAGAGTAGGTGAACGGGGCAAGTGCGTTTTAGGATATAAGCGTGTAATAAAGTCTGTGGAAATGCATTATAACGGTAGCTATTGGAAAAAGTGCAACGGCGATTGTATGAATTGCAAAAACCAGTGTATAGACGTTCATTGTCCGCATTTCCCTGTTTTTTTGCAGCCGTACGATTTGGTCGCGTACAAGACGGCTTGGGATTGTACGGTTGTAGATTACGGCGATAGGGCTTGCAAATGCGATAGCTACGGTAATATCGTTTACGGCATTTTAACGACGAATATGCGCGAGTGCGACGACGATACGCACGTGGTATTATTAAATAACGTATATATTCGTGAGAGAAACGCGTTTTATCGCGACGAAGAAGGGTATTACCGTATTTACGATGCGCACGATCATCCGTCTTACGCCGAATTGTATAAGCCCGATTTGACGCAAATAGATAAAAACGTTTTGGCTGATTACGAATACGCCGTACAAGCTTTGAAAGAGATAGAAAAACAAGAAAGCTAAGTAATGCAAACCGATTTTACAAAAACCGCTTGAACGTAACGTCCGTTCAAGCGGTTTTATCGTGTGTTTTGTTATTGAGTACAATTTCGTTTCTGTTTACAAATCAATTATCTCCGCGGCAGCAGAGCGTTATTTAGTAAATAAATATTCTCTTTTTAAGATACTCTTTCAGCTCTGTAAGCGGCACGCGCTCCTGCTGCATGGTATCGCGGTCGCGCACCGTTACGCAGTTATCGACTTCAGTGTCGAAGTCTACCGTTACGCAATAGGGCGTGCCAATTTCGTCCTGGCGGCGGTAGCGTTTGCCTATGCTCCCCGCTTCGTCGTATTCGCAGGTAAATTCTTTGAGCAAATCGTTGTATATTTCGCCGGCCTTATCGCCTAACTTTTTAGATAGCGGCAGTACGCATGCTTTTACCGGCGCAAGCTCCGGGTGCAGGTGCAGAACTACGCGCGTATCGTTGTCGCCGACGACTTCTTCGTCGTATGCGTTACAAAGAAATGCCAAAAATGCTCTGTCTGCGCCTAAACTCGGTTCGATAACGTACGGTACGTACTTTTCGCCCGTAATCGGGTCTGTGTAGTCCATCGGCTGTCCCGAAGTTTCCTGGTGGCGCGTCAAGTCGTAGTCCGTTCTGTCCGCTACGCCCCACAGTTCGCCCCAACCGAACGGGAACTTAACTTCAAAGTCCGTCGTAGCCTTGCTGTAAAAGCACAATTCATCTTGGTCGTGGTCGCGCAGTCTCAGGTTTTCTTCCTTCATACCAAGGTCAAGCAGCCATTGTTTACAGAAGTTCTTCCAGTAATCGAACCATTCAAGGTCGGTACCCGGCTTGCAGAAAAATTCCAATTCCATTTGCTCGAATTCGCGTATGCGGAAGATAAAGTTACCCGGCGTAATCTCGTTGCGGAAAGATTTACCGATTTGTCCTATGCCGAAAGGTATTTTTTTGCGCGTGGTGCGGCATACGTTTTTGAAGTTAACGAATATTCCTTGCGCCGTTTCGGGGCGTAGGTATACCGTGCTTGTCGCGTTTTCCGTAACGCCTATAAAGGTCTTGAACATAAGGTTGAATTTGCGTATAGGCGTAAAGTCGCACTTACCGCATACGGGGCAATGTATTTCGTGTTCGGCAATGTATCGGGACATTTCTTCGTCGGACATTTGCGCTACGGTATTGGGTAATTTGTGTTTGGCTTGATATTCTTCTATTAAGTTGTCCGCACGGTAACGCGTTTTGCAGCCCTTGCAGTCCATAAGCGGGTCGCTAAATCCCGCCAAGTGTCCCGTCGCTTCCCAAGTTTTCGGGTTCATAATAATTGCGGAATCCAACCCTACGTTTAAGGGGTTTTCCTTCACGAACTTCCTATACCACACCTGCTTTATGTTGTTTTTCATCTCGACGCCCAAGGGACCGTAGTCCCAAGAGTTGGAAAGTCCGCCGTAAATCTCGCTTCCGGCGTATACGAATCCGCGTCCTTTTGCAAGATTTACCAATTTGTCCATTGTAAGTTCAGCCATACGAAAACTCCTTAAAATAATTATGATAAAAGTGAATGTCTTTTTAGTTTGAGTTCGGCGTTATATTGCCGCTCTGCGTTAAAGCAGACTTGACGTATACTTAAATATACGTTTATAGTCTATGTTGTTTCTATTCTAGTTTTTTAAAAGTTTTTTGTCAAGCGGGTTAGATACAATATAACCGTTTTAAATAATGTAAATATAAATACGTTTAAAGAAAAAGTTTTGCCGGCAAGCAAAAAACTTACCGTTTTAAATTTTCTTTAATATTTAAGGAGTATAATAAAGTATATAACGGCGTGTTTTTGTGTATATAAACAGTAATGTTGCAATTATGGTTTTAGTGTGATATAATCTTAAGGTAAAAATCGTTTGTATAAGCCGGGCGTTAAATATAACGTATGTAATAAGTAATGCGTATAGCAAGCGCAGACGGTTTGAACTACGCGCGCTTTTTTATTCGTAAACTGCAATAAACGAAATTGAATTCGTTTAGGACGTTAGTTTTAAAGGAGGATTTGACTATGAGAATGGGTAATCCGTCGGTGAGACGTTGGGTATCTAAATCTCAACGCGGAGAAATAGGTATGGAAATACAGCCTGCAACATACAAAGGCGTTTACGGTAAAGCAACTTTGTTTGCGCTTTAACTATCGTTTCCGCTATCGCGACCGAACTGATTATGCTGTGGGCTATCAACAGCGGCAAAATAACCGAAGCGCTTATCACTGTGGGAATAGCTACGGCGGTATGTTTTGTACCCCTTTTGATAATGTCGTTTGTAATCGCGTTCGTACCTACTTCCGCTAAAGTATTGGGTTTCGTATACGCGGTACTTCAAGGCGGATTGTTAGGTCTTTTGGCGTTGTTCGTGGATATGTTTTACCCGGGCATTGCGTTCGCGGCGTTTTTAGGTACGGCGATAGTATTTTTGATTTCGCTTGCCGTCAACAGACTTCTGGAAGTAAAAATAAGCAGCAAATTTATGCGCGTGCTTATGATTGTGTTTTTCAGTATGATTTTAGTAGAATTGATATTTTGGGTTATTTCGCTGTTTTTGCCTAATTTATTTAATTTTACGGCTTATTTGTGGGTGCAGCTTGCCGTATCGGCCGTTTGCGTGATTTGGGCGACAATCATGCTTACTTGGGATTTACAAAATATAGATTATTTGGTCAAGTCTGGCGCAGACAAAAAGTACGAGTGGAGCGTTGCGTTTTCGCTTGTAACCACGTTGGTATATTTGTACGTGGAGATTTTGGAATTATTGCTGCGTCTTGTTATGATATTCGGAAGAAACAAAAACTGATATTATGAACGAAATTACGTCTTCGCAAAGATTACTTAATAAAAACGGCGTATTGGCAAATCCGGGATATGCAAAGCATATGTTTTATACTTATAATCCCAAACAAGCCAAAACGTCTCCTTTAAGACTGAAAGAGTGGGATTTTTATCAAATTCATTTCGGTCATACAGTGTTGCAAATCACGATGGGACATATTTCTTACGCCTCGTCTATTTCGGCTACTGTAATAGATTTGGATACCGGCAAGCGTAAAACTATAGGTAAGCAGATAATGTTTAGTAACGTATTTGCGGGAAAAATGCCTAAAAATCCCGAAATTCCGAACACTTTGCAATATTTTTCGGATAATTTGTTGTGCCAATTCGAAGTTACGGAAAAAACGCGGCGTCTTTCGCTGACGGCGGTAACCAAGAAGGGATTGAAAGCCGAAATAGACGTTATGCTGACTAATTGTTTTGCCGCTAAAGACAAAATGGTTATAGCTACTCCGTTTGCTAACAAACGGCAATGGTATTTAAACTACAAGGAAAACTGTTTTGTGGCAAGCGGTCGTTGCCGTATAGAAGATATGGATTACGAAATACATAACGGGTTCGGAATTCTCGATTGGGGAAGAGGCGTTTGGCCTTACTCGCACAGTTGGGTGTGGGGAAACGGCGGTACGGTAGTAGACGGTAAACATTTCGGCTTTAACATAGGTTGGGGCTTCGGTAATACGTCGGCGGCAACCGAAAATGTGTTTTTTTACGATAACAAAGCGTACAAACTCGGTAAAGTGGAAGAAATGCAAATAGGCGACGATTACCGTTACGAGGACGAAGAAGGACGTTTTGTATTCGACGTAGAAATGCTTTACGATAATTATACTACGACCAAAGCCGTTTGGGTTAACAACAGCTGTCATCAGCGTTTCGGATTGTGGTGCGGATACGTGGTGTTGGACGACGGACAGCGTTTGTACGTTCCCCCGTTTTTAGCGTTTTGTGAACATGCCAAAAATCATTGGTAAGTCTCTCGCGAGTACCGTTTTTACTTCGATTCTCCCTGTCGGCTCATAGGCGTAAAAACGGTACTTACTCGCTCTTGGTATTAAGCGGACGGACATATTAGAAGCTGTCGCTCGCGTATTCCCATAAAAACGGCTTCGTACAGCATCCTGCATTTTGTGTTCAGACGAGAACGATGGCTCTCAAAAACGAATCGTTTTGATTTAATCAAATTTTTTCGGCTTTATATCAAAAGCCGAGTCGATTTTCAATACGAATTTTGCATATATACGTCCAAATGGTAAAGAACTATTATCAAAAAAAGGAAACCGTCAAGTGGTTTCCTTTTTATATTTACGTTTGGTGGCTTCTCCGCCTCGAAGATATCGGTCGTCCCAGTTGTTCTGTAAAACGCAAGCCACTTTCTTGTAAAGCGCGCCGTCTATTTGCGGTAATCTTTCCGATAGGTCTTTGTGAGCGGTGGATTTGCTTACGCAGTATACTTTGGCAACTTCTCTTACGGTACATTGGTACTTAAGTAGATATTCCGCAATATCAACAACGCGTTCCGCTATATAGCCTTTCATTTACGTCTCCGACAAGGTGTTGGTATAGTAAATGTCGGTTTTTGTAAAATTATGACAAAATATTACGCTGAAAATACGTTTTTACGACGGAAGCGCGTTACAATCCGCTATTGCGTTTTATCATCCCACAAGTTGTAACGTTCGGGATGCATTATAGCGTTAGCGAATTTTTGATTTAAATCGGGATATTTTTCAGATAAATCCGCAAGCAGTAATTTCATATTTTCCCGTTCGGTATGTTTGTTTGCCGGACAAGGGTTGTTTACAACCGGAAGCGTTTTTGCCAGTCCCGATACGTCTTTTTCGGAAAGATAAATCATCGGGCGTATGAGTGTAACTCCGCTGCGCGACATAAAGGATTTAGGCTGCATAGTGCTTAGTCTTCCCTCGTAAAATAAGCTTAGCATAAACGTTTCCACTATATCGTCAAGGTGATGTCCCAATGCCAGTTTGTTGTATCCTTGCGCCGTGATTTCGGAGTTAAGCGCGCCTCGACGCATTTTTGCGCATAAACTGCAGGGATTTTTTTCTTTGCGTACGTCGAATATAATTTCCGCGATGTCGGTTTTTACGATTTTGTATTCTATTTCCAAGTCGTCGCAATATTTTTTCACGGGTTCGAACGCGTTTTTTTGAAATCCCATGTCGATAGTGATTGCCATGAGGTCGAATTTGCAGTCGAAATATCTCTGATACGTGCGCATCAAAGTTAAAAGAGCTAAACTGTCTTTGCCGCCCGATACGCCTACGGCGATTTTGTCGCCGTTTTCTATAAGTCCGTAATCGTTTATTGCCCGTCTGAACGGAGATAATAATTGTTGAATATTCATTTTGTTTACCCGATAAATATTTTACTATCTGCCCGTATATTTTTCAAGCGTTTTTTGTTCGTATTCTGATTTTGTTCAATCGTCGAAGTCATTTCGTTGCTCGCCTATCAGCCGGTTAAGAAAATATAAAAAATTTTCGATTAAAGTATTGACAAATTAAATGATAAAGTTTATCATATAATTAATAAGGAAAAGCGCAATGAGATATTCGAAACAAAGAGAAGCGGTATACGGAGTGTTATGCGGCACAAAAGCTCATCCGGACGTCGCTTGGATATACGCTCAAACCAGGAAAATTATCCCGAATATAAGTCTTGCAACGGTTTATCGCAATTTGGACGAGCTCGAACGTCTTGGGAAAATCAAAAAAGTCAGTTTGGAAAATTTTGCCGAAAGATACGACGCGAACGTATTCGAACACGCGCATTTGGTATGCGAAAGGTGCGGACGGATAAACGATGTTGAAATTGCGGACGTAACAGTCAGTCATAATATATGCGGGGCTAAACGGTACGAAATTACTTTTTACGGAATTTGCGGCGAATGTCGTGAAAAATATAATAAGGAGATACTAAAATGAAAAAATGGGTTTGCACAGTGTGTGGATACGTTCACGAAGGCGACGAAGCTCCCGAAATTTGCCCTTTGTGCGGTGTCGGTAGCGAAGATTTTGAATTGACGGAAGAATAATATCGTAAATCGTTTGCAGATTAAAAATCTTAGGCGTTGTACGTTATGCTAATATCGGGGCTTTTATCTATAAAAGTTAAACCACGGTGCTTTCGGCGTCGGAAAGTAAAAAAGACGCGGTTATTATTACGTTAATAAAGGAGAAAAATAAAAATGAAATTTGTTTGTTCTGTATGCGGATACGTTCACGAAGGAACGGAAGCTCCCGAGAAATGCCCGCAATGTAAAGCTCCCAAAGAAAAATTTGTGGCGCAAGCCGGCGAACTCAGTTGGGCTGCCGAACATGTTGTCGGAGTAGCGCAAGGCGTTCCTCAAGATATTATCGACGACCTTCGTATGAATTTTAACGGCGAATGCAGCGAAGTAGGTATGTATCTTGCTATGGCGAGAGTCGCTTTCCGCGAAGGTTACCCCGAAATAGGTTTATATTGGGAAAAAGCGGCATACGAAGAAGCCGAACATGCCGCTAAATTTGCCGAACTTCTCGGGGAAGTCGTAACCGACAGTACCGCTAAGAACCTTGCTATGCGTATCGAAGCGGAAAACGGCGCAACTATGGGCAAGACGGATCTTGCAAAGCGCGCCAAGGCTTTGGGCTTGGACGCTATTCACGACACCGTTCACGAAATGGCTCGCGACGAAGCGCGTCACGGCAAAGCGTTCGAAGGACTGTATAACCGTTATTTCAAGAAATAGTCTTTGGACTGATTTAAGGAGAGCTGCCTTTGGGTGGCTCTTTTTTTGCGAAAGGAGATGATAAGATTAACCGTAGGATATAGCATTAGGCATTGTCCTTAAATCAGTTGACTATTAAAAAGTAATATATTAAAATACAACTCAGGTGATACAAATGAGTTATTCTGATATTGTTGGATTGGTAATGTTAGTAATCGGTATTATGACCGCTATATTTCCGTTAGAATACGTTATAGTTTGTTTGTGCGGAGTATTTTGCAAGAGAAAAAAATTCCCCGAAGCAAAAGAAAAGTTAAGGTACGGCGTTATTATTTGTGCTCGCAATGAAGAGAAAGTTATTGGTAATTTAATACAGAGTGTTAAAAAATCCAATTACCCTCAGAATAAGATAGAAACGTTTGTAATAGCGCACAACTGTACTGATGACACTGCTGAAATTGCTCGCGCTAACGGTGCGGTAGTTTATGAATATTCTAATTCTGCGGAAAAAACGAAAGGCTATGCGTTGAAACAAATTTTCAAGTGTATTGAGCGCGATTACGGTATAGCAAGTTTCGACGGTTATCACGTGTTTGATGCGGACAACATTTTGGATAATCAATACTTAACCAAGATGAACGACGCTTTTTTGTATTATGACCGCAAGAATGCAATAACTTCATTTCGAAATGCCAAAAATTTCGGAGAAAATGTACAAACGGCGATGTACGGGTTGCTGTATGTGGCAGGATGTACGTTGGAATCTGAAGGCAGGATGGCATTGAATTGTTCTGCAAGAATTTTAGGGTCGGGTTTTTTGGTTTCGTCGGAAATGGTTAAAGACGGTTGGAATATAGTTAATTTATCCGACGATACCGATTTTACCGCAGAACAAATAATTTTGGGCAAAAGGGTAATGTATTGCGGCGAAGCAATGTATTACGATGAGCATCCGACAACTTTTAAGGCGATGTGGCGTCAAAGATTGCGTTGGGCAAAGGGAACATTGATAGTTTGCAAAAAAAGAATAAAAGATTTGTTTGGCAAATTTTTTAGGCCAAGAAACGGCGTTGATCAACGCGGCATTAAGTTGTCTTGTTTCGATTTGATAGGATGCATACTTCCGATAGGAGCGATTAGCGTTTTAATTTTAGCAATACATTTATTGCTATTGGCGTTATCGCCGTTGTTCGCCGACTATACGTCAGATATATGGAAAGGATGGGCGACATTATTCGCTATCAGCACGTTGATAGGCTTTTGCGGAATGAATTTATGCGGAATAGTTTGTTATGTAAAGGAAAAGCGAATTCGCGAAGTATCAGTTGGCCGTAAAATCTTATCTGTTCTGTTGTTTCCATTGTTCGGCATTTTAATTGTACCGCTTCAAATAGCAGCTATATTTACTAAAAAATTCGAATGGACACAAATTGTTCACAGTAACGAATCCAACTTTGAAACCTTTAATAAGGGTTCGTAGCAAAATGAAATATACGAAAGTAAAGGAGATAAAAATATGAAAATAGTTGTTCTATCCGGCGGATCTGGCAACGACGCGATGGTAAAAGGACTTAATTCATTAAATCTTGGGGGGGGGTTATTCGATCTAAAAGTAATAGTCAATGCCTATGATAACGGTAAGTCTACCGGCGTTTGCCGTGCCGTAACCAATACGTTAGGAGTATCCGATATACGTAAAAATCATTCCAGAATGTATCAGGCTGTTTACGGAGAAAACGTAGACGAAAACATTATGGAGTTCTACGACGGACGTTTCAATTTGGAAAAGGGTCGCGAAGTAGAAACCGTCAAGAATTATTTATCAAAATGGGGAATGGAAGAATATTCCCGTTATGCCGATGAGTTTTTTGCTCACAGCAACGCTTATGACTACGATTATAAGAACTTTAGCGTTTCT
The DNA here is from genome assembly GCA_910586905.1 of uncultured Christensenellaceae bacterium. GTDB lineage: Bacteria > Bacillota > Clostridia > Christensenellales > CAG-314 > Fimimonas. Next base: position 23,518 of record CAJUIV010000016.1, read on the forward strand.
AATATAATTTATTCGCAAATGTATGAAGAACACGGATATGAATATACCAACAAGCATTTCTGCGACAAACTTGGTATAGACGATTTTGTCGTTCTCAATTCTTTCGACAACGTATTTATTAAGGCTCAAACGGAATCGGGTCATATTATCGAAGACGAAGGCGAAACCGTTTTTTGGAATAATCCGAGCGATAAGATAGTTAAGACAATTTATGACGTACACAGCAGCGTCGGACTTAATCCTGTCGCGGTTAATTTGATTGAGAATGCGGATTTAATTATTATCTCGACAGGTACTTTTTACAGTTCGTTACAGCCGACCATAGAATATTTGGATTTTTATAAATATATAAACGCTTCCAACGCCAAGAAGATTTGGGTTATGAATAACGAAGAAGACGGCGATTCGTTCGGCGTGTCCGACTTGGATTTGGTCGCCGCTATGGAAAGAACCGGGCTGGACCTTGACAGCTTCGTTATTTTGGTCAATGACGACGCAAAATCTACAATGAAACAGGCGGACGGCAAGCACAATTTCGTATCTATGCCAATGGGAAACGTCGACGGAAAACACGACGCGCGTAAGTATGCGGTAGCCCTGCTTCGTATTTATTACGGTCTTGATAAGCCAATTGACAAAATATTGTTCGACTTTGACGATACGATTTACAGTCGCAGTAGTGCCGAAGAAGACGTTTCCGTAGAAAACGTCAAATTGTTGAATTCCATTGCCGATAAGTCCGTAATTGTAAGCGGTAATTCGTATCGCAGTATTCGCAATAAATTGTCTAAGATTTACGGACCGGAGCTAGAAGGATGGAACGTCGAAGTTTGGGCGGACGCCAATTCGATATTATTCCGTAACGACGAGCAAATGCAGATTATCGAAAAACACGTAATTCGTGGCGACATAGAGTCGCAGTTAACGGCTTTTATCGGTAAACACGGGCTTAAAACGGAAGCGGTAGGCGGCGAACGTACTGTCAATTACAAAATAAAGCCGTTGAGCCAAGACCAACGGGAAAAGTTCGTACGGTTGCTTAACAAAGAATTCGGCCGCGTGGTCAAAGCCAAAATGACAGGTAAAACTACGGTAGATATCGTAAGCTTGGATAACGACAAAGAGTCTGTGTTCGACGTATGTAATTTCCAATCGTTAAATACGTTGTATGTCGGCGACGAAGTTCAACACGGTAACGACGTGCGAATTGCCAACAGGTGTAATGCGGTAATACGCGTGTCAAGCGTAAACGAAACCAACATTATATTAAAACTTTTAAGCGAGAAATAATATGGTTTACGGTTTGATAATCAGCGCGGGAAGACAATCGCGTTTTAAGAGCGCCGTTCCCAAGTGTTTGTCTATGATTGACGGCAAAACGCTCTTAGACAGAAACATAGACGCAATGCGTCCCTATTGCGATAAAATATATACGGTTTGTTCGGTAGAAAATCAGAATTATTTCGATAAATACGATAAAATCGTAATCGAATCGGGTAAAGGAAGCGGTGACGCGGTTTGGCAGGCAATCGAGCGTATCGGCTGTTATGAAGACGATTTGTGCTTTATAATGTGGGGCGATGCCTTGCATACGGAAGATATCTTCGCAAAGCTGCAAAGTAATTATCGCGGTAGAGCGTTAATTCCTTGTAAATGGGAAAAATTGCCGTATGTTAAAGTGTCTCAAGACAAATCCCATACTCTGAAAGTATATTTTTCCAAGTTTCACGAAGACACACGGGAAGGTTTTCACGATTTAAGTTTGTTTTACTGTCCTATGTGTGCGTTGCTGAATAAATTACGGCAATTCCGAAATAAAATATTACGACCTGACGGAACTTACCGTCACAAACACGGCGATGAAATGGAGTTTATGGATTTGTTTAACGAAACGGACGTCGAAGCGGAAATATTGGAATGTAACGATTACGAAGATTTCTCGTTTAATACAGTGGAAGAACTGCAAAAGTTAACGGAGCAGAAATCTCGGCGGTAATATGCGGAAAACGCGCTCAGGATAATTCCTGCGGCGCGTTTTTAGTACATTTCCGATTTAAGGAGTGTCAATTGAGTATTTCGAGTATTCTTATCTGTCATAAAAAATCGGACATATACAGTTAAAATGGTTTCTATTTTCCGCCCTTATTATTGCAATAAATTATAAGTTATAGTATAATACGGCTATGGCAATATTCGCACGTAAAAAAAGCGACGACGGTTTTGTAAAATCGCGCTATAAATTAGGTTTGGCGTTGTCAGGCGGCGGAACTCGCGGACTCGCGCACGTCGGCGTACTCAAAGCGTTTGCCGAAGAACGTATACGTATAGACGTTGTAGCGGGCACCAGCGCGGGCGCGCTCATAGGCGCGTGCTTTTGCGCCGGAGTCTCTTTGCAAAGAATGACGGACGAAGCCAAGGCGCTGAAACGCAAGGACGTGCTTAATTCGAAGTTTATGATAGGCTCTGATTCCGCTAATATCCGCGCCATAGCGGACAGACTTCTTGGCGGAGCTATTTTTCAACAGCTCGATATTCCTTTTTCTGCCGTTGCGGTAGATATACGCAGCGGCAGCGAGGTGATACTAAGCGAGGGCGACGTGGCGACGGCGGTATCCGCATCCTGCGCTGTTCCGGCTTTGTTTAAGCCTGTGGTTTTAAACGATATGCTGCTTGTCGACGGAGGTTTACTCAATAATATGCCGTCGGACGTATGCCGTCAAATGGGCGCGGAAATCGTAATAGGAGTAGATTTAAATCACAACAGAGGTAAAGGCACGTCGTCTCGCAAATTGTTGGATACGCTAGTGGCAACGTGGAATATCACAACTAAATCTACTATGTATAAAGGACTTTTAAACAGCGACGTAGTTATAGAACCGGAATTGTCCGCCTTTAAGAATACCAGTTTGGACGGTATAAACCTTATGGTGCAAGAGGGGTACGATGCAGCTAAGGAAAAAATGCCGGAAATAAAAGAAATGTTAAAACTCAAATAAAGGATAATTTGTATGGCTAAAAAAAGGATAACAAATAATTTAAAAGTTTTATTGTCATCGTTTGTCGTTTTTTTGATTTGCGCGTCCGCGCTTATACTGTCTGCGTGCGCAAACTTTTTAGACGTTACTATTAAATTCGACCCGAACTATCCAAATGCCGAAGTGATTACTAAAACGTATAAATACGGCGAACAAGTATCGGCGCCCAACGTTACTCGCGAAGGATACGAGTTTGACGGTTGGTATACGAATCGCGATTTGACGGAAAAAGCCCCCGATAAAATATACGCGGGTGTAAGCCGTACCTATTATGCAAGCTGGACGTCGACCGTAACTTTAAACGAAATTACAGCCGTATATAAGGGACAAGGCGTTTTTGTCGGCGGTACGGTTTCTAACGGCGATTTTGAGGTAACGGCTTTTTATAGCGACGAATCGTCTGAAAAAGTAAATGACTTTGTTATAAGCGGATTTAATTCCGACTCTGCCGGCGATTGCTCGGTTACGATTTCTTTTACAAAATACGGCGTTACCAAGCAAACGCAGGTTACGGTTGCCGTTAATAAGATTGAACTTACCGTTCTTACCGCCGTTTACTCAGGAGAATCGGTTGAAGTCGGCGCTACTCTGGACAAGAGCAAAGTATCCGTTACGGCAATATACGGCGACGGTAGTTCTAAAATCGTAACGGATTTTTCTGCGGAGTACGATTTTAGCTCGGCAGGAGAAAAAAAAGTTACAATTAGTTATACCGACGGAGAAATAACGAAAACAGCCGAATTTAACATAACCGTAATTGAAAAGACGGTCGAACCTCCGGATGACAGAAAGCTTATAAGTATAACGGCTGTATATAACGGCGCAAATATACTTGTGGGCGGCAGTTTAAATAACGGCGATTTTGCGGTAACCGCTTATTACGACAATGAAAGCAGCCGAATCGTAACGAATTTTGCCGTCGGCGCGTTTAGTTCGGCAGAGGCGGGCGTATGCGCCGTTCAAATTTCTTATACCGAAAACGGCGTTACAAAAGAGTGCTCGGTAAACGTAACGGTAGTGTCGCAGGGCGGCGACGTCGTATCTAACGCCAACGTTTCTATTCACTTTTTGGAACTGGGAAATATCTATACCGGCGACAGCGTTTATATAAAGGCGGGAGAAACGGATATTTTGATTGACGCCGGCAGCAGACAATCGTCGGCAGGTACTATTACTAAATATTTGAACAACTACGTTACAGACGGTAAATTGGAATACGTCATAGCCACTCACGCTCATCAAGATCACATAGCAGGATTTATCGGTACGTCTTCTTACAGGGGCATTTTCGAGGCGTTCGATTGTGAAACTATAATTGATTTCAGCCGTACGAATCAAAAAGAGTTGACGGACAAAGGAAATCCTACTTTATACAAGCAATACTTAAATAAAAGAGATGCGGCTGTGGCAGACGGAGCGGCGCATTATACGGCGGAACAATGTTTTAACGAAACCGACGGCGCAAAACGAGTTTATCAAATTGCCGACGGCATAACGTTGGAAATTTTGTATAATTACTACTACTTTAACAGTTCCGGCGACGAAAACAACTATTCCGTAACATGCATAATAAAGCAAGGCGAAAACAACTACTTTTTCTCTGGCGATTTGGAGCAAGAAGGCGAAGAAAAACTTGTAAGCTACTATGAAAATAAAAACGAACCGCTTCCGCATTGCGTACTGTACAAAGCGGGACATCACGGTTCCAAAACTTCGTCAACGGCAAAGCTTATGAGCGCGATTACTCCCGATTACGTTTGCGTTTGCTGCTGCGCTGGAACCAGCGAGTATACTTCGAATAACGACAATCAGTTTCCAACGCAGGATTTTATAAACCGAATCGCGCCTTATACCGATAAGGTTTACGTTACCACAATGGTAGATAATTACGTATCGTCGGGTTGGGGCAGTAACGGTACGGTAAAATCGATGAACGGAAACATCGTGTTTTCTTGCATAGACGGAAATATATCCGTTGAATGCTCTAACAATAATCTTTTGTTAAAAGATACCGAATGGTTTAAGGAAAAGCGAATTTGTCCCGAAGAGTGGAAAGATAAACAAACGCAATAACAAACGTTTGCGTAGTATATAAAAAAAACGGAGAAAAAAATGGCAACGAAAAAATCGTCCGACGGCAAAGCGCCGAAGAAAAACGGTAAAAGTACAACAAAAGCCAACGTTAACAGAGTTGTAAAAGCGGCTAAAAAGTACGATTCGTCCAAGAATTTTAAAGATAACAAAGACGCTCTTGCCGGCGTAGTTGCCGCATCGGCGAAAAGCGCGAGCAGAGCGGCAAATAAAAAACAAAAAACGTTTTTCGTAATTTTTACGGTTATACTTATCGCCGCTATAGTTTTCGTCGCCGTTTACGGTTATTTTAAAGGTTGGTTCGACCCGATACTAATCGGCGATAATACGTTGGATTTCAATAGCGATACTTACGACGTAACGGCGATAAAAAGCGAAAATCTGTCTATACATTTTTTAGAATTGGGTAACGGTTATACCGGCGATTGCGTTTATATCAAGGCCGGCGAAACCGACGTGCTTATAGATGCGGGTTCGCGTTCTGGCAGCGCCGCCGCGATTGCGGCTTACGTCGACCGATATTGCGAAGACAATACGCTTGAATACGTTATAGCCACGCACGCTCACCAAGACCACATAGCCGGTTTTGTGGGGACAAAGGACGCTCAGGGCATATTCGATAAATACGAATGCAAAACGATAATAGAATTTGCGCGTACCAACGCAACCAGTGAAATATATAAAAACTATTGCGAAAAACGCAACGAGGAAGCAGAACGGGGCGCAAATTGTTATACCGCTTTAGAGTGCGTAAATAACAGTAACGGGGCTAAAAAGATTTACGATTTAAGCGGAGACGGTTCGATAACGATGGAAATACTCTATCAAAAATACTACGAACAGGATACTTCCAACGAAAACAATTATTCGGTTTGTTTGCTTATAACACAGGGGAACAACAATTATTTATTTACCGGCGATTTAGAGGACAGCGGTGAAACTTCTCTTGTAAATTCCAATCCCGATTTGCCAGAAGTGCAGCTTTATAAAGGCGGACATCACGGTTCGTATACCGCGGCCAGCGCGGCGCTTCTTCATAAAATCAAACCGCAGTGTATATGTATATGCTGCTGCGCGGGAAGCGTAGAGTATACCAAAAATTTGGAAAATACTTTCCCCGCTCAAAAATTTATCAATCGCATTGCGCCGTATACCGACGCAGTATACGTTACGACTGCCGGTAAAGTAGAGCAAATCGACGGCAAATATAAAGACGTCGGATACGAATCTTTAAACGGAAATATTGTTTACGCATGTACTAACGGTAAAGTTACAATGTATTTTTCCAATAGCAGTTCAAAGCTAAAAGACACGGATTGGTTTAAAGAAAACAGGCAGTGTCCTCCTAATTGGAAGTGAGATTTACGTATGATAACTTTTGAATTTTACGGTAAATCTCACGGCGAAGGATACGGCGGAGTAATAAAAGGTTTGCCTCGGGGGGCTGTTTTCAGCGTCGGGTATATAAACGATGAACTAAAAAAGCGAAAAAGCGGATTTGGGCGTAGCGCCAGACAAAATTTTGAAGACAAAGTGATTTTTAAGGGTTTTGACGACTTAGTAACCGTTTCCGGCGACGTCGAATTCTTTGTGCCTAACGCTTCCGTAGAAAGTCGAGGCGAGATTACGGCGTTTAGAAGCGGGCACGTCGATTTGGTCGGACAAGCGCGTTACAAAGGCTTCGGAGCGCGCGAGCTTAATGAAATAGCTTCCGCGCGTAACAGCGTTTGCTACGTGGTTTTGGGCGCGATATGCAAACAGTTGTTGGAACGCAACAATATTTATACTTATCATTACGTTGAAAAAATCGGCGGTATTTCTTCGCGAAACAGATACCGTTTCGGCATAAGCGAGAAAGAGGAACATTTTGCCGTTTTGCATTGTCCTTGCAGATACGCCACAAAACTTATGGCGGAAAAAATCGACCGCGCGCGTCTTTCCGGCGACAGTCTGGGAGGAATCGTAGCGGTGGGCGCAACGGGCGTTCCTATGGGAGTAGGCGAAATTTTGCCTTACGCACAAAGATTAGACGCTCAAATTTCCGCAAATTTAGTCGGTATCCCTTCCGTAAAGGGAGTGAGTTTCGGAATAGGCGAAAAATACGCGTTACTGGACGGCTCGAAAAGTTTGGACAAGCTAACGTTGGAAAACGGAAAAATCGAATACGCTACCAATAATTGCGGCGGTATAGTTTCGGGAATTTCCACCGGTAAAGATATTTTATGCCGTTTGACTGTTAAACCGGTACCTACGGTAAAAGGCGCGAGTACTTACGACGGCGTAAGTTTACAAGCTGCGACGCAGCATTACGAAAGAGCGGACACTTGCGTGGTTCCGAACGTCGGAGTTATAGCGGAAAATATTTTGGCGTACGTAATTTTAAATCAGATATTGAAGCAGGGCGATATTTTATGATAACGTTTAAAAAATTCGATTTGCGAGAATATCGCGACTGTTTGATTGTAACCGACGAAAATATAGCTAAACTATACGGCATAGCGGGCGATAACGTTTACTTGTTACCTCAAGGGGAAGAAGCTAAAAGTTTTGCAGAGGCGGAAAAACTTTGCAGTTGGTTTTTAAATAAAAATTTACCTCGTAGCGGACGCATTGCTGCGATAGGCGGCGGCAGTGTGGGCGACGTTACGGGTTTTGCAGCCAGCGTATATAAACGCGGCGTAAAATTAACTCACGTTCCTACGACGCTGGTTGCGCAGATAGACAGCAGCGTGGGCGGGAAAACGGCTGTAAACGTCGGAACGGTAAAAAACGCGGCGGGAACTTTTTATGCGGCGGATACCGTGATAGACGTCGGCTTTTTGCAGACTTTGGATGAGTTGCAGTTAAAAAACGGATTGGGAGAATTACTTAAATACCGTATGCTTTGCGCGGAAATAGAGGGTATATCTTCAAGTGAAACCGTTGAACTGGTAAAAGCCTGCGTTAGTTATAAAAGCGCTGTTTGCAAAACTGACCCGTACGATTTAAACGAACGGCGTAAATTGAATTTCGGACATACTATCGGACACGCGATGGAACTGAGTTTAAGGCTTTCTCACGGAGTGGCCGTAGCGAACGGCTTGTATTACGAAACGCTTTTGGCTTGCAAAATGGGCAAATGCGGCGAAACGTATTTTTTAAAATGGGTCGGAGAAATAAAAACTAATTTTGAAATTTATCCTTTAACGGACGAAATATTGAATTTAACGCTTTGCGACAAAAAGAACGACGGAGTTGACGTCGGTTTTGTGTTGCCTTGCGATTTTGAGTTCGTAAAATTGCCTTTAAATAAAGTAAAATCGTTTTTATTGTAAATATCAATAAGTATAAAAGATAGTTTAAATGTTACGCGTAAACGGGAAATTTAATATAAGCGGTGAGGTCGCCTGCGGCGATAAATCGATTTCGCACAGGGCATTGATACTTGCGTCCATTGCCGAAGGAAACAGCGTCATACGCAATCTGTCCGTTTGCCAAGACGTTTTGTCTACGGCAAAGTGTCTGCGCGCGCTCGGCGCCGAGATAAATATCGAAAACGGCGTTGCGTACGTAACTCCTATAAAAAAAGCGAATAACGGCGTGATTCTCGATTGCGGCAACAGCGGCACAACGGCAAGATTGCTTGCAGGGTTAGTCGCCGGTTTGGGAGTGAGAGCAAAATTTACAGGCGACGAAACTCTTGTTAAGCGTCCTATGGAAAGGGTTTTAAAACCTCTGGAAAAAATGGGCGCAAAGTTTAAACGTTATAAAAACGGGTTGTTCGAAAGCTGCGGGGGAAGTCTTTTGGGAAGCGAAATAGTCGCCGAAGTTAATTCCGCGCAGGTTAAAAGCGCAGTTTTGATAGCGGGACTGTTTGCAGCAGGCGTAACTGTTTATTGTGAAAAACTACCTACGCGTAATCATACCGAATTGATGTTGTACGGTTGCGGAGCCGATATTAAATCGGACGGTTTAAATATTTCCGTCTCCCGAAGCACTTTAAAATCTTTAAATTTAACTGTGCCTAACGACTCGTCGTCCGTAGCTTATTTGATAGCGTTATCTTTGCTTGCAGGCAAAAACACGTCGTTCGATAACGTCTTGCTAAACGAAAGACGTTTGGGATTTTTTAACGTTTTAAAGCGATGCGGAGCAAATCTTTTAATACATAACAATCGCGTAGAACACGGCGAAAACGTCGGTTCGGTATCCGTATTTAAAAGCGAGTTAAAACCGCTGTACGCTTCTATACAGGACGTTTGCGACGCAATTGACGAATTGCCCGTTCTTTCCGCAATAGCTCTTGCAATTCGCGGAGAACATCGTTTTTGTAATGTGAGCGAACTTAGGTATAAAGAAAGCGACAGGATAAACGCGATTGTACGTACTGCCGAAAAATGCGGACAAACCGCGCGTATGGAAGGCGAAGATTTAATAATAATCTCTAACGGGAATCTTTGCGACAATCCGCTATTCAAAAGTTTCGGCGACCATCGTATGGCAATGAGCCAAATAGTTTTAGCGTTATATTGCGGCGGCGGAAGCGTTGACGACGCGCCTTTTAATGTGTCTTTCCCCAATTTTTTAAAGTGTTTGGGAGTCGCTCCTCTGCGTTTGGGAGTAGTCGGAGAAAACGTGAATTCAAGTAAATCTCCGCTGCTTATGAATTACTTATCAAGCAAAGTTAACGTCTGCTGCAGCTACGAACCCGTAAATTTGTCCTGCGAAACAAGCGATGAAAAACTGCTTGCCGTTATAAAATCTTTCGACGGTTTGAACGTAACTATGCCGTTTAAGGTAAGGGTAGCAAAATTGCTGCGCGCCGAAATCGGTTTTGTAAATACGATAGGCAAAAATATAATCCCGCAGTCAACCGACGGATACGGCATCGTAAAGGCTTTACGTGCTCACGGTATCGAGTTTAAAGATAAAAAACTTTGGATAGTCGGCGCGGGAGGAGCAGCCGAAACTTGCGTTGACGAATTGCTTAAGTACGGATGTGAAATGGAGATTTTTAACCGTACTCAATCCGGCGCGGACGCGCTTGCGAAAAAATACGGATTGAAAAATAAAATAACTGCGCCGTACGGCGTGTTGAGTTTTGTTCCGGTTTGCGAGTTTGAACGAAAACTTGTTCTTCCCGACAGCGTCGAATTTGTTTTCTCCGCCGATTACAAAAGCGACGGCGGACTTAAAAAACAAGCTATGAACCGCGGAATTGATTTCATTGACGGACTTGAAATGCTGTTTTATCAAGGCGCTAAAAGTTTTTCCGTTTGGACGGGGACTCCCGTACAAGACGATTTTAACGGATTTCTAAACTTTGCAAACGGTTTCGTTTAATTTTTCGCATATTCGGATGTTGATATGTGGCGTATACGTTATGGGTATCGGCATATGGAAATTTACTAGCTAATTGCATTTAAAGGAATACTATGAAAATTTTACTTCTTAACGGCGTTAATATGAATATGCTGGGAAAACGCGATAAACGATTTTACGGCGAAGACACTTTGTTCGAATTGGAGCGAAAGGTAATGGCGTATGCCGGAGATTTCGGTATCGCGGTAGCGTGCGCTCAAAGTAACGAGGAAGGAACACTCGTAAATATTTTACAGCAAGCAAATTGCGACGGCATAGTGTTTAACGCCGGAGCGTACAGTCATTATAGTTACGCTTTGCGCGATTGTATCGAATGTATAAATATTCCGGTCGTCGAAACGCATATGTCGGATATTTATTCGCGCGAAGATTTTCGCAAAATCGACGTTTTAAAAGACGTTTGCGCCGAGTGTTTTTACGGAAAAGGAATACAAAGCTATTTTGACGCGGTGGATTTTTTACGAACGAATTACGGCGGTAAAAAATGAAAATAGTTTTGATAGGGTTTGCCGCTGCGGGAAAAACCGAAACCGGCAAGATAGTTGCGCGTAAATTAAAACGCGACTTCGTTGACGTCGATGAAGAAATTACAAAACTATCGCAAGAAAGCGTATCGGATTTGTTTGGAAAATACGGCGAGCAATATTTCAGACAACTCGAAAGCGAAGTTTTAAAGAAGTACTTTGAAGTTTGCAATGCCGTTATTTCATGCGGCGGCGGAAGCGCGCTTTCGCCTTTGTTTCAAGACTTTGCGAATAACGCCGCAGTAGTGTGGCTTAAAGTAACTCCGCAAACCGTTTATAAAAGATTAGGTTCGGTTGTTCGTCCGTTATTCGACGGTTTGTCGCTTAGAAATTTAGAACTTAAAATGAAAGAAAGAAATGCGATATACGGTAAGTACGCTTCTTTAATTGTCGACACTGATGCGCTCGAGCCGGAAGAAGTCGCCGATGAGATAATAAAAAAACTGTATTTGATTTAATCGATGTAAAAAGGCAAAATATTTTTGCCTTTTTTATTGTCTCAAGAAAACCACCGGATAGTCCGGTGGTTCGGTGGAGGTTTACC
>CAJUIV010000017.1 GCA_910586905.1 uncultured Christensenellaceae bacterium
GAGGGTTTTACCCTCTAATGAAAAACCACCAGCTAGGCTGGTGGATTTTTATTAGATTCTTCGTAATTATTCAAAATATTATTTATCCTTTCGTCTATTCCGTAAGGCGAGCCGTAAACGTCCAACCCGATACTGCCTTGTTCCGAACTGCAGTCAAAATCCGCGTTAAATACAATCGGTAAATTGTCGTTTTTTACTGCGTGTTTCTTTTCCACCGTCCAAGAGCCAGTAACCTTCATTCCGTCAACGTCGTCATAGTACATTTGCGCCATACCCATTCCCCAAGGGAAACATTCCCAAAAGTAACTGTCCTTGCTAAAAGACGCTGCGTTTACTATTCTCGTTTTGAGAAATTCGGCGTAATGTTCGATGTAGTCGAGCAGAAATTCGTATTGGCTGATATTTACTTGCGTAACGGTTTCTCGTTTGTTTTTAGCGTTCCATTCTTTGCGTTCGCCGTCGTACCATACTCCGTAAACCGTTGGCGAGCCTTCCTTGGGATAAATTGTATAGTTTATTATTGTTTTATCTTCGCTCCGGAAAACGTTGTAGTTTGCGTTGTCCCCGCTTTCGTTCGGCAGGTAATAACTGACGCTTGCGATATAATCCGACGGATTCGTAAGCAGATCGTTTTTTATAAAGTCGTATATCTTTGTTTCTGTTTCTTCGTCGTACGGTTTGGGAATGTACCATGCGAAAACATGACAGCCGCAAAAAAGACTTGCGCAACATAACAAAATCGATATGGTTAACGCCGCGCGTATAAGTTTTTTGACCGTTTTATTATTCATAAGAATTATTATAGAAAATGCTCGATTTTTTGTCAACGGTTAGTTTTTGCCGAGTAGCGGCTGACGAAGTTGTCGATAGTTTCAAGATTCAATATGGTATTATACTCTGTCGTTGACAATATTTAAAGAAGATTTAAGGGCTATTTATTCTCAATCAATATTACAATGGTCCAATCGCAATGTGAAAACGCCGTTAATCTTAATTTCAAGTGGCAGAGCCGACGTTTTAAACGTTTTAATCAAAGACGCGTCAATATTTTCTCTTTTCAATAAAGAACGTTTGTGTTATACTGTATCCGTAGGAGCGATATGACTAAAGAAAATTTATACAAGTTTATATCTAAGCAAAAAACGGCGTTTTTGTCTTCTGTTGACGAAAACGGTTCTCCCGTAACCAGAGCTTTGTTAGCGCCGCGAAAAATAGAAGGTAACGATATGTATTTTTCTACCAATACCACTTCGGAGAAAGTAAAGCAATTTATTGCGAACAACAAAGCCTGCGCGTATTTTTACGAAAGAGGCAGATTTAAATATCAAGGAGCAACCATCAAAGGCAAAGTGCAAGTGTGCTTCGATCAACCGACAAAAGAATCGATATGGCGGTTCGGCGACAGTATTTTTTATAAAAAAGGCGTAACCGACCCCGATTATTGCGTTTTAAAATTCACGGGAGAGGAAGCGGAGTATTATTGCGACTTAAAAACGGAAAAAATCGAATTATGAAAACATTAAGTATGGAAGACAAAAAGTTCGCTATTCTTATCGACGGCGACAACACTAGCAGCAAGTATATAAAAACTATTATAGACGAAGTCGCCAAAATAGGAGACGCCACGTATAAGCGTATTTACGGCGATTGGACAAAACCCGATTTGGATTCTTGGAAGAAAATATTACTTAAATATTCTATCACTCCGATGCAGCAGTATTCTTATACGACGGGTAAAAACGCAACCGATTCGGCTATGATTATAGACGCTATGGATATTTTATATGCGGAAAAGGTAGACGGATTTTGTTTAGTTTCGTCAGACAGCGATTTTACGCGTCTTGCTACCCGTTTGCGTGAAGCAGGCAAGGAAGTTGTAGGAATGGGCAAAAAGCAAACCCCCGAAGCGTTCAGAAACGCCTGTAACAGTTTTAAGTATTTGGATTTAATCGGTAACGTTTCCAGGCAAAAAGACGATAAAAACTTTGAAACAGCGCCGTCTAAAACCAAGATTAACGGTCAAGATAAAGAAGTTCAAAATAAAGAAACTTCGCCGCTCGGAGCGTTGGTCAAACAAATCGAAAAGGACGTAAAAACCGACTATGCCGGCGATATTACGCCAAAGGAAAGAATTAAAGACGAAATCGACAAAATAATCGACGAACAGTCCGATTCCGAAGGTTGGCTTTTAGCAAGCAGCGTAGGTACGCTGCTCCAAAGATTGTACAGCGATTTCGACTGCAGAATTTACGGTTATAAACGTTTTATAGATTTTTTAGTAGAAGGATTGGGATACGAAAGCAAAGTTTCCGCCGATAAAAAAGTTTATTCCGTACGTAAACCGACGGCTGTTAAAAAGCCTAAATCTCAGACGAAAGCAAATAAGTCTAACGCGGCTAAGCCCGCCTCCCAAAGTAAAACCAAAAAGAAAAAGTAGCGTTTGCTTGCGTATAACCCTTGTTCGAATTGCAATCGATATTTGCGCGCGGTTTGTTTAAGTATCGTATTTTTTCGGTTAGATAACGATTAACCAAAGAGGATAGAATGGAGTACGACATAGGTAAAATAAAAAACGGTACGCCGGCAATTTACAACAGCGACGGACATCAAAGAGAAATAATAATCCGCAACGTTCAATCGGTAAAAGGCGCGGTGTTATTCGAGGCTGACGACCGTTATACGGGGTATCCCGTAAAACGTTTGGGCGAAACCGTACGGTGGAACGCCGAATTTGCGTTAAAATCCAAAACGATTATAATCGACGGCGTAAATTCCGAAGCGGATTTGTCGGACGGATACAAAAACAAACTTGCTTCCGCCAAAAGATTTTTTGCCAACAGCGTTACATTAAACGGCAGTCCTTTTACGTTGGACGACGAACAGTGGGCGGCGGTTCTTTCGGATAAGCACACGCTGGTTACCGCGCGCGCTGGTTCGGGTAAAACTCGGGTGTTGGTTGCAAAGCTTATTTATTTGCTGGAAAAAGGAAATTGTAACGACGAAAACGTTTTGGCTTTTTGTTTTAACAAAGATGCGGCGGAAGAAATAAACGCGCGGCTTAAAAACGCATGTAAAATAGACGGAGAAAATAAGTATGAGGATTACGAAGTAGCTCAAACTTTTCATTCCTTTGCAAAACAGAGTCAAGACGCGTGCAAGGTATTGGCTGACGAACAGAAAAAACTCGTAAAGCAGATTGTCGGGCGGCTTCGTATAGAAGACAAAAGTTTCGACGGCGACGTATACGAGTTTTTTAAGGATGCAACGTTATACGTTGAAAAACGCCATTTCGCTAATGTGGAATCGTACTATAAATTCGTAAAAAACAGCCGTTACCTTACTTTAAACGGAGAACACGTCAAATCTAACGCCGAAAAGGTTATCGCGGATTATTTGTTCGAACACAATATCCGATATTTTTACGAATCGGGCTTTTATCCCAATCGAATAAGTTTCGAGAATTCGCGTTTGACGAACGAAGAGCGAGATAAATACCGCGAACTTGTCGGCGATAAAAAAATGACGATGCCGGATTTTTATCTTTGCGATTACAAACTGGTTTGGGAACATTGGGCTGCGGTTGGCGACGAAACCGCGGAAGAAATCGATAATTTCAACAAATCCGTAGGCGATTATAATCAATATATAGAGAACAAACTTTGGAAACAAAGTTTTTGGCAATCTGATTGGCGAAAAAAACTGTCAAACGGCGATTATCATCACAACTGTATAAAATCGGTAAACGGAATGATAGAAACCGATTGTAAAAGTTTTTTTAATTTAAGCCGCGGCGAACAGGAAGAAAAAATAGAACGCCTGCTTGCGTCTTTCGGCGTTGTATCCGAAAAATTGCCGCGCGAAGAAATTATAAGACGCGTTTGGGCTAAGGCGATAGATGCGTTTACCAATTTGATGGTGCAATTCGTAGTAAAAATGCAACAAACGTATTTCGACGGCGAACTCGAATTTTTAGCTAAAGCGGATAGCGTTTGCGACATTCGTTCCAAAGCATACTATAAACTCGGTTACAAGGTATACAAAAAGTACGTCGAGATTTTGTCTTCGCGCAGCAACGTAGATTCGTTTGCCGCTTACAATAATTACGACTGCGATTTCAGCCGTCTGGTATACGACTGCTGTCTATCGATACGCTCGGGTAAACTCGATGAAAAAATAAAAAAGTTAAAGTGGATTTTCGTAGACGAATATCAAGATTTCAGCAGACTATTCGACTATATGATTTCTTCTGTTTTGGAGCGCAATCCCGAAATAAAACTGTTTTGCGTAGGCGACGACTGGCAGGCAATCAACCGTTTTGCAGGTTCGGATATAAGTTATTTTAAAAACTTTAAAAATAAGTACGAAGACGGCAAGTTACTCAATATGTCCGTAAACTATCGAAGCGGCAGTCATATTGTAAGCTTTGCAAACAGATTTATGGAAAAGTTCGGAATCGGCGGTAAACCGGCAAAATCCTGCTCTTTAAATACGGGCGACCGACGTGAAATCGATATTACCAAACAGTATATCGGTAAGATGGACGAAGACAATCCTTACTGTAAATATCCGTATAACGCTTCTTTGCGTTACGCACAATGTTTGAAAGTTTGCTCGGATATTATAAAATCGCATAAAAAAGATAAAATTTTTATAATTACCAGAAAAACCGTCTTGATGGGTAGCGATATCGATTATTTTTCTGACGCGCTGAAAAAAGTTTGCGCGGAAACCGGTTGTGTGGAAAGTGAAACGGACTATAACGATAGGGTAACCGTTAAAACCGCGCACAAATCCAAGGGCGAGGAAGCCGACGTTGTGATAGTTTTGAATTTGGGCGATTTTCCGCTTATTCATCCCGACAGCGGTTTATTTTCCGCTTTCGGACAAACTAAAGAAGACGCGTTCGATGACGAAGTAAGACTATACTACGTAGCCGTTACGCGCGCTAAAAAAAGTTTGTACGTTTGTTACAGCGGGGATAAAAAATCTCAGTTTATATTTACTTCGGGACGAAACGATGTGGATTGATTCGATAATTCTTGAACGCGTATCGAAACACATATTAAGTAATCCGGGTTAAAATTATGCGGCCGAAAAACATATTAAACGTAAAAAATCGCAAAGAATTGCGTCTACGGTTTATCGAAAATTTCAGTAATGAAAAGGAATGTCGGGTTTGCCGCCGATATGGTTGTAACGATAAAAGCCGTTAAACGAAATAACGATGCCTCTTTTACTCCCGGCGATTTGCTTGATATATTACTCGGTAAAAAAGTTTATGTTTTACACGATAAATCAAGCTGCGAATGGAATAAGTCTTCGAAAGATTTCGTGCCTACGAGCGAAATAGTGTTTATACCGACAAATTGAAAGCTGCAATCCGATTTTGGGAAATACTACGCAATTCCGCTTTGCCGAAAGTGTATTCAAGAGAGTTTGTCGAAAACAATAAAGGTAAATATAAAATTCGTTTTACGGTTTGTCAGATAACTGAATACTATGCAAAAGTTTATTTTCTTGTTTGCTTAACGGCTGCGTGATGCCGCTGCGCTCGATTGAGCGAACTCCCGACCTATTGCTCAGCCGAGCAATAAAAGACGGGTCCCCTGCAAAAACGGTTTTGCAGGTAAAGGAGAATCCGCAGTTAAGATAAAGAAATTTGTTTACATATTTTTTTATTAAAAGGCGAGATTCGACGCGTGAATGCCACGGAGCGAAGCGGAGTATTACGAATCAAGCAAACAACCGGTTATGAAGTCGAGATTAGTAGAGCAATTGATTCGTATAAAAAAAAAACCTTGACAAAATCTGTCAAGGTATTGGTGCTGGTGAAGAGAATCGAACTCCCGACCTATTGATTACGAATCAATTGCTCTACCGACTGAGCCACACCAGCATATAACGCTATATTAGATTATCACAACCTCGTTAAAATGTCAAAGATTATTATTGTTTTTTTGTATATTTTTTGATATAATTTATTAAGCGAATTATTTTCGGAGTTAAGCTTATGAAACGTTGTTTGCAAACGCTGGCGATTTCGTTGGCATTTTTGATTGTTACGTCGATAGTAGGATACGTAACCAAATATTTGAAACTCGGCTTTTGGGAAAACTTCGGTATTGCAACCGGTATACTCGCAGTAGGAGCGATTTTTTCTATCGCTATGCGTAAAAATTGTACCGTAAAGATTATTTCCGTTTGCGTAAACGCCGTATCGATGGGATTTTATTTGCGCAGTTGGTACGTAAACCGCGGATTCGATAACCCATTATGGCTTATGCTTTGCGTAAGTCTGCTTGCCGCGGCGTATCTGTTTGTGTTTATTTTGCCTCTTTACGTAAACGCAATCAACCGGCATTACGGAGTATACTTGATATTGTTTACGATTCTTTCAATAGCGGGATACGTTTGTTTGGTTGTGCTTACCAAAACCACTTGGGTTTCTACTCTCGGTTATTTCGGACTTTTGCAGCTGGGTTTTATCATCACTATGAGTATGGAAGGACACGACCGTATTTGGCTTTGGGAAAGCTGGCAAGTCGCTTCTTATACAGTAGCGGTGTGCGCGGTTATCATTTTGATAATAGCGCTCAGCGTAACCGAAGGCGGAGACGGAGTAATCGACGGTTTGGATTTCGACGTGAGCGGCGGAAAAATATCTTCTCCCAGGCAAATCAAACCTAAGGACGAAACAGGCGCATTTATCAATACCAATATAGGCAACTAAATTTGAGGTAAAAAAAACAACTCCGAATCTTAGGAGTTGTTTTTTGATTCTATAATTATTTTATTTCGTCTGAAACTTCTTCCGCGGGAGCGGCTTCAACTTTTTTTGCCGCGCGTTTTTTTGGAGCGGTTTCCGCATTTTCAGAGGCTTCCGCTTTTTTAGTGGCGGTCTTTTTTGCCGTTGTAGCGACGGTATCGTCCTTTTTGGCTTTTGCGGGAGCTTTGGGAGCGGCAGCAGATTTCTTCGACTTGGTTGCCGGAGTTTTGGCAGCTTCCTTGGCTTTTTTTGCTTCGTTTCTTTGAGCCTTTATTGCGGCTGCTTCTTCCGCTTTTTTGGCGGCTGCAGCTTTTTGTTCGGCTTGTTTCAAAGTTTTAGCGTCCACTTTAACGACTATAACGCCTTTTTCCAGTTGAGAAAGCGTCTTCGCGATTTGAGCCTTTTTACGGTTCGCGGCGTTTTTGTGAATAACGTGTTTGATTGCGGCGTTATCTATTTTGGAACTCGTAACGGGCAAAAGTTGTTTTGCAACTTCGATGTCGCCGTTAGAAATAGCGGCGTTAAACTTTTTGATAGCCGTTTGCATTTGCGAACGAACCATTTGGTTTTGTAATTTTTTTGCAGCCGATACGGATACTCTTTTTTCTGCAGATTTAATATTAGGCATTTGTATCTCCTTAATTGTGGGTTTATAACAAAATATAAGCTTAGCCTTTATACGGCGTTTTATTTTGCATTATACCATTTTCGCCTAATAATATTATCATACTTTATATTTTTACGCAACAGTTTTAAGGTAAATCGCGTAAAAGTTTTTTGTTCTTACCGTTATGTCGTTTTTTACGGCAAACCGTTTTGTATACCGGCGTCGTAATATCGGTTAATATCGATGTAATTTGGTCGTTTAAATATGTTTTTCTAACATTTTGATTGATTTATATTAGTAATATAGTATGACGAAATAAAACGCGAGAGGTGTATGTATGCTGACAATAGGAATAATAGACGACGGAATAGGGGCTTTTTCAACGTTAAGTAAACTAAAACAGGCGATATGCGCAAATTATATTTGCAGAATATGCGGAGAAAAACCGTCTTATGCAAAACTAAAAATATCTGATTTGTATTCCGAAGGACGGAAAGCCGTAGAGCAGCTTGTGCAAATGGGCTGTAACGTGATAGTAATATCTTCCGTTTCGTTATCTACGTTATGTTTCAAAAATCTGCAGCAGATTTGTCCCGTAGATATTTACGGATGCGAAGCTCCCGTAGTCCACGCTTCTACGTATACGGCGTCCGGCGTGCTTGTAGCAGGATGCGGACGAATAGTAAATAAATTGAGATTTGCCAACGTCATTCCGTGTCCGATGGACGATTTCTACGCCTACGCGGAGCAGTGCGACGAAAAAAGCGTCGTAGAATATATTTCTCGTAAACTGGAACCGTACGAAGGAAAGTTCGATTGTATAGCTATTGCCGAAAGCAGTATGAATTTGTATAAGCATTGTTTTTCGCGAGTCTGCCCTAACGTGCAAATTTTCGACAGTTTGGAAGGAGTGGCTAGGCGTATACGTAAAAAATATAAAAAATTTCCCAAAGAAGAAGGTTTTTGTACCGTTATTGACGATAACGGTGAAAAAATCAACGAAAAATTTGCTATATTTTTAGAATAAATTTGTAAACCCTATTGAAAATTGAAATTTTTTAGTTTATAATTAGTCAGTATTGGGTTAAACGGAGCCTAATCGGTTTTAATTACATCGTATCGCGATAAAAACATTTATCGTGGCAGCAATTCTATTTACGTGCGATATAATAAACGATATCGATTTGTAAAACTAAATTTTCCGACGAATAAAAAAATCAGGAGTACTAATATGGCAGTTTACGCAAAAGACATCAGAAACATTGCTTTGATAGGACATAGCGGCGAGGGCAAGACCACGCTTGCCGAAGCGATATTATATAACGCCGGTGCGACCGACCGTTTGGGAAAAGTCGACGACGGAAACTCGACGATGGATTTCGACCAAGAGGAAATCGCAAGACATATATCTATTAGCCTTTCGGTTGCTAATTGCACTTATAAGGGAACGAAAATAAACCTTATCGACGTTCCGGGATATTTCGATTTCGAATGCGAAATGCTGGAAGCGTTATCTGTTGCCGACAGCGCCGTAATCGTTACAAGCGCAACCGGAACCATAACGGTAGGAACCGAAAAGGCTTTGGAATACTGCACGGAGCACAAAATACCCTCTCTTGTATTCGTAAGCGGAATAGATAAAGAAAACGCAAACTACAACGCCACCGTAGACGCTATAAAAGCCAAGTTCGGCAAAGCCGTATCGATTTTGGTTCCCGAACTGGACGGACACAAAATGGTGGGTTACGTAGACGTTGTTACGGGAGCGTATTGCAATTTTAATAATAAAGGCGCGACGGAAATTCCCGCCGCCTTAAAAGGCGAATACGATACCGCTCGCGGCTCCGTAATCGAAATAGCCGCCGAAAGCGACGACGAGCTTATGATGAAGTTTTTCGACGGAGAAGAGCTGACCGACGAAGAAATAAAGAAAGGTTTTGCAGCGGGACTTTTAAACGGTACTACCATTCCCGTTCTTGCCGGTTCCGGTCTTACCAACAAAGGCGTAATCAATCTTATGGATACCATAGTCGGTTCGCTTCCGAGTCCTGCGGTACGTCCGACCAAAGACGCGAACGGCAAACAAATCGCGGCTGACGAAAAAGCTTCCGTAGTTCTGCGCGTTTTCAAAACGATAGCTGACCCGTTTGTCGGCAGACTTTCTATATTTAAAGTAGTAAGCGGAACGCTTAAAAACGGTATGGCTCTTAAAAATGTTAACAGCGACGCTACCGAAAAAATAAGCACCGTATACTTTATGAAAGGTAAAAAGCAGGAAAGTACCGACTGTGCTTGTGCCGGCGACATTGCAGCTCTTGCAAAACTTTCGGCGACTTCTACGGGCGATGTTTTATGCGAGGGCGCCGAGGTTAAACTTGCGCCTATCGAATTACCCCGTCCCGTCTATTCTCGCGCCGTTTACGCCGCCAAGAAAGGCGACGAAGACAAGGTATTCGGCGGACTGTCAAAACTTAAAGACGAAGACATCGCCTTTACGGTTACAAAAGACCCCGAAACTGGCGAAATGCTTTTGTCGGGACTCGGCGATACTCAACTGGACGTTATTTGTAAAAAGCTAAAGTCTAAGTTTAACTGCGAAGCAGTATTGCAAGACCCGCGTATTCCTTACCGCGAAACCGTACGTAAAATGGCGGAAGCCGAAGGAAAGCACAAAAAGCAATCGGGCGGAGCCGGTCAGTACGGACATTGTAAAGTACGCTTTGAACCGGGCGCAGAGGACGGCGTGTTCGAATTTGTTGACGCAGTTGTCGGCGGTACGGTTCCCCGTCAGTTTATTCCGTCGGTCGAAAAGGGACTTAGAACCGCAATTCAAAAGGGCGTTTTGGCTGGGTATCCGATGGTAAACCTAAAATGCACGTTGTTCGACGGTTCTTCGCACCCTGTCGACAGTAAAGATATCGCTTTCCAAATGGCGGCTATTTTGGCGTATAAAGACGGTTGCGTTAAGGCGGGACCCGTTTTGCTCGAACCGATTTACGAACTTAAAATCACAGTTCCGTCGGACTATCTCGGCGACGTTATGGGAGATATGAATAAACGCCGCGGACGTATTATGGGGACGGAAAGCGTCGGCGCCAAACAGATTGTTACTGCGGAAGCGCCGCTATCAGAAATTTTGAAATACGCTACCGATTTAAGAAGTATGACGCAAGGACGCGGAAAGTTTGAAATGAGTTACGCCCGTTACGAGGAAGTTCCACCCGTGTCTGTAGCAAAAATCGTAGAGGAAGCGAAGAAGCTTCAAGCAGAAGAATAATTTGCTCGCGTATACATTTTTACTACGATTCACTTGTGTACATAGTCAAAAATATGATATACTCTCGCGGTTATGCAATATGAGGATATATGAATTACAATTATCCGTTTTATAATAAATACATAGCTTAAAATAGTCCGCAGGAATATTCTTGCGGACCATATTTTATTGACAGTAACTAAATTTTCAGGTGATTATATGGCTAAAATAATACCTTTTCCAAGCGATGACTGGGAAGCAAAAAGTAGGGAATTATTATTGAGTTTATCTAATGAAGCAATTTATGACGACACTTATGCATTGCTTTTGGACGCAGAAGAAATAGAGAGTCGGATGCATAAAATGTATTTAAACGATAATAATGAAACCAGAACTTCTTTTTTGAGCGGTTTTTGTATGTTTGCCGACGCTTATGTCATAGGAAACGAAGAAACTTGGACGCAGCATAAACATAAATCGAAAAATTCCGAGTTTTTTGCAATATATACCCGCGAAGATAAAATTTCGGTTAAAGAACAAAAAAAATACGGATGCGTCGATTTAACGGTAAAAGATATTGCCCAACGTTTGAAAAACGAGAGCGGTCAAGTCGAACTCGTTATAAATGCCGGCGATACGGATAGTTGTACTTTAACGTTGTTATTGTTGCGGGCATCATTAGATATAGTTGACACGGCGCTTACGTTTGCTGACAATTTAATGAAAACGGGATTGACAAGCGAAAGTCTTACGGATATTTTATTTGAAAGATTTGAATTCAGAACTGTAAGAATAGAGTTATTGGATGGTAGTGAAATAGAAGGCGAAGTGATTGAAACTACGTACGGCGGCGAGCCTAACGCTTATTATATCGTTTCGGTTAACGGACAAGAACAAAAGGTTTTTCGGAAAGATATAGCGCTAATATGGGAAATATAAATTTATAGGACTGCTATGTAATCAGCAGTCCTTAATTTGTTTAATAACCTTGACTTTTGTTATTCCGTAATACTCGAAAAGCGTAACGGCGCGTCGGTCTATCCGTTCTCCTCCGTAAACAATCGGTACGGCGGGCGGGCAGGAAACGGTAGGGCAGGCTACTATCCGTCCCAAAGATTCGTTTATGTCAACGTATTCCGACGGTGTTTCCAACGCTTGTTTCATCGGCATGGCTGTTTTAGGAATAAACGAAAACGTTTCTTTTTTCTTCTTTTGTTTTAAAGGTAAGTTTTTTAACGTATCGAGTAAAACGGTAAAATCGTGGTTGCTGTTTTCTGGAGAAATCATCAACACGACGTAATCGGTTTCCTCGTATTCGGGCATAATGCCGTTTTTTATAAGTAATTTAGCAAAATCCCGCCCGTCGTAACCGTTTTCTTTGCAGTCGAATGTTATTTTTAGCGGTTCGTTCGTTTTTAGCAAAGTCCATCCTGCGTTTTCTATTTCGGATTTAAGCGTATTTACGCGTTCCGCCGTTTGCTTTATTTTTATGCCGTACCCGTCGAACAGAAGTCCGTTTGCTTTATCAAGCGATTGTAGTATAAGATAACTGGGGCTGGTAGAGCCGAACATAGCCAAAGCGTCGCGCGCGTTTTCTTTCAAAAATATCGGCGCTTTCTTGTTTATATGCAAGTACGCGCCGCCGGTTAAGCAAGGCAGCGTTTTATGCGCCGAATCGCAGCACATATCGCAGCCGTTATCGATAGGATGCAGATTTCCGCTAACAAACTTTAAATACGCTCCGTGCGCGTTATCGCAAACGAACAAACTCCCGTGTTTATGCGCGGTTGCGGATAAGTCTTGTATGTTTGCAATATTGCCGAGATAGTCGGGAGACGTAATAAACACCGCGTCGGGCAGACGTTCGAGTTTGGCAAGAGTTTCGTCCAAGTCCTCGGGCTTTACGCGGCAATCGCACAGCGTGGCGCGGTCGTAGCCGTTTAGCCACATAACGTCGATGTCAAGCAGCGCGACCGTCAGCGCGAATACCTTGTGCGCATTGCGTGTTGCAAGAATAAACGGCTTGCGGCCGTTGTTTTCCGCTTGTAATTTAACGAGATACAGCATTGCGCGAATACAAAGCGACGAGCCTTCGGCGGAATAAAAAGTCGCACCCGTGCCGTACAATTCAGCGGCAATACGCTCGCTTTGGGCGATTATTCCGTTCGCTTCGTACAAACTGTCAGCTCCGTTAATTTCCGTTATATCGACTGTTTCGCAGCCTAAAAAACCGTTGCCTTTATGTCCCGGCATATGAAACCGCGCGTATTTTTGCGCGGAATATTTTTCTGCGAAATCACAAATTGGTGTTTTTGTTTTCATATAGATTATATCGGTGATTTATAATTGACGTTCAAGTCCCGCTGCGCGTTTAGTCGGTGCAATTTATTATTATATTTTCGCAATGTTCGGGCGCGCACCGAACTTTGCGCCCTTGCGGGGGTTGTTGGGGATGCTCGCCCCAACGAAAGTGGAATAGACGTGCGCCGTGTCAGGCGCAGCCGTTTAGTCCGACCGTGGCGGAAAAAGACTTGCTAGCACAAAGCGTAGCGACTGCGTTCAAGTCCCGCTGCGCGTTTGGTCGGATACTTTTATCATTATCGCGCACTCTATCCTCTTTTTAAACAACTCGCAGCCGCTGGGATATATTCCGTTTATGTCTCCGCTTGCGTGATAAGCGTTAGCCGCGCACGCTCCCGAACAGTACAGTTTAGCCCAGCAATCGGCGCATTCGGGTTTGGAATAAACGTTACATTTGCGGAATTGTTCGCGCAACTCGTTATTAGTAACGCCTTCGTAAATATTTCCGAGTTTAAATTTTTCTTCCCCGACAAATTGGTGGCAAGGGTATAAGTCTCCCCAAGGTGTAACCGCCATATATTCCGTTCCGCTTCCGCAGCCGGATACGCGCTTGTAAACGCACGGTCCGCCGGTCAGGTCAATCATATAGTGGTAAAACGTAAAGGGTTTTCCTTCTTTTTTGCGTTCTATCATAAGTTTTGCAAGTTCTTCGTATTGCCTGCAAACGATTTTAACGTCTTCGTCTGTTAAACGCGCTTCGTCCGTTTCCGAGCATACGACGGGTTCCATTGATAGCTCTGTAAAACCCAAGTCCAGCATAACTTTAATATCTTCCAAGAAGTCGGGATTTGCGTGAGTAAACGTTCCGCGCATATAATAGTTACAGTTTCCTCGCGCGTTGACGAGTTTTTGAAATTTCGGTACTATTCTATCCCAGCTTCCGCGTCCCGCGTAATCCACGCGTAAGCGGTCGTGTATTTCTTTTCGTCCGTCAAGGCTCAAAACGACGTTGCTCATTTCGCGGTTGCAAAAATCTATCACGTCGTCGTCGATTAGCAAGCCGTTAGTAGTAAGCGTAAAACGGAAATTTTTACCTTTTTCTTTCTCGACAGAACGGGCGTAGCGTACAAGGTCTTTTACAACCTGCCAATTCATAAGCGGCTCGCCGCCGAAAAAGTCTACTTCGAGGTTTCTGCGTGTTCCCGAGTTTTCAATCAAAAAATCGAGGGCGCGTTTACCTACGTCAAAACTCATAACTGCTCTGTCGCCGTGGTATTTGCCTTGACTTGCAAAGCAGTAAGAGCAGTTGAGATTGCATGTATGCGCGACGTGTAGACATAAGGCTTTAATAACGTTGCCGCTTTTTTGTTTGAAAGCGGTGGCGATTGGCGAGAATGTGTCGCTTGTAAACAATTTGCCTTGCGCCTTAAGTTCATTTACGTCGGCAAGGCAGTCGATAATCTCTTGCTTATCTATGGCGTATTTTGCGCTTAATTCGTTTATTATCGTTTGTTCGTCAGTATTACGGTTCATCATAGAAATAACGTCGTATGCAACGTCGTCGACAGAGTGAATCGCGCCCGAAAACGTATCTAAAACTATATTGTGTCCGTTTAATTTATACTGGTGTATCATTCCATTTCCCGTTATCTAAAAAACACCGCCTGAACAGGCGGCGCTTTTAGTAATTCCTAATAATTATTTATCTTCTTTTTCGCATTTTTGATTTGCAACGCCGCAGCTTGTTTTGCAAGCGGATTGGCAGGAAGTTTGGCATTCTCCGCAGCCGCCGTTTTTGGCGCTTTCGCAAAGATTACGCGTTTCAAGAGTTTGTATTCTTTTCATTCGAGTTTCCTCCTAAATTCTAAATAGCCTTTCGGCGTATTGTTTAACAAGTATATCACTCATCGCTACGATTGTCAACAAGTTTAATTTGTTTGACAAGCCCGTAGGCGTTATGATAGAATTTTTTTTAAAAAAGAAGATATATACAATTATGGAGATTTTGGATTTATACGATGCGGACCGCAATCCGCTTGGTAAAACGATGATTCGCGGAGGAACGCAGCCTGCCGGCGCGTACCGTTTGGTTGTGCATATATGCATATTTTCATCCGACGGCAAAATGCTTTGTCAACGGCGCGTTTCCGATAAAAAAATTTATCCCGATTTATGGGATATTTCCTGCGGCGGATGCGTGGACGCAGGAGAAACTTCGCGTCAAGGAGCGCTTCGCGAAACCAAGGAAGAGCTGGGGATAGATTTGCCCGTTGATATAGTCCCTTCTCTTACTGTACACTTTAATTACGGTTTCGACGACGTATATTGCGTTACGATGGACGCCGACGAAAACGCCGTACGATATCAGCGAGAGGAAGTTTCGGCTGTCAAGTGGCTGTCGAAAGAGGAAATATACGCTATGCTTGACGGCGGAGAGTTCGTTCCCTACGACAAAAACTATATCGGTTATCTTTTTTATTGCCAACGTCATCGCGGATTAACCGACCGAGAAAGTACATTGACAGAATGCGGAGTCAAATGACAACTACAAGTTTACAAAACAGAATAATTCAGGCGAAAAACGACGGTAAGTATATACAAACTTCTAGGCTTTTTCTTATGCCTCTTGATGTTTCCGACGCGGCGGAAGCGTTTAAATGGTGCGGCGACCCGGACGTTACGGAATTTATGAATTATACGATTTACACAAACGTCTCCGATGTGGCTCAATGGATTTCCGAGGCGGGATATAATTGTTTCGGATTTTTTCTGCGTGAAAACGGACAGTTAATAGGCAGCGGCGACGTGCATCCTAATAAAAACGGCGCGTACGAACTGGGGTACAATCTTGCAAAAGCATATTGGGGCAAAGGGTATTGCACCGAGGCGAGCAAAGCGATGCTTGCGTACAGGGTTGCTCAAGGTTATAAAGATTTTGTCAGTGAACACGCTACGGATAACGTTCGCTCGGGCAGAGTTATTAAAAAGTGCGGTTTCGTTTTCCGCTCGGACGGTTCGTATACGACGTTCGACGGCACTCGTACGTTTAATTCGCGTAAATACATTTTACGTATCGACAGCCGCAATATGGACGTTGACGGGCGTTGGTTCGAAAAGATAGTCGACGGGAGCAAAACAATCGAACTGCGTTTAAACGACGAAAAACGCCGCGGACTGAAAATCGGCGATTACGTTGTTTTAAACAATCTCTGTGAACATGGGGATTTACGCAAATGCGTTGTAAAAGTAACTGATTTGCATTATTTTAACGATTTTAAAGAATTATACGCGTCGCTAGATATGAGTAAATGCGGTTACCCGAAATACGAAACGCCGAATCCCAACGATATGTTTTCGTACTATTCTGCAGAACGGCAATCGTTATGCGGCGTTGTGGGTATAGAGTTCGAATTTTTAGCCGCGGTTTAAAATACAAGTTGTCGAGTATAAAAACGGCGGTAAGTTTTTTTAGAAACGGCGATTAGTTTACGGTTTATAGTAAAAATCAAAAGTCGAATAAAATATATAAAAAATGCTCGGCAAGATTTAATTGCCGAGCAGTAACGTTATTAAATTATTTTATAAGTTGTTTTATCCAATTTTTCTCTTTAAGAGATATTTTACCGTCAATCGCGCAAATCATCATACATACTATTACAATATCGTCTTTCAGTTCGTCGTCGAGTTCGCCCAAGATATCAACCATTTCGTCGACGTTTCTTTTTAGTTCTGTGCTTTCCGTCTTTAAAAGTTTCACGGCTTTTTTAACGTCGTTGTAATCGATTTCTTCTCCGAAAAACGCGCGCAATAGAGGGTAACAAAGCGCATATTCCTCTTCGCTTATTCTTCCGTCCGCAACGATAGCTCCTAAAATAAAAGTGGAGTAAATCGCCGCTCCCGTCAATCCGTCTTTCGTTATATTCTTAAGGGCGGGTAGTATTTTCGCGGATTTTTTCGCTAAAATCACACCGTAACTCAGCGAGTCCAGCTGTTCGAATTCTTTACAAATCAAATTGAATTCTCTCATGGTATTTCTCCTTATGTTTTATCTTTCCAAACTTTTTATTCCGTATAATACTATCCCGCCTATTTCCTTTGAAAGTTCTTCAAGCGGTACATTACGGTCCGAGTTGAACCAATGCTGGTAAACCGATAATATTCCCGAAGTAACGAACTGCGCGGCAATTTCCAATTTTTTGCTTCCCTGAAAAGCCACTTTGCTTTTTTCCAATTCGTTTTTCACAAGTTCGGTCATAGATTCTACCAATTTCCGTATAATGTAAGATTTTGCGTCTAATTTTATAAGATTGCTGTATAATTCCAAATTGCTGTTTATTATTTCCGTTAGAATATCGAAAATTTGCTGAGGATTCTCGAAGTTTTTTTGAAAATCCAATTTTTGTATAGATTCGTTCCAAAGTTTTACTAAATCGTTTTCAAGCTCTTCGCGCAATTCGTAAATTCCGCTGTAGTAGTTGTACACGGTTTTTCTGTCTACGTCGGCGGCGTCGGCTATATCTTTTACGGAAATATCGTTGTAATCTTTTTCCGCAAGTAGTTTTATAAAAGCGTTTCTAATTGCTTTTTTCGTTTTAATTACTCTGCGGTCGATTTTTTTCTCTTCCATATGTTATCTCCTTCGTTTGTATTGTAAGTTTAGTATAACGTAACTAACTGAATATAACTTTGATTTTTATTCTGAACGGTTGTTTTCTTAAATCGAATATGAATTTTGAATGTCGAACTTCCGTTAATTTCAGCGCGGCTAATCAACAAATGAGAATTATATTTATTTCGAGAAATATCGCAACCGCAAAATTCGTTGTATTTTGCGGAATAATTTAATAATAACGGATATAATTAGATTTGTTTCACGATTTTAACCGAAATCGATGAAAAATAGAGAAAAACACCGATTATATTTCAGATGATGCGGAAATAAAGAAAAAAATTAAAAAAATAGGTTTACATTACACAGGTTATTAGATATAATATTTGTATCATACGCCCTGCCTTGTACGATTAGTTTTACATTTGCGTCAACTACGTTTCGTAAAAGGGAATTGCGTTCGGAAATTGAGTCAGATTTACTACGGCTTAACAATAAAAGTCAAAAGAGCTTGTCTCTCCGTAAAAGACGGATATTTTCGACAGATTACCCACCTGTTTTTTTCAGGTTGAACCCAAGTAAAACACGGCTATGGCGGGGTTTTACGCGAAAGATGAAAAGATTTATCGGTTTTGTTTTACTTTTAATTTTATGCTGCGCGTTGTGCGCTTGCGATTATCCGCTCAAAGAAGTAGAGCTGCCCAATAAATCTATGCCCGTAAACACGGTGTATATTTCGGGCGCGGTCAAAAACGACGGATATTTCGAGCTGGAAGCGGGCGCGGACTATTTTGCTTTGGCAAGCGCGGCGGGGATGTTAGCCGAAACACTTATGCCTGATAATCCGTCGCTTGTCGTAGACGGAAAGATAACGACGATTGTATTTGATTTTATCCACAACGGAATTGCAACCGACAGCATAAACGTAAACGGAGTACTTGTTACCAATCGTTTCCCGATTGACTGCGTTTCGTGCGAAATAATCGATAAACTTGCCGATTATATCGAATATAACGGAGTTATCGCCAATAGGCGCGAATTAAAAATCGCTCTCGGCGACGACTACGAAGATAATTATTATAAATTTTTTATAAGCGAGCAGGATTATGAAGCGTAAACTCGTCAATTTCCGAGCCTCGCTGTTTGCCGTAATCGGAGTAATTTTAGGCGTTTTTGCTTTTTACGAAATTCTTTTCGGAGATTTTTATTTTTTAATCGTTTCGTTATCATTGTGTTTAGTGTTCGGTATAGTAACCTTTATTTTAAAACGAAAAGCGTGGAAAATAAGTGTATTCGTACTTGTTTTTATGATGCTGGGTTTTGTCGTATCGCAGCTGTATTACGCCAATCGCGTTAAAAACGAAACGTTGGGAGTTTCGGCGGAAATAACCGGCAGAGTAACCGACGTCGCGCAAAACGGCGACGGCGAAACGAGATGGCGTTATTTGGACGGCTGTTCGGGCAAAGACGGTACGGCTTTCGACGGTAGGGTTAAAGTTATATTCGTAGGTCAAAGCGAATTGAATCTTTCGGTCGGCGACGTAGTTACCGTAAGAGGCACGATGTATTCGGTTTATCCCTTTAAAAGCGACGTAAATTCTTCGTATCTACGCGAAGATTACCGTTACGAGATGAACGACGCGGTTTTGATTTCGAAACGCGAAGGAAAACTCAAATTGGACGAAATTATACGCCGTTACGTTTACGACACGGTAAAGGGTTATATGCCCGAAAACGCAGATTTGGCTTATTCGCTGATTACCGGCGATAAAGACGCGTTATCTAAGGATATTTCGCAAACGTTTTCTCGCGCAGGTATAGCGCATTTGCTGGCAGTCAGCGGCTTGCACGTAGGTTTCGTAGTCGCTACGTTAGCGTTCGTTCTCAAAAAGTTTCGTTTGCCTGCGGTAGCGGAAGGGTTGCTTGTTATAACGCCGACTGTTTTTTACGCTTATGCGTGTGGTTTTACTCCGTCCGTAATGCGCGCTGTTATAATGGCTGCTTGCAGTTATCTTGCAAAGATAGCTCTCGGAAAATACGACGCGTTAACGTCGCTGTCTTGGGCGGCGCTTATAATACTGATTATTTCTCCTTTTTATTTATTTGACGCAGGCTTCCAAATGTCGGTTCTTTCCGTGTTCGGAATAGTTACTCTGCACAAGTCTTTCGTAAGAATTTTAACTCGCCGTAAATTACCGCGCGTATTAAAGTCCGTTTTAAACGCGTTATCGATTTCTTTGACGTGTTCCTTAGCTACTCTTTTTACCGTTTCGGCGAATTACGGTGAAATTCCGCTTTTGGGCGTATTCGTAAATATTTTAGCTATTCCGACGGTTTCCGTAGCGTTCGTTATCTGTTTAGTGGGTTTATTGCCATCGTTTTTTCATTACGCGCTGTGGCTTTCCGATAAAATTTTAAAATGTGTATTGTATTTTGCCTCAGCCGTTTCCCGTTTCGATTTCGCTACGGCGTCATTTCCAAGTTTACCGGTCAGCGTAATTGTGCTTGCGGTTTGGTTTTTCGTTATCGGCGGTTACGTCAATTTGCGGAAAGTAGGCAAAATTGTCGTCAATTCCGTTTGCGCCGTGTTACTGTCCGTATGCGTCGGTTTGGCGTTTTTGCCTAAAAACTGTCAAACGCAGGCGTTCGTCGCTTTCGGATACGGAGAATCTTTGTGCGTCGTATCTTCTCCCGACGGCGAAATCTCCATTGTTGGCAGTTTCGATAATCCGTATGCAGTAAACAGCGTTTTAAACTACGTTCAAAAACTGAAAATATCGTCTTGTAATTTGTATTTCGTTAATCGCGCGGACAGCAATCCTCTTTTGGTGTCTAAATTTGTCGAACGTTTACCGATAAAAAACGCATACGCGTTGGATTTCAGCGGTAATTATCAGTTGGACGAATATTTAAATTCACAAAATATCACCGTCGTTCAGCAAATCAAAAATACCGAAACGGGTAACGGCGTTATCGTTCGTTCGGTATACGACGGCGGTTTTGCGGGCGTTTTGATAAAGTCCGGCGAGTTAACGGTTGCATTGGTTTGCGGCGAAGGAGTCGTGGAAAACAATTTTTTAAATATAATTTCTTATGCAGACGTATACGTTTTAAAAAATGCCAATAAAAATTACTCGGATTCATCTATAACGACTCTAAGCCGTTATCAGTCTTCTTACGCGTATAATTACGGCGCAAATAAGTACGGGAACTTTACAATTACGCAAATTGGTGATAAAATACAGCTATCGTTTAGATAGGAGGACTCGCGCTTGATAAGATTTCTCGATATGAGAGACAAACTTAAAAACGGCGATTATCCCGCGTTGTGCGTTTTCGGCAGCGACGCGTGGGTAAAGCGTAAAGCCGTGTCCAACGTCTTCGAGCGTTTTAACGTTACGGACGACGGTTTTAGCGTCGACTATCTGGACGCGCCGACTGTATCGGATATCAAGCTCGCTTGTTCTACGCCATCGATGTTTTGCGATAAAAAACTGGTAGTGTGTGAAAATTTCGTTTTTCCGGAAGGCGGAAAGGCGCAGGATATAAAACGTCAGCTCGCGGATTTTTTAAGAAACGCCGACGGAAGTTTTTGTCTGGTTTTCGTAACCGATACCGATAAAAATTTCGATTTTGACGGTATAGAAAAAATAAATTGCAACCGCTTGGATAAAGACAGCGTTTCGAAGTGGATAATTTCTTACTGCAAACGGCAACAGGTAACGGTAGATAAATTGTGCGCGGAAAAACTTGCAGTTTACTGTTTAAACGATATGGCGCGCGTTTCCGTAGAAACTCAAAAACTTTTAGATTACGGAGAATTTACCGTCGAGGCTGTCGAAAGCCTGGTGCACAAGGACGCCGAATACGTAGTTTACGATTTGTCGGGTTGTATAGCCGACAAAAACGTTGCCCGCGCAATCGAATTATATCGCGGCTTGATTGCTCGCGGAGAAGAAAACAGAGCGTTGTTTTCTTTGCTGTATAATTTTTACCGCCGTGTATATTACGTTAAAACGTCCGCTTATTCCACCGAGGAAACCGCGTCTTATCTAGGCGTCAAAGCGGGCGCTGTGGGCTTTGCGAAAGAAACGGCTAAAAAGTATAAACCGATGCAGTTAAAAAAAGCGTTAGAATACTTTGAGCAGGCGGACGCTCGGCTGCGCTCGTTTCTTGACGAGAACGAAGTCATGAATATGCTTATAATGCAACTTATCTCATTGTAGGAGGAATCGATTTGTTTAACAAGCTCCGCGCTAATTACAGTTTATCTAACGTTTTGATACGTATACTGTTCGTTTTGACTTTCGTATTTTGCAACTGGCAAGAGTTTTTGGGAGTTGTAGTAAGTATGAACGGCGTTTTCGCGTCAGGCGGTGTGGCTTTCAGCGGCAGTGTAAAATTGTTTTTGGCGCTTATGTCGGCGGCGCTATTGGGCACGATTTTGATGTTCGTAGTACCTTTGCTTGCCAATTTGTTTTTAAACGTAGCCAAAATTTACAGCGTTCCGCGCGCCGAATATTGTCTTTTAGTTCATTTATTCTGTTCGATAGGATTTTTGATTTGCGGTCTGTTGAACTTGATAAATCTGTTTACGCCCGTATTGCTGGTTTGGGGCGGCGTGATATTTCCGTTTGCGGTTGCGGCGGGATGCAGTTTCGCGTTTTATAAAGTTACGGCAAAATTATATTTCAACGACGTTACGGTCGTCAATTATTTCAAATATTCGCTTATAGCTTTCGCTGTTTTGGCGTTTCTTTTGGAGGTACTATGAAAAAGTTTTGTTTTTTAGTAGTACTGATTCTGTTAGTCGCTTTATTTTGCGCGAACGGCATTGCAGTTGCCGAAACTTCGGATAACTATAGAAATACCAAAGCGTACGAATTGACGAAAGAAATCTGCGCCTATCCGCGTAAAGCAGGAATAGATAAAGACGGCGCTGTTCAGACTTACCTTATAAATAAGTTTAACGAGGCTTTGGGCAAAGACGTCGCGGTTAAACAAACCTTTACCTACGGCAACTCTGCCGAATACTGTAACGTAGTCGCTAAAATTGACAGAAGTTCCGTTTCCGATAAACAAATAATAATAGGCGCGCATTACGACAGCGACGGAGAAGGCGCGGCCGATAACGCTTGCGGCGTGGCTGCGTTGATTATAACGATGCAAAATTTCGCGCGTAGTGCAAACGATTTGCCGTGCAGCGTTGTGTTCGTTGCGTTCGACGCAGAGGAGTTGGGTCTTTTAGGTTCTAGGGAATACGTTTCCCAAATGTCTGAAGAACAAATCGAAAACACTTTGGTTATGTTTAATATGGACAGCATAGCCAACGGAGATAATTTATACTTGTGGTGCGAAAACAAACGTACTTCTCTTGCCGATTTGATTATTTCCAAAACCGATAAAATAGTTGAAAAACCGTATGCAAAAGGCACGTACAATCTACCGGATTTTTACGGATACGGTTATTCGGAAACTCCTCAAAATACCGACCAAACGCCGTTTAGATTGGCGGGTATTCCTACGGCTTTGTTCTTTTCGGGAACGTACTCCGCAGAACCTTGGAGTTATGCCGAAAGTTCGGACGTAAACAAATGCGTTATGAACACGTCGAAAGATACGTTCGAAAATCTCGAAAAAAATAACGGAGCGGAATTTGTGGCGAAAATCGAAGCGACGGTTGACGCCGTTACCTCTTCCGTTTTGAGTGAAAATTTTGCCGAAGTAGCCGAAAGTCAACGCAGTCAATTAGTAAATTTATCCGTGTGGTACAATACTTGGTGGGCGCGTCTTATCGTATTTGGACTTTTGATTATTATCGTAATTTTAGCGGTTTTGCATTATCGAAAATTGCAGAAACAGTCTATTTTAGGCACTGCGGAAGTTAAAGCCAACAACGTGTTCAGTCAGCCTGACGCGGAAGAAATTTTTACGTTCAAAAAATAAGTGTAACCGATAGAGTAAAATGAAAAGAAAAATTACAGCGCTTAAACCTTTAATATTTTGGCTGGTATACGCAGCCGTTATCGCGGCGAGTATTGCGATAGACCAACTTACTAAGCATTTTATAGATATTGCTACTTTGACCGATAGCGGTTTACGTAAAGACATCCCCTTGTTAGGCGATTGGCTCGTACTGCATTGGACGACGAACGACGGCGCTACGGGAGGTATGTTCAGCGGTCTTGCTTGGCGTAATATTTTATTTTTTGTAATGACCCTTATAGGTTTGCCGGTTTTCGGATATATGCTGTATCGAAGCCGTACCCGCAGCGTTTGGGGACAAGTGGCCTTTGCGTTCATAATAGGAGGAACTATCGGTAACGCGATAGACAGATTGTTTTTGGCTGAAAGAGGGTTTTTTACAGGCGAAGTACGCGATTTCGTTATGGTAAAACACTTTTTCGGTATATTCAATATGGCGGATAGTTTTTTGGTCGTGGGCGTTATATTGGCTTTGCTCGCTATAGGGTTTTTCGATTACGACAGTTTGCTGTCGATATTTTTGGAAGAACGTAAAAAGAAAAAAAATTTGGAACGGACAAATTCCGAACAAACGGATAACTGCTTCGATTCGAAAATCGATGTTGACGTTCATTCGGATTCGGAAAAAGAATCGGCGCGTAACGCCGAATCAACTATTAACGATGAAAACAATCAAGTTGACAAGTGATGCGAGTTACCGAAGGTTAGACGTTTTCGTAGCTGAAGTCGGAGGATTTACGCGCAGTCGCGCGGCAAAACTGATACGGGACGGTAACGTTACGCTAGACGGAAAGGTTTGCTTAAAAGTCTCTGCGGAAGTTTCGCAGGACGTCTTGGCGGAAGTTTGTCTTCCGGACGAAATTCCTCTCGACGTGCCGCCGCAAAATATCCCGTTGGATATAGTGTATCAAGACGGCGACCTTGCGGTAATAAATAAGCAACAGGGACTTACGGTACATCCGGCAAACGGCGTAAATACCGATACTCTCGTTAACGCGTTACTTTATCATATAAAGGATTTGTCTGGTATAAACGGCGTTTTGCGTCCCGGTATTGTGCATAGAATAGATAAAGATACCAGCGGATTGTTGGTGATAGCCAAAAACGACGCCGCGCACGTAGAATTGCAACGGCAGATTCAGAATAAAACGTGCAGGCGTATTTATTCGGCGTTACTAGAGGGCGTAGTAAAAGAAGACGACGGAGTAATTGACAAACCTATAGGTCGCAGTAAAACCGACCGAAAGAAAATGGACGTAGTGGACGGAGGCAGAAACGCGGTTACTTATTTTAAAGTTGAGGAACGTTTTAAAAATTACACTCTTACGCGTTTCGAACTTAAAACCGGCCGCACTCATCAAATACGCGTACATGCAAAATATATGTCGCATCCCGTTGTGGGAGATAAAACGTACGGGTACAAAACCTGTCGTTTTAACCTAAACGGACAACTGCTTCACGCGCAAACGCTGAAGTTCACTCATCCCGCAACCGGCGAGCAAATGAGTTTTTACGCTCCGTTGCCGGATTATTTTGAAAACGTATTGAAAGTACTAAGAAACAAAAATAATTGAGGAATTATGAAACATTTACTTTCGTTAACCGATTTAAACAAAACCGATATCGGTCATATTTTGGAAGTCGCAACTCAAATGCGGCGGATAGTTCTGGCAAACTACAAAAAGGGACCGCAGCTTATAGGAAGCGTAGTTGCGGGCGTATGGGATAAACCGTGCGTGTCCAGCACAGCGTTTACACTTGCCTCAAGCTATCTGTCGGGTATGGCTTGCCCCGTTTACGGCTGCGACGACGTTTTGGAACAGTGTCAGCTTTTCGACGGTATGGGCGTAAATACAATTGTTATTTCATACGAAAACGATAATCTTGCTAAAAATTTTGCCAACCGTAGTAGGGCGGGAGTGATCAACGGCGGTTCGGGACAATACGACCCGATAGGCGTTCTTGCAGATATAATGGCGCTTAACAGTAAAATGGACGGGCTGCAAAATTTATCCGTATTAGCCGTAGGCAACAGAGACGTAAACAAAATGAACGAGCTTAATCACTGTTTACAGTTATACGGCTCTAATATGATTTGGTATCTTCCTCCCGACGATTTCGTAACGTTGCGAAAGGGTATTGTAATAGATAAGGCGGAAGCGGCTTTTTCGGGCGTGGACGCGGTTATCGATTTGGGACTTTCCGCATTTTCCGACCCGACGAAATATTACGGTACGGCGGGCGGCATTCCCGAGTCTCTTATCGACAAAGCAAGCGTTAATTGTCCGCTTTTAGGTTGCAGAACCGTTGTTGACCGCATAGGAATAAAGGAATATCCGCGTAATATCGTGGGAGTTCGCGATTGCTGTTACGTTTCCGTCGCTATGGCGGTTTTGTATTTGATGAACAGAAACTAAAAACACTGTATGATACGGCAACTTACAAAATTGCGGTAAGCAACGCGAAAAACGCAGAAATGTTTTCAAATAGATGTAAATAAAAAAGGTTCGAATAAATTTCGAACCTTATTTTAATTCTCCTACCCTGCGATTCGGGTCTACCAGTATTGTTTGACAGGTACTATAAATCACGTAACCCGGCGGCGATTTCGGCGGTTTTTTAACGTTTATTTTTTTTGTATAGTCGACGGGAATTTTAGTGCCGCTTGCCGCTTGCGAGTAGTAAGCGCATATTTCCGCCGCTTTTTGTATAACTTCCAAAGAAACGTCTTCGTTTTTATCGTTTACTATTATAACGTGCGACGAATGTATTTTTTGCGTGTGAAGCCAAATGTCGTTAGGTTTGCCGAGCTTAAACGTAACAAAGTTGTTTTGCGCGTTGTTTTTGCCTACGTAGACGTTGTAGCCGTCTATAACGTAGTGCAACGGTTTTACCGGGGTATCGATTTTTTTCTTTTGTTGTTTTTCTTTTATCAGTCCTAACGTTATCAGTTCTTCGCGAATTTGCTGTAAGTCCTCGCTTTCATTGCAGTAGCGTAAGCTGTCTTTTATCGTTAAAAGGTAATCCAGTAGCTTTTGATTGTCCTCCGCAAGTTTTACGTTATGTTCCGCAGACGACTTAAGCTTTCTGTATTTTTTGTAATACGCTTGCGCGTTTTGCTGCGGCGAAAGCGTTTTATCGAGCGGTATTATAACGTCTCGGTTTTCGTAATAGTTAAAACACCCGACTTCGCAGTCGTTCGTTTTTATTTTCCATAAATTAGACAGTATTAAATCTCCGTATTGCTTAAACGTTTCGCGGTTTTGGGCGTCTAATACGCTTTGTCGCTGTATAGCCAGTTTTTTCTCCGTACGCGAAACGGCGTTTTTAACTATCGTAGAAACGGATTTTGCTTTACTTGTAAAACGCTGCGCTTTATCTAAAAGTAAATAGTAATTGTCGTGAGCTTGGTTTAAAGTTGAAT
The DNA here is from genome assembly GCA_910586905.1 of uncultured Christensenellaceae bacterium. Lineage (GTDB taxonomy): Bacteria > Bacillota > Clostridia > Christensenellales > CAG-314 > Fimimonas. The sequence continues at coordinate 26,949 of CAJUIV010000017.1, forward strand.
AATATACTTTTTCACCTTTTTGCGAACGGTATTCGAACGGACAAACTTCTTTTGGAGAACCGTCGTTCAACGTTACGTTAGGCTGCGGGTTGTTTAAACCTATTTTATAGTCTTTCAGCCTTTCAATGACTTTTTCGTTGTTCGCGGCGGAGTGGTCGTTCTCGTCCAAACCGAATAGTATTTCGTTGACCGTCGTTTGCGATACTCCCAAAAGAGTTTCCGGAAGCGTTTTGCGCAAGGGGGTTTTACAGTCGTTCAGAAAAGCGCCGACCCTCGTAAAATCGAAAGGCTCTATTTTATTTTGCGGCAGAAAAAAAGAATATTTGGCTCCCGACATAATCAATCGCTTGCTATCGATATCTTGAGGTAAATGTTTTATACTGTCCAAAATAGTGTAATCGGAGTCTGTCAAAATAATATTAGAAGTTTTGCCAGTCAGTTCGAAAACCATCCTCATATCTTTTTTGTAGCCAAGTTCGTCTGTAACAGACAGCGAAAATTCAACGACTCTTTCGTACGGCATTTGCGTAACGGCTGTGATTATCGCATTCGTTATATGTTTACGCATCAGCATACAAAATGTCGGTGCTGTTTTGGGGTTTTCGAATGCTGCGTTCGTTAAATGAATACGGTTAACTCCCGCGTTGGAGGAAATAAGCAGTTTAAAAGTTTGTTTGTTAAAAACAAACAAAACGATTTCGTCCTTTTCGGGTTGATATATTTTAGTGATTTTACCGCCAACGAGCGTGGTTTGAAATTCTTTTACCAACACTCCGAGGCTTAGCGCGTCGTAAGCCAAAATAGATTCCTCAAAACTTATTTGACGTAATAACGCATTATATTAAAATAAGCGTGCGCATATAATTTGTAACGGATTTACCGCGCAGCAGTATTGCGGTAGGCGTAATCTGTCAGCGCTTTAAACTGCTGTCGTTTATTATTTTTATCTTACGTCGCTTATATTATATAACACGCTTTGATTATTGTAAAACTATTGCTTGTAATATTCTTCAAACAAGTCGTTAGGCGTACATTCGAGTATATCGCAAATTGTTTTTAAATTTTCGAATTTTATTCCCGTCGTTTGATTGTTTACTATGCGGTTAAAATTTTGATAACTTAAGCCCATTTGATTGTACAGCCAATACTTTGTTTTATTTTTTGCTTTCAAAATATCAAGAATTCTCAATCTCATTATATAATCTCCGCATTAGATATTTTTGACAGTATATAATCAAAAAATAATTGACGTATAGATTTCTAAATTATATAATGTAAACATAAGATAACGAACTAACGCTTCAGTATCGGGTATTTTTAAATTGAAATAGCTTTTAACGCATGTGCTTTAAGTTTTAATTTCAATAGTTTTGTGCGTCCGGTCGTTGAGTACGTCATACGGGCGATATAAATAGTTTGAATTTTACTGTAAGTTTCAATATGACCGCCGATTTTCCGCGGTGCCAATGTATAAAAGAATATTGGTTATATTTTGTCGATAAGACCTATTTTACGTTTTTAAGTCATAACGTATGAATATTCCTCTTAGTGATTGGTCGGTAAATAGCGTAAACGTTGTTTCTCATAGTAAAAACTCCAAGCTTTCGGCTTTGGTTCGGTCTAAAAAATGATTGCCTATTTTTTGCGTTTATGTTAAAATCATCTATTGTAAAGTAAAAATAGCCAGCATTGGAGGATATCAATGAAGTACACGCAAAACAGAGTAAACAACACTTTGACTATAACGTTTAAGATGGATAACAACGAGTGGGCGGCATTCGACAAACGCGCTTACGAGCAAAATAAAGGTAAATATAACGTTCCCGGTTTCCGTAAAGGACACGTACCCAAAAACGTCCTTGAACAAAGGTACGGTAAAGGACTTTTTTTTGAAGATGCGCTTTATATTGCCGCGCAAGAATATTATGGCGACTTTTTGGATAAAAATAAAAAGGTAGAACCCGTCGCTCGCCCCGAAATCGACGATAAATCGATAAAGGCAGACGAAAAAGGCGTAACTTTCGCGATAGTGGTTACCGTTCGTCCGGAAATAACTCTCGGACAATACAAAGGTTTGACCATCGAAAAAACGGCGGTGCAAAAAGTTAAACCCGCCGACGTAGACGCCGAACTTTCCAAAGTTCGCGAACGTAACGCGCGGTTTATCGAAGTTACCGACCGCGCATGCCAAGACGGCGACCAAGTAAATCTTGACTATTGCGGTAAGGTTGACGGAGTAGCGTTCGAAGGCGGTACTGCGGAAAAACAAACTCTCACAATCGGTTCGCATACCTTTATAGAAGGCTTCGAAGAACAGCTTGTAGGTATGAATATCGGCGAAACCAAAGATATCAACGTAACTTTTCCCAAAGAGTATCACGCAAAAGAACTTGCGGGCGCGCCGGCAGTGTTTACCGTTAAGATTAACGGAATCACTTGTAAGGAACTGCCCGAACTGGACGACGAGTTCGCAAAAGACGTAAGCGAGTTTTCTACTCTTAAAGAGTACAAAGACGACATCAAAAAAACTATTGCCGACCGTTACGCCAAAGACGCTCGGAATAAAGACGAAGATAAACTTATTGAAACCGTAGTTTCCAATACCGTGTTCGACGTACCCGACGCTATGATAGAGGAACAAATAGACCAATATATCGAAGATTTTAAATATCAGCTGTCTTATCAAGGTCTCGATATCGACAACTATTTTAAATACACCAATACGACTATGAAGGATTTGCGCGACAGCCATAAGGAACGCGCAGAAAAAGCGGTTCGAACACGCCTTGTTTTCGAAGAAATAGTAAAAGCGGAAAAAATCAAAGCGAACGCAAAAGCGGTCGACGCTAAGATTAAGGAATACGCCGAACGTATAGGTAAAACCTACGAAGAAATTTCGGCGGAACTCGGTCAGGGCGATAAATATTATTTCGAAAATCAAGTCATAACGGAAACTTTACTTGAATTGTTAAAAAAGGAAAATACGCTAGCATAAAAACGTTTTAAACGTCGGGTAAATTTCTATAATTTTCCCGACGTTATTTTAGGAGGAATATATGACGCTTATACCTATGGTAGTAGACCGCACCGATAGCGGAGAAAGAAGTTTCGATATTTATTCGAGACTTTTAGAAGACAGAGTGATTTTTTTATCAGGGCAAATAACCAACGAGCTGGCGAATCTTGTGGTAGCTCAGCTGATTTATTTGGAATCGAAAGACCCGACTAAAGATATTTCGTTATATATCAACAGCCCCGGAGGCGAAGTTACCGCCGGTATGGCTATTTACGATACCATGAATTATATCCGTCCCGACGTTTCTACGATTTGTATCGGTATGGCGGCGTCTATGGGAGCTTTTCTTTTGTCAAGCGGAGCAAAGGGAAAACGTTTTGCTTTGCCTAACAGCGAAATTATGATTCATCAGGTTTTGGGCGGTTCGCAAGGTCAGGCTTCCGACGTGGAAATACAAACAAAACAGCTTCTTAAAATAAAAAACAAGTTAAATAAACTTCTTTCCAAAAACGTTGGTAAACCAGTTGAAGTAGTGGAAAAAGATACCGACAGAGATAATTATTTAACGGCTGAAGAAGCCAAAAACTACGGAATCGTGGACCAGGTATTTTATAGTAGAACCAATAAATAATAGGAGTAACAATGCAGAGTTGTTCATTTTGCGGTAAAAGCGAAGATAAAGTTAATAAATTGTTGGCAGGACCGAGCGGCGTATGTATTTGCGACGAGTGCGTAGATACTTGCGTTGCAATTTTGGAAGAAGAACACGAAGTCAAGAGCGGCAGCGAACACGCGTTTAAACTTTTAAAGCCGGTAGAAATTAAAAACGAACTCGATAAATACGTCGTAGGACAGGACGAAGCTAAAAAAACTCTTGCCGTCGCCGTTTACAATCATTATAAAAGAGTTCTCCACAAAGATTTAACAAACGACGGAGTCGAACTTGAAAAAAGCAATATTTTGATGCTAGGACCTACGGGTTGCGGAAAAACGCTGCTTGCAAAAACGTTGGCTCGCGTACTTGACGTTCCGTTTGCAGTTGCGGACGCAACGACTCTTACCGAAGCCGGTTACGTGGGCGAAGACGTCGAGAATATATTGCTTAAACTTATTCAAGCCGCCGATTACGATATAAAAAAGGCGGAAAAAGGCATTATTTACATTGACGAAATAGATAAAATTGCCAAGAAATCGGAAAACGTATCTATAACTCGCGACGTGTCGGGCGAGGGAGTACAGCAAGCTCTGCTTAAAATAATCGAAAGTACCGTGGCAAACGTGCCGCCTCAAGGAGGCCGTAAGCATCCGCAGGCGGAAAGTATACCAATCGATACGACTAATATACTGTTTATTTGCGGAGGAGCGTTCGTAGGTTTGGATAAAATAGCGGAAAAACGTCAACAAGGAGCGGGACTCGGTTTCGGTAATCAGCTTAAAAGCTCCGAAGAAATCGACCACGCCGAATTGGTGAAATGTTTGCAACCGCAAGATTTTATAAAATTCGGTTTGATACCAGAGTTCGTCGGCAGGTTGCCTATAACCGTCGGTTTGTCGCCTTTGGGAGAGGACGCTTTGGTAAAAATTTTAACGGAACCTAAAAATTCTCTTGTAAAGCAATACGTAAAATTGTTTAAGATAGACGATATCGACTTACAATTCGATAAGGACGCGCTGCTTGCTATAGCTCAAAAGTCGCTTCGGTTAAAAACGGGAGCCAGAGGCTTGCGTTCTGTTTTGGAAAACACGATGCTGGGATGTATGTACGAGGCGCCTTCCGCAAAAGATATCGAATCCGTGCGCATAACCCGCAAATGTGTGGACGGAAAAGAAGAACCGCAAATAACGCGCCGCGCCAGTTAAAATTAAGACAAATCGAAGCCGTCGGTTTTTATCGGCGGTTTTTTGTTGCAATAAAGCGCGTTTTAAGTTATACTTTATAATAACCGTTTTTTAGTTGACGCTTGACGTATTGCGTTTTACATTTATAATTATATCAAAATAACGCAAACTAAAGAAAAAACGGTCTGTAATAATTCAGACTATAAAAGAGGTGCGCAGTGATGCAATATAATAATATTCCCGTATTGGCTATGAGGGGCAATTTCTTTTTTCCCAATATACGCGCAAAAGTCGAAGTCGCCCGCGACATATCTCGCAACGCGGTAAAATTCGCACTCGATAACGGCGGGAAGTTTTTGATGGTAAGTCAAATAAGCGGAGCAAAGGCTTCGCCTAAAACTTCCGCGGATTTATATACGGTCGGCGTAGTGGCGGAGATTGCTTCCGTTGAAAGCGCCACCAGCGAAGCGACGGTAATAGTAGCTCGCACGCTCGAAGCCGCTAATATAACCAATCTTACTTTTAGCGATAAAATTATATTCGCCAATGCCGAAACCTTAGAGTATACTTGCAATAACGATTTAGAAACCCGCGCTCTGTTCGAAACTACTTTAAAGTATATTGGTAAACTTGCCGAAACAGACAGCAGCATAAACAAATTGGAACTGCAAAGTTTTTCAAGTAACGTTTCTATCGATTATTTGGCTTTTACAAACGTTGTGGCAAACGAAATAGTAACGAGGCTTGCCGACAGACAATCCGTTTTGGAAGAATCTTCCGTAGAAACGCGTATGGAAAAAATATGCGCGTATATCGAGGGCAATTTGGAAATTTCCCGCGCCGAAAAACGTATTCAAAACCGTGTAAAACAGCAAGTGCAGGACGGGCAAAAGGAATACTATCTTCGCGAGCAGATGAAAGCTATTTCCGCAGAACTCGGAGAGGACGCCAACGAACGGCAGGAATATTTAGACCGCATAAAGCAAAGCGGTATGCCCGAAGACGTAGCGCAAAAGGCGAATAAGGAACTTTCGCGTTTATCTAAAATGTCTCCTACGTCTCCGGACGCTTCCGTTATACGTAACTATTTGGATTGGCTCTGCGACGTTCCCTGGACTAAGGAAACGACCGATAACAAAAATCTTATCCAAGCTCGAAACGTACTGGACGAAGACCATTACGGATTGGAAAAGATAAAAGACAGAATTATAGAATATCTTGCCGTTATGCAGCTTACCGGAAAACTTAACGGACCTATTCTCTGTTTTGTAGGTCCTCCGGGAGTAGGAAAGACATCCATAGTGCGCAGTATAGCAAGAGCGCTCGACAGAAAATATCTGAGAGTAAGTCTCGGCGGCGTACGCGACGAGGCGGAAATTCGCGGACACAGGCGTACTTACGTGGGAGCGATACCGGGTAAGATAATTTATATGATGAAACAGGCCGGTTGTATAAATCCCGTGCTTTTGCTCGATGAAATCGACAAAATGGGCAAAGACAACCGCGGCGACCCTGCAAGCGCTATGTTGGAGGTTTTGGATCCGGAACAGAATTTCAGTTTTACAGACCATTTTATGGAAGTTCCGTACGATTTATCCAAAGTGCTGTTCGTATGCACGGCGAACGCCACGGACGATATTCCCGAACCGCTGTTAGACCGTATGGAAGTTATAGAACTTTCGGGATATACAGAGTTGGAAAAGATTGAAATCGCAAATAAATTTTTGCTTAAAAAGAATATGGCTTTGCACGGCATTCCCGACGGCGCGATAGAAATTTCCAACGAAACTTACGCGAAAATAATCGAACGTTATACAAGCGAATCGGGCGTAAGAAATCTTGAACGCGAAATTGCTACAATTTGCCGTAAAGTCGCGTTAAAATTAGTTAACGATTCTGCCGCCAAAGCGGTAATAACCGTGGATAATCTGCGCGAATATTTGGGACAGGAAAAGCACAAAGACGAAATGGGTTTAATACCGGATACGGTAGGCAGCGCTCGCGGTCTTGCTTGGACGCGCGTGGGCGGCGTAACGCTTAACGTAGACGCCACTTTGTTTCAAGGCAAAGGCGAAGTGCAACTAACCGGTAATTTGGGCGACGTTATGAAAGAATCCGCTCGTACGGCTATTTCGCTTGTCAAGAGTCTTGCCGACGAATACGGTATCGACAAAACCCGTTTCGAAAAGACTGACATACACATTCACGTTCCGGAAGGTGCCGTGCCTAAGGACGGACCGTCGGCAGGCGTTACTATGGCTACGGTAATAATGTCCGCGTTTTCCGGCAGACCCGTAAGCGGCAAAGTGGCTATGACCGGCGAAATTACTCTTCGCGGAAAAGTACTTGCCATAGGCGGACTTCGTGAAAAAACGCTTGCCGCATATAGAGTCGGCATTCGTAAAGTTATTATACCTAAAGATAACGAAAAAGACCTCGACGAAATTCCCAAAGAAGTCCGCGACAGTATGGAATTCGTTTTGGCGGAAAGTATCGCCGACGTTTACAATCACGCGTTGGTTTAATATTAAAAGCATGGTAATAAAAAACGCATCATATATAAAAGGCGCGGCAAAATACGAGCAATGTATCGTATCCGACACGCCCCAAATAGCGGTGGTCGGTAAGTCTAACGTAGGCAAAAGCAGTTTTATCAACTACCTTGTTAACGACGGTAAACTCGCGCGTACTTCTAAACTTCCCGGTCGGACGCGTCTTATCAACTACTTTTTGATTAACGACGGAGCAGCGGACGAGTTTATACTTGCTGATTTACCGGGTTACGGTTTTGCAAAAGTATCCGATGCCGAAAAGCTAAAATGGGCGGATTTATTGGAAAATTATCTCGCGAAAGAACCTCGGTTAAAACACGTTTTCTTTTTGGTTGATATCCGCCACGACCCGACTCGCGACGACGTTACGATGTATAACTATTTGTTTAAAAACAACGTGCCGTTTACGATAGCGGCAACCAAATCGGATAAAGTTTCCAAAAGTCAGGTAAAAAACAGACTTCGCAGTATAGCCAATTTTCTGCACGTGGGAGAAAGCAACGTACTGGCAGTATCGTCTTTAAATAAAACGGGCAAAGAAGCGGTACTTGAACGCATCGAAAAGGTATTGCAGTCTTGTAGCGATAACGAGCAACTATAATTTTGAAAAAAGATTGACAGAATGTCAATCTTTTTTGTCTCAAGAAAACCACCGGATAGTCCGGTGGTTCGGTGGAGGTTTAC
>CAJUIV010000018.1 GCA_910586905.1 uncultured Christensenellaceae bacterium
AAATTTTCTAAAAAAATTCAAGAAAATTACTTGCAAACGCTTGACAAATTAACACGCGTTTTTACTTGACACTTTTTTTTTGAAAATATACAATATTTACGTAGATCGGCAGATACGCCGACGGTCGTATCTTGCGTATGTAAATCTAAAGTACTACGGTTGTTACGGTGATTATTCGGGGGAAAAATGCTAAATCAAATTCACGGCGCAATAAAAATTTTCGCAGGCAACGCAAGTAAAAAGTTAGCGCAGGAAATATGCGCTCAGTTGGATTTAGAATTGGGCAAAATGGAAGTCGGTAAGTTTTCCGACGGCGAAACGTCGGTTAATATAAAGGAATCCGTACGCGGTTGCGACGTGTTTATCGTTCAATCTACCAATACTCCCGTTAACGATAATTTAATGGAGCTGCTGCTTATAATCGACGCTTGCAAAAGAGCGTCGGCAGGAAGAATAACCGCAGTCGTTCCTTATTTCGGTTACGCCCGTCAGGACCGCAAAGCGAGAGCGCGCGACCCGATTTCAGCAAAGCTTGTCGCGGATATTTTACAAACCGCGGGCGCAAACAGAGTTTTGACAATGGATTTGCACAGCAGTCAGTTGCAAGGCTTTTTCAATATTCCGGTAGATAATTTGATGGGAATGCCCGTTTTGGCAAGACATTTTAAATCGGTCGGAGTTCCGGATAATTTAACGATAGTAAGTCCCGATACGGGCAGCGTGGTTCGTTCGCGCGCGATGGCAAGCAGGTTCGACGCTCCTCTTGCTATAATAGACAAACGCCGTCCTATGGCCAACGTAATGGAAGTTATGAACGTCGTCGGCGACGTAAAAGGAAAAATGTGCTTGATGTTGGACGATATGATTGACACTGCCGGAACCATTTGCCAAGGCGCGCAGGCGTTGGTAGAAAACGGCGCCAGCGAGGTTATAGCTTGCTGTACTCACGCGGTGTTGTCCGGACCGGCAATAGAACGTTTAAAAGAGAGCAAACTTTCCAAAATTATAGTGCTGGATACAATCGATTTGCCTAAAGAAAAACGCATAGATAAAATAGAAATTGTCGGCATTGCCGATTTGTTTGCGGAAGCGATAGAACGCGTTTATACCGATTTGCCCGTTTCCAAATTGTACGAATAAACTTTCGTGTTAAAGCTATTACATAAAGTTATTTATAAACTTTGATTACGTCCGGATTTTTTCAACGGTAAAAATTTTATATAATATTTAAAGACGAACCTAAACGGGTTCGTCTTTTTTTTTTAGCGTATTGTTATATTTCTTGATTTTGTGTCAACACTAAAACCGTTATGAAAAGATTTTTAGTCGCTTCTCTGCTGTTTGCGGTTGTGGTGGGAGTTATGCTTTATTTTATGCCCCAATCGTACTCGCAGCAAATACTCGGCGTTGTAAAGAATAAAAACGCCGAAATCAACGTCTACTGCCGCGAAACTACGTTGCAAGCGGTAGACTTGGGATTCGGAAAAATGATTTCGTGCAATGCGGATAATTTTACCGACGTACTTTTTAAGTGCGGAAAAATAGACGGTATAAGCGCGAGTTTCAACGGAACTTACGACGAATTCGTGAAACTTCAAAAAGATTTAGATTTAAAGAATACCGAAACTCAAAATTTAAACGAAGTATACGTCGTATGCGGACGCTGCGACAATATCGGCGGAGGCGTTATTGTGGACGGAAACTTTGTAAATTGTCAAATCGCGTATTCGCATGGAACCATAACAGTAGGTTTCCCCTTAATATTGGGAAGTTACTAAACGCAATCTAAAAAAAACGTTTAAGCGTCTCAAATTTTCAAAAATAAATTTGCGCACTGCGTATAAAAAACAAATTTGATGTTAAAAATTTCAACAAACAATCACGGAGGCAAACAATGAATTCTACAAAACAAACGAACAAATTTACAAGATTTTTGCGTAACAACGCCGCATTGCTCTTGATTATATTTTGCGTTGTCGCAATCACGTCGGTAGTATTGGCGGTAACCCTTACTCGAGACAGAACGACCCCGGTCATACCGAATAATCCCGTTGACGGCAAACCGGACGACAATAAACCCGATCCCGTCGAAAAGGACAAAATCAAGGTTTATTTCGGTAAACCCGTAGAGTATACGTCTATAAGTATGGAATATACAGACGGTAAGGACGTACTGTTCGTATTCAGTTCTACGCTTAATTCTTGGGAAAGCCACAATGCGGTCGACCTTGTAGCCGCAGACGGCACGGCAGTAAACGCAATGTACGACGGAACGGTAATCGAAGTAACGGAAACTTACGGTCTCGGACACATCGTTAAAGTAGACCACGGCGACAACGTCATAGCTACTTACGCGTCGTTAGGCGACGTTCAGGTTCAAAAAGGACAAAATATCAAGAAAGGCGAAAAAATCGGCGCGGTAAGTACGTCCGCTTCCTACGAGTTTAAAGACGGAGCGCATTTGCACTTGGAAATCACCAAGGACGGTAAAAACGTAAATCCCATGCCTTACGTTTCGGGAGAAATCTTCCGCGAAGTAGAGCAAGACTGATTCGTCAAAATTTTAAAGCGGCGTTTGCGAATATACGCATACGTCGTTTTTTTTTATGCGGTTGTATAAACAGCATACGGCGTTTTTACAAAAAACTTCTCTCTGCAACAAAAGTTACGATTTGTCGCCTTTTTTTTGAGTTAAAATGCGCATATGAACGTTTACGTCGAATACGTTATATTGGACAACTTTGTTATAGACGTCTTGCTGCTGCTTGCGGCGGCGTTAACGCTTAAATTGTCTATAAAAAAATACCGTCTGATTTTGGGCGGACTTGTCGGTTCTGCGTGCGCGGTTGTCAGTGTGTTCGTTACCGGCTTTTGGATATACTTGGTAAAAACGGCGTGTCTTGCGCTTATGTGCGTAACCGTCGTAGGGTTTGGAAAAAAGTTATTTTGGTATATATTGCTTACCGTTGCGTATACTTTTGCGCTGGGCGGAGCAATTACGGGTTTGTTCCATTTGTTCAAAATAAGTTACGTTAACGAAAACGGCGAATTTTATCAAATGAAAGTTCCATTGTTCGTTTATGCTCTTGCCGTCGGAATAGTTGCTTTTTTGTGTTATTCCATAGTGTTTTACGTACGGCAAACAAAAAAAGTCGCCCCGTTTTTAACAAAAATATCCGTAACGTTGGACAAACAGTACAGTTTAACGGGTTTTTGCGACAGCGGAAATACGCTTATTCACGAAGGGCTGCCGGTATGTTTCGTAACTCAAAAATTCAACGGCTTCGCCGAGTATTTCGCGCGTCAAACGTTATTGGGAAAAATTTGCTCTATCGAAGTTGTAACCGTTGCCGGCGTCCAAAAAGTATCGGCGGTAAAAGCGGTGGTTACCGCAAACGGAAAAACTCTCGAAACGTTTTTGGCTTTGCCTAAGGAAAAATGTAAAACCGCGGGATATAGCGTTTTACTCTCGAGCGAGTTTATTAACGACTGTGCGCCGTCGGAACACGGAGCCGTGGTAGAAGAGTAATTTAAAATTATTAGTAAGAAATATATTTAAGCGTAGGAGCGTATTTTATGAAAATGTTGGATTTGCTTAAAAAACTGTTAAAGAAACTGTCTTTATCGCAAAATGCGGTGCATTATCTTTGCGGTGCGGAAGCTCTGCCGCATCCTTTGTCCGCCGAGGAAGAATCGGCTTTACTTTCAGCTATAAGTCAAGGCGATGCCGACGCGAAAGACAAGCTTGTCGAACATAATTTACGCTTGGTTGTGTTTCTTGCAAAAAAGTTCGAAAGCAGCGGAGTAGATATGGAAGACCTGGTTTCCGTAGGAACGATAGGGCTGATAAAAGCTATCAACAGTTTCAAAGCGGAAAAGCAAATCAAACTTGCGACGTACGCCAGCCGCTGTATTGAAAACGAAATACTGATGTATTTGAGAAAACTCTCCAAACGCAAAGCGGAAGTAAGCCTTGACGAACCGCTTAACGTAGACGGCGACGGCAACGAACTGTTGCTTGCGGATATTTTGGGTACGGATAGCGACGCAATTTATACGCACGTCGAAAGTCAGGTGGAACGTCAGCTTTTGGAAGAAGGTTTAAAACGTCTCAGCAAACGCGAACAGCAGATTATCGAAATGCGTTTTGGATTGGACGGCGAGGACGAAAGAACTCAAAAGGAAGTTGCGGATTTGCTGGGAATTTCGCAGTCTTACATATCCCGCCTTGAAAAGAAAATTATAGGCAGACTGAAAAAAGAAATATCAAAGCTCGTTTAGCTGTTACCGTTATAAGTAATGCGGTATTTCGAGCTAAACTTTACGTATTATAATTTGAAACCGAATTTCGGGGCCGCTTATTGCGGCCCTGAATTATTTTACCGCGCAGGCGGGATTTGTCGATGAATAAAACAGACGTCGGACGTCGTCAAATAATTTTTCGGTAGATTTACGAGTAATTTTCCCGATAGAGTCTAAACTAATAAAAAAGCAACCTAAAGTTTACGTTTAGAAACCCAAAAGAGGTAGAGTTTTTGAAGTCTAAGGTGTTATAATAATAACTGCTAAGACGTTTGCGCGTTTCGGTTATTTTCGAATTTTTATGCTCGCGAGGTTAACGTTTGTTAGTGTGCGAAAATCAAATTCCAAGGAGAAGATAAAATGACGTTTGGAGATAAATTGTCTAAACTACGCAGGGAACAAAATTATACGCAAGAGCAACTGGCGGATATTTTGGGAGTTTCACGTCAGTCGGTCAGCAAGTGGGAGAGCGACGCGGCGTATCCCGAAACAGACAAACTGGTTAAAATGTGCGAATTATTTAACTGTTCATCCGATTATTTGCTGCTTTCGGACTGCGATAAAATAAAACGCATTGCAGCCGCCGAAAAACCGCCCGAAGACAATTCGGAAATTACGGTTCCTCGCGTAAGAGAGCGCAAAAGCAAAAAAACGCTTTGGGGTATGCCTCTTTGGCACGTCGCGAAAAACGCGCGGGGAATTATCGCAGTTGGGGTTAAAGCGCGCGGTGTAGTGGCTATCGGCGTAAAAGCGTGCGGAGTTGTGTCTGTGGGCGTTTTGTCGCTGGGCGTTATTTCCTGCGGTACGTTATCGTTAGGATTGTTATTTTCCGTGGGATTTGTAAGCGCGGCTTTGTTTAGCGTAGGGACTTTATCCGTAGGGTTATTTGCTGTAGGCGCGATAAGTATCGGGGCGTTTTCTCTTGGCGCAGTCGCGGTGGGAGATATTTCCGTAGGCGCCTTATCCGTAGGAAGATACGTGGCTATAGGCGACAATACCCGAGCGGCTATAGCCGTCGGCGGACGTAAAGCGACGGGCGAAATATTTAGCCACGTCGGAAAAATGACGGAGGAGGTAAAAGTTCGGGTCAAATTGTTAATCGACGAAAACGTGCCTTCTTATTTAAATTGGGCGGGAAAAATTATCAAAGCAATGTTGTCGTAGCCGTTCCGCCGTATTAAACTTTATAAGTCAACGTTTGACGGTGCAAAACTCGACAAAATAAACGCTTGCGTTTTTTTACGCGTTGATGTATAATAGCGATACTGCGCTAGGCGGGGAGCTAGCGGTGCCCTGTCGCCTACAATCCGCTACAGTAGGGCTGAAAGTTGCAGGCGGCTTTCTATGTGGAAAGCAGGAATTTGCAAGGAGCGTTGATACCAAGGTCTTGTGCGACGTAAATCTGTCAACCGTGTCAGGGTGGGAACACAGCAGCACTACGCAGCACGAGCGTGCGCCACAAGGTAGCTTTGGAGTAGTTGCCTACAAAGATACCGTTTCGGCATAGACTGTCAACTGTAACGCGCAGTCATAGAATTTACTTGCGTCCGCGAATATTCGCGGACGTTTTTCGTCGTTTTTTTACAATGTAATTAAACAAAGTTTTTGCAGATGGTACGTTACGTTTGTCGGCGTTTTTTAGTCTTTATAACGTTTTGAACGTACTGTTTTTCTTTGCCGGGCGGAATAGTAAAAATATATCTTATACCGTTGCGCTGTCGCTTTTTCTCGTTTTGCTTGCAACATTATAATCGATATGTTAAAATAAAATTTACCGAGATATTCGGCTTTACGTAATTTAAAACGTTTTACGCATTTGCCGCCGTTGGTGATAAAGCGTACAGAGGTTGGTATGGATCAGAAAAAGATAGATAGAATAAACGAACTTGCGCGCAAGTCCAAAACGGCGCAAGGCTTAACGGAAGAGGAAAAATCCGAACAAAAAATTCTGCGTCAAGAGTATTTGGAATCTTGGCGGCTTGGCGTACAGCAGACGTTGGAGAATACCTATATCGTGGACGATAAAGGTAACGAACGTAAACTTCAAAAAAAGCCGGACTACAAAGATTAGTTTTAATTGTTGTTTGATGAAATTATTTTAGTAGTAAATTTGACGTCAATTTTCGGACCGTTTTTAAAATAGCATAGGAACGGCAAATTAGCTATTGCCAACCGCTCGCTGTTAAATCATATCTTGCAATAAATGTTGTTCAAGTACGATATAACAGATTGACTTGGAGAAAAGTGTGAAATGGTACATATGTATTTTTGTGAAAAGTGCAACGAATTAACAGACACAAACGTTTGCCAAAAATGCGGCGGGCAAACGCGCGTTCCTAACGACAGCGACTTGTGTTTTGTGTGCGACTTGGACGATTTTAATCGCAGTATGTACGTTGACGCGCTAAGCAATAACGACGTTCCGTTTGTTGCAATGCCCGTCCACGGCGGATTCAGTCAAATGAATACGCCTAACAGTTACAATATATACGTACGCTATGATAGCTACGTCAAAGCAACGGAAATTCTAAACACCATATTCAGTGTCAAAGAAAATGAGATAAAGAACGTCGACGACCCGTCGAGCGTAATAGACCGCGCGGTAAAAGTAATAGTAGACCGCCCCAAAGGCAGCGTTCACCACGAGCATCCCGATATTGTTTATAAACTCAATTACGGACACGTCGAGGGTGTAATGGGCGGCGACGGCGAGGAGCAGGACGCATATATTATAGGAGTCCATGTGCCGTTACAACGTTTGTACGAGTTTTACGGCTATGTAATAGCGGTAATAGTGCGTAAAAACGACGTCGAAACTAAATGGGTTGTCGCGCCTGTATACGGCGGAGTTTCGCCGTATATACCCAAGTTTACCAAGGAACAAATTGCCGAAGCGGTTAACTTTCAAGAAAAGTTTTTCGACATCGAAATCGTTATGTAAAAATATAAAACGGTCAAATGTAACCGTAGTTCATATAGGAAATTTTTTCACATAAGTATAGCGCACTATACCTTGAAAGCAAGGTTGGTGCGTTTTAACTTTACTTCTTAATTTCGTTGTCGTATAATTGAGTGAGAAACAGTAATTTAACGGAGAATTATGATAGTTTTAATTACGGGAACAACTCACACGGGAAAGACCGTATTGGCACAAAAATTGTTGGAAAAGTATAAATTTCCATATCTTTCTATCGACCTCTTGAAAATGGGTTTGATAAGAAGCAATCAAACTACAATAAACGTAACTGATGACGAAAAACTAACGCCGTATATTTGGGGGATAATTAAAGAAATAATCAAAACGGCAATAGAAAACGAGCAAAATCTTATTGTGGAAGGTTGTTACATACCATTTGATTGGGCAAAAGATTTTAATAAAGAGTATTTGTTGCAAATCAAATATTATTGCTTAATTATGAGCAAAAACTATATACAAAAGCATTTTTCTGATATTTTAGCAAATGAAAGTATAGTTGAACAAAGACTTATAAGCGGCGATTTGGTACAGGGAAATCTTATTAAAGAAAATGAACGCAATTTACAAATGTGCAAAAAATACGGACTAAACTGCATTTTGATAGATACAGAATATAAAGTTGATATTGAATTATAAATTTCAATTTAGGGTAGAGGAAATACAATGGACAAAACCCAAATATTTCAATTTATATCCGAACAAAAAACGGCGTTTATTGCCTCCGTCAACTAGCAAGGTTTTCCCATATTAAGAGCAATGCTCGCCCCTCGCAAAATCTACGGTAACGAGATTTTCTTTTCCACGAACACCTCTTCAAATAAGATAAAGCAGTATTTGGCAAATAATAAGGCTTGTATTTATTTTTATAAACGCGGAAAATTCAAGTATCAAGGCGTATCGACTACGGGTGAAATGCAAGTTTGTACCGACCAAGCAATCAAAGACGAAATTTGGCGTTTCGGCGATACACTGTTTTATAAACAGGGCGTAACCGACCCCCGATTATTGCGTATTAAAATTTATAGGTATAACGGCGGAATATTATTGCGATTTTAAGACAGAAAAAATAGAGTATAAATTTCAATACATCTTAATAACGCCATTATGTGTAAATTTAAAGCTCTCGGACTGTTTGTCCGAGAGCTTTTTGTCATCGCTTGAAAGCGTAACTCTTAAAATTTTGTTTTTTAATTCCCTATGGAAGTGCGCTTAATTTCAACCGTTTTGCTTTAAGGTGTATCTTGCAAAAAATCACTTGCCAAAGTTATTGCAATTTGCTAAAATGTAAATAATTTAACAAGTAAATACGTTCGAGCAGGGACAAGACTGCGGAAACCCGTTTGTACAGAGAGCGCGCAATTTGCTGAAATGCGCGACCTATCGCCCCGTAAGCCATCGCCTTGCAAGTAGATATCTTGAAATAACAGTAGAGGTATACGGAATGCGGACCGTTATATTGCCGCGCGGTATAACTTGCGCATATGCGCAAGCGTACTTGTTTGAAATGGTAAAACCTTGCATTAATTGCGGAGCGTTGATTTTTTCAAACGCTCCGCTTTTTTTGTTAAATTTGTTACAACGCGATTCGTCGCAATATTACGTATATAACGGGAGGTTAACTCTATGAGCAAATATAAAAAGGTCGATAGTTCGCTTAACTTTGTTGACAGAGAATTGGAAGTTCTTAAATTTTGGAAAGAAAACAAAATTTTCGAGCAAACGGCGGCAAAAGGCGATAAGTCTTTTACTTTCTATGACGGACCGCCGACAGCCAACGGTAAACCGCATATAGGACACGTTCTTACGCGTTCGATTAAAGACTTGATTCCTCGTTACCAAGTAATGAAAGGACGCAAGGTGTTGCGTAAAGCCGGTTGGGATACTCACGGCTTGCCTGTGGAACTGGAAGTAGAAAAGCTTCTCGGAATCGACGGCAAAAAGCAAATTGAAGAATACGGCATAGAACCTTTCGTCGGTAAGTGCAAGGAGTCCGTTTGGAAATACAAAGGCGAGTGGGAAGCGTTATCCGACCGCGTAGCCTACTGGGCGGATATGGAACATCCTTACGTTACTTACGACAATAACTATATTGAGTCGGAGTGGTGGGCGCTCAAAACTATCTACGACAAAGGGCTATTGTACAAGGGTTTTAAAATTGTACCGTATTGCCCACGCTGCGGGACGGCCCTAAGCAGCCACGAAGTAGCTCAGGGATATAAGGACGTAAAGGAAAAGTCAGCCGTTGCAAAGTTCCGGCTTGCCGATTATCCCGACACTTATTTTCTCGCTTGGACAACAACGCCTTGGACTCTGCCCAGTAACGTAGCTCTCTGTATGAATGCGAATTACGATTACGCGACGGTATTATCGGACGGAACAAAGTATATTCTTGCCAAAGACCTTGTTTCTAAGCATTTCGAAGAGGGAACGTACGAAATATTGGACGTTAAAAAAGGTGCGGATTACGAGCGCGTACATTATAAACCGCTTTACTCTTACGCAAATGTAAACGGCGACTGTTATTACGTTACAAACGATGATTATGTAACGCTAACTGACGGTACCGGTATTGTTCATATTGCGCCTGCATTCGGTGAGGACGACGCAAACGTCGGCAGACGTTACAATCTGCCTTTGATTCAGCTTGTTGGCGAAGACGGTAAGTTTGTAGACGGTTGCGAAACTCTTACGGGAGTATTCTGCAAGGCTGCGGACAAAACTATATTAAAAGATTTGAAAGAACGCGGATTGCTCTTTGCCGAGCTTATGTACGAGCATAGCTATCCCCATTGTTGGCGCTGCGATACTCCGCTTATTTACTATGCGCGTAAGTCGTGGTTTGTCAAGATGACTGCCGTACGCAACGAGTTACTCAAAGCAAACGCTTCCGTCAACTGGATACCGCCTACGATAGGTAGCGGGCGTATGGGCAACTTCCTCGAAAACGTAATCGATTGGGGTATTTCACGCGATAGATATTGGGGCACGCCCTTGCCCGTGTGGGTATGCAACAAATGCGGCAAAGTACACGTTATAGGTTCCAGACGCGAGCTTGCCGAAAAGTGCGGTTGCTCCGAAAATATCGAATTGCACCGTCCGTTTATAGACCAATGTAAATGGTCGTGCGAATGCGGAGGAACGTACGAGCGCACTCCTGAGGTTATAGACTGTTGGTTCGATTCCGGCTCGATGCCTTACGCGCAGTTCCATTATCCGTTTGAAAACGAAAAACTGTTTAAAGAAAACTTCCCCGCAGACTTTATTTCCGAAGCGGTGGACCAAACCCGCGGTTGGTTTTACGTGCTGCTTGCGGTAAACACAATTTTGTTCGGTAAGGCTCCGTTTAAAAACTGCATCGTGCTGGGACTTGTGGGCGACGAACACGGCGTTAAAATGAGCAAGCACAAGGGCAACGTTGTTGACCCGTGGGACAGTTTTAACAAGCAGGGCGCCGACGCGGTAAGATGGTATTTTTATACCAATTCCGCGCCGTATCTTCCCAGCCGTTACTACGACGAAGCCGTTTCCGAAATGCAGCGTAAGTTTTTGGGAACGCTTTGGAACACGTATGCGTTTTATGTTTTGTACGCCGATATCGACGATTTCGATCCGAGCAAATACGACCTTAAAAAGTGTAAGTTGACTCTTATGGACAAATGGATACTTTCCGAAGTTAACCAGCTCGCGCAAACGGTAGACAAAGGTCTTTCTTCCTACGAAATCACCGAAACGGCGCGTTCGATAGAGCGTTTTACCGATATGCTTTCCAACTGGTACGTACGCCGTTGCCGCGAAAGATATTGGGGCAGCGAGTGGACGGCGGATAAACAGGCGGCGTATATGACGCTTTATACCGTGTTGGATACGCTTGTAAAAATTGCCGCGCCTTTCGTGCCGTTTATAACGGAAAGTATTTACCAAAATATTACGGCTAATTGCTTCGAAAAAGCGCCCCGTTCGGTTCATTTGTGCGCTTTCCCCGAAGCGGACAAAAAGTACATCGACGCGCGTTTAAACAAAATGATGGAAAAAGTTTTGGATATAGTCGTTTTGGGACGTTCGGCACGTAACTCCGCAAACGTCAAAAACCGTCAGCCTCTCGCTAAGATGTACGTCGCCACTAAGGACGAAATCGACGGAGAAATGGCTGATATAGTCAAAAACGAGCTTAACGTAAAGGAACTGGTCCGTATCGATTCCGCAGACAAATTTGCCGATTACGAAATAAAACCGCAGTTAAAAACGCTGGGACCGAAGTACGGCAAACTGATAGGTCTTATTCGCGAACGTTTTGCAAATTTGGGAGCGACGGCGCAAGAAGTAGTGAATAACGTAAAAAACGGCGGCAAGCACACGTTCGATTTCGACGGCAATAAGGTTGAAGTCGAAGAACAAGATTTGCTTATTTCTTCCAAAAACAAACAGGGTTACGCCGTCGTGTCCGACCGCGGCGATACCGTGGCTTTGGACGTCAATTTGGACGAAAAGTTGATAGAAGAAGGCTTGGTGCGCGAAATCGTTTCCAAAATTCAAACTATGCGCAAGGAGTGCGGGTTTGTTGTAACCGACCATATTCTTATAGGATATAAGGCGGAGGGAGCTCTTGTAAAGGCGTTTAAAGACTACGCTTCCGAAATTGCTCAAGGTACGCTTGCCGACGAAGTTAAAGAATCCGACGGCGGAGCGTTTACAAAACGACTCGACGTCAACGGCGAACAGTTTGTGCTGTATTTAACTAAAGCTTAATAAAAAATAATTTTAAAATGAGTTATTGAACGAGCGTTCGGTTTTGTACCCAACGCTCGTTTGCGAGTATGCGTGTAAAGTTTGTATTTATTCTACAAACGGTTGAAAATTATAACGATTTAATATATAATTGAAACGGTATGAAAATAAACGCGGAATGGAAAGATTACGAAATACTGGCGACGGGCGACGGCGAAAAGCTGGAACGATGGAAAGACGTAACTTTGCTGCGTCCCGACCCTCAGGTTATATGGCATGCGGCTGCTCCTCTTGCACGCGTCAAAAAGCCCGACGCGCGCTATATCCGTTCTTCAACCGGCGGCGGACGGTGGGAGTTTTCTCGCAAACTGCCGGAAAGTTGGAACGTTTCTTGGCGGAATCTTACGTTTGTTGTCCGCCCGATGAATTTTAAACATACGGGCTTATTTCCCGAACAGGCGGCGAACTGGGCGATGATGATTGACGTTATCAAATCTGCTAACCGTCCCGTTTCCGTTCTGAATCTTTTCGGATATACCGGCGGCGCAACCGTCGCGTGTTTGTCCGCAGGCGCCAGCGTTTGCCACGTTGACGCGGCAAAAAATATGGTGGAAACGTGCAAGGAAAACGTAGCGTTATCCAATCTTTCGGATAAGCCCGTACGTTACATCGTAGACGATTGCCGCAAATTCGTAACGCGTGAAATAAAACGCGGACGACGTTATGATGCAATCATACTCGATCCGCCCAGTTTCGGGCGCGGAGCAAACGGAGAGGAGTGGAAAATCGAACGCGATATTTTTGATTTTTTACAGCTTTGTTCGCGTGTTTTGAGCGACGAACCGCTGTTCGTATTGCTGAATTCGTACACAACGGGTCTGCAACCAGCCGTTTTGAGCAATTTGCTGACTTTGACTATGCCTGTCGGCGGCGACGTTTCGGCGTACGAAGTATGTCTTCCTACAGACGAACGGGACATTGTTTTACCTTGCGGCGCCTCCGGTCTTTGGCTTTCGCTCAAGCACGTCTAAATTTCAACTTGGTATAACGTTTTTAAATTCATATAATAAGGAAGTTACAATGGCAAAAACATTTTCAATGGACGATATTACTATACTTCACGAAGACAACAGCGTTTTGGTCGTAGTTAAACCGCAGAATATTCCTTCTCAAGGCGATAAAAGCGGAGACGCCGATATGCTCACACTTCTAAAACAGTACGTTAAAGATAAGTATAACAAGCCGGGTAACGCGTATTTGGGGCTGGTACATCGTTTAGACCGTCCTACGGGCGGAGTGATGGTGTTTGCCAAAAACAGTAAAGCCGCTGAGCGCCTATCCAAACAAATAGTCGGCGGAGAGATGACTAAACAGTATTTGACGGCGGTTTTAAACTGTCCTAAAGAAAAAAAAGGTTCGCTTGTCAACTATCTCAAAAAGAACGCGCTTACAAATACGGTATACGTTGCGACCGTAGGCGACCACAACGCTAAGCGCGCGGAACTTTCTTACGAAGTGTTGGAAAATTACAGCGACGTCGTAAGCCTTGTAAAAGTGCAGCTCGGCACGGGGCGGAGCCATCAAATACGCGTACAGTTTTCTACTATAGGCTGTCCCGTCTTTGGCGACGCGCGATACGGCGGCGACGTTTTGGCAAAAGGTCATAATCTCGCTTTGTGGGCGTACCGTTTAGAGTTTAATCATCCCGTTAGCAAGGAAAGAATGGTATTTGTCGCGTATCCGCCTGAAAAAGAACCTTGGACGCGCTTTAACGTTGCAAAATACGTCGAAAACTTTTCCGATTCGGACGATTGCGAACAAGACGGCGTTCCTTTATACGTAAATCCCGTAACGTCCGAAAATTTGCAATAACGTTTTTTTTATTCCTCGGCTTTTGCCGAGGTTTTTTTGTTTTCACAAGTGGATGTCGCTGGTATGATATAAACCGTTGCGGGTCATATTCCGCGCGGCAAATTTTAATTTTTAGTTTCGTTGTTTTGCGCCAATATACGATTTTTTCTACAAAAATTTAAAGTAATCGTTGTGTTAAAATCGACTAAAAATATTGGAGAAAATCGTATGGCGCGAAAAATCGTTATTACAAGCGGAAAGGGCGGCGCCGGTAAAACCACGGTGTGCGCGAATCTCGGTATAGCTCTTGCAAGAACGTCGCAGCGCGTGTTGATGCTCGACCTCGATATCGGTTTAAACAATCTCGACGTTGTAATGAATATAGAAGACAAAATAGTTTTCGATTTTATAGACGTTGTGGAAAACCGATGCCGACCCAGTCAAGCTCTTATTCAGGACGAAACAGAGCCTACGTTGTACGTAATGCCGAGCTGTCATTCCGCAAAACGACAGGTTACTATCGACGCCGTTAAAAAAGTTATAGGCAGACTTAGCGAAAGTTTCGATTATATTCTTTTGGATTGTCCCGCCGGTATAGACGTCGGGTTCAGGCGAGCCGTCAGCTGCGCCGACGAAGCAATAGTCGTTGTTACGCCGCATTTATCCGGCGTGCGCGACGCGGATAAAACGATAGCTGAGCTTTGCAATCAAGGCGTTTCGGTCAACGTTGTCGTAAACCGAGTTCGCGGAGATTTGGTCGCTGGCGGAGAGATGCTTTCGGCTTTCGAAGTTTTCAGTCTTTTGGGACACACAGCGCTCGGCGTGATTCCCGAAAACGACGACGTGAATTGTAACGTTAACTTGCATTCCGTCAAACAGCCATTCGACGTACTTGCGAAAAATCTTCAAACGGGTTCTCGGCAAATGTACGATTGCGTGTCTAAATATAAAGGTTTATTCGGCAGACTCAAACGCCGTTTTAAACGCAACGTTTAAATTTTTACGCTTGTAAATTCTAATACGAAAGCCGAAAAAAACGTTTTGATTATCGGCGCGTTTGCGGATAGAAGCGTAACGTTTTACAAGCGTAATTCTACAAAAAAGGAGTTAAGATGAAAAACGGTCAAAGCGAAGTGTATAAACGCGCGCAGTCTATTGCGCTATTAGATAAATACAACTACGGCAAAACGGATTTTTTTAAAGAACTTTCGGAACTCGTTTCGCGTTATATGGAATGCGACGGGATAACCGTCGATACCTACGACGGGCGCAATTTAAACATAGTAGTATCTATCTCCGTTAAAAAAGTTAAAACAAATTTTCGTCCGCTTGCATAAACTGTTTGTTCGGCACATAGGTTATTTTGAACAAAACGGAGGTGCAATATGGATTATTACGGAGTAAACAGCGTCGTATGCGACGCGGAAGAAAGCGATTGGCTGGACGTTTCTTATTCGGAACGTAAGTACGTCGAAAAACCTGCCAAAAAGAAAAAAATAAATTTCAGATTTAAACTTAACAAAAAAATAAAAATTTTCGCTATAGCGGCGGTATGCGTTGCTGCGCTGGCTTGTATGATGTTTATAGACGGCAATTTCAGTAAGGAAGTTTTCAATACGGTAAAGACGGCGTATTCTTCGGTGTTTATCGGCAACAAACCTACGCCGATATCCGCAAAAATTGAATTGCCCAGCAACGTTGATTTAGTGGAAGTTAACGAAGGCGTGGCGACTTTTTCGGGCGGCAGAGCTACTTTGTCCTTTACCGACGGAAAAGTAACTGCGGCTACCGAAAATTCTGTAACGGTTGCAATCGATGAAAACACGTCGATTACGTATTCCAATCTTACCGACGTATACGTTGCAGTAGACGACGTCGTTACTACGAACAGTTTGCTCGGCAAGTACGAAAAGAATTTTACGGCTACTATTTTGAACGGTAACGGCGAGGCTGTAAAGGACGTAGTAGGTAGCGACAAGCAACTTACATGGAACGTGTAAAACTAAAAATCAAAGCTAGTTTTTGGCTGTTTATCGTGGTAGCGGTAGTGTTCAAACAAGGATACTTCGCTGCCATGTATTCTTTTGCGGTACTGTTGCACGAAACGGCTCACTATTTTGTGGCGAGTAAACTGTTTTATCACTGTAAGGAAATTCAGTTGGGAATATTCGGCGCGGTATTATACGGAGATTTTCAAGACTTAACGCCGTCCGATCGCATAAGAATCGCTCTTGCCGGTCCGATCGCTAATTTAATACTGTGCTTGGCGTGTCTGTCTTTGTGGTGGATGATTCCCGACAGTTATTACTATACCGAAAACTTTTACTTTGCAAATTTAAGTATGGCGTGCGTAAATATGCTGCCGTGTTATCCTTTGGACGGAGGCCGCGTATTAACGGGTTTGTTGGAAAAAAAGCTGGATAAAAAGGCCGTAGCGATAACTAAAAAAATAACGGTGGCGCTTTCGCTCTGTTTATTCGGCGTTTTTATTTTTTCGTTATTTAACAAATCTAATTTGTTTAGTTTGGGTCTGTTTTCGGTCTGTCTGTTTACGGGAGTGTTCGCAAACGGCAGCGAGTGTTATGTAAAATCCGCTTTTGCTTCCAATCGCGCGAGATTTTTAAAAAAAGGTATGGAAAAGAAAACGCTTGTATTTAACGAAAACAATCTTTTGTCAGACGTGGCTAAGCGTATGCAGGGGAATTTTTTATATTGTCTGGAAGTCGTGGACGACAAGATGGAAGTAATTTGCCGCTATTCGGTTGCTCAGTTAGAGCAAATCGTTATCGACACTCCTCTTAATACCCCTCTTAAAGAGCTTAGAAAATACTAGTCGAGTTTAACTCTCGTTTCGATAATGTTGTATTTTTTATTTAGAAGGCTGTAAAGGGCTAACGCGAACATAACCGTCGCCCAAGCGAGCGTATACCACGGAAAATACGAAACGATAGAAACGGCGGTTAAAAACAGACAGCTGCCAAGATACCAGCCGAAACGTTGTTTGCATAAAGCGTATTTTGCCACAAAAGAACTTTTGGCTCGGCTTTTGATTTTCACTGCCGGTAATTTGTCGCATTGCTCGAATAATTGATACGTATTTTTTGCGTCGATAAACGACGTGGGGATATGGGCGTTGGCTAACTTTTGAAGAGGTTGGTCGGCTTTACAGGTAAAAACGTACAGTTTTTCCGCTTTTCTTCTTTTTGCGTCGACAACCGCGTTACGTAACGCGTCTTTCGATAAGGCGTCTTGTTCGAAATGGATAACCGCGTAACTTTTGACTCCGTTTTTTACTGCGTCCAAACTGTCGTAATCGGTTTTAAATACTTCGAATCCGTAGTATTTCAGCATATCTTCGAAAAGCGAAGCGTTATCTTCGCCGAATTTTAAATATTCGGCGAAATCCGCTATCGCTTTTTTTTGCTGTTTTTTTAATCGTTTGCCGTCGTCCCACTTAGATAGAGATTTCCACAGGAGATAGCACGCGCAAACGGACACTGTTGCCGACAGTGCGAGCGCCCACGTAACGTTTTTTATGCAGTAGTACGCCCAAGTAAACGTCAAAAGGAAAATCATTATTGTACTTAACAAACTATTCAATACTTTAGCCATATAGGTATTGTTGACATTTTTTCTTCGTTTTAATTGTAAAGTTTGTAAAAATATAGTAGAATAACAATATGAAGATAGGCATTTTCGGAGGAACGTTTAATCCTCCGCACAATACGCACGTAAATATCGCTTTGCAAGCCAAAAGTCAACTCGCTCTCGATAAGTTGTTTGTCGTTCCGTGCGGATTGCCGCCTCACAAACCTTGCGAAGTTGACAAGCGCGTCAGACTGCGTCTTACGAGTCTTGCTTTTAGTGGAATCGCCGACGTATGGGATTACGAAATAAATAAGTCTGACACAAGTTATACGGTAGAAACGTTAAAAGAAGCCAAAAGGCTTTATCCCGACGCTTTGATATATCTTATCATTGGCGGCGACAGTCTGCTGCATTTTAACAGTTGGTATAAACCGGAGCAAATTGCAAAAATGTGCGTTTTGGCGGTTGCGTCGCGCAAAAACGTGGAAAACGAAAAAGCGCGTAAAAACGTGATAAAGACGTACGGAGCCGAAGTGGAGTTTCTTGACGTTGAACCCAACGGCATAAGTTCGACCGAAATTCGTTTGCGTTATCAGTTCGGATTATCTAACGCCGATTCGGTGCCTTTAAAAGTAGACGGTTATATTTTGGCTTCTCACGAATACTCGCAGTATTCTTTCATGATTGAAAAACTTAAAAAGTATCTTTCTCCCGAAAGATTTAATCATACGTTCTACGTTGTAAAACGCGGTTTGGAACTTGCGAACGACGGCGAGAAAGACAAGGTCTTTATTGCGTGTCTGCTTCACGATTGCGCAAAACATATAGCTCCGCGCGATTATGCGAGGTACGGCTTTGTAAAGCCCGACGATATGCCGCAGTCGGTCGTACACTCGTTTTTGGGCGCAAAAGTCGCCTGTATGGATTTCGGCGTTACGGATAATGAAATATTGGACGCGATAACGTACCATACGACGGGACGTCCCGATATGACAAGGTTGGATAAAATAGTATATGTTGCGGACAAAACGGAACAAACCCGTCCGTATCCTTTGGAACATTTGCTTGAAGGAACGTTGGACGAAAAGTTTGTCGCTTGTTTAAAGGAAGCTTATCAGGTGTGTTTGGAAAGGCATTGCGACAGCGTTTGCTCGCTTTCAGAACAAACGTTGGCTTTTTATTGTCCTCAAAAAAACTAAGCGGCGCATACTATATTTACAGAGAAGCAAACTACTTTTAAACACATAGTCAACGGCGTTTGACAAGAGAAAAATACCGTACATACGTACGACAAGGAGGTACGAAGTCGTTTATGGCAAAAAATAATCAGTCGGTAAATTCAGAGGGAACCGTTCGTAATATCTGCGAATTTTTATCGGAAAAATCCGCCTTGGATATCAAAATTATAGAAATAAAAGGTATGTCCGACATTGCGGATTATTTCGTCGTTTGTTCCGGGCGCAGCGCGCCGCAGGTAAAAGCGATTTTCGATAATCTGGAAGAAAAAATGGAACTGCTCGGCAAATTCGCGTTGCGTAAGGAAGGTATGACGGAAGGACGTTGGATTGCAGTCGATTACGGCGACGTTATAGTTCATATATTCCACAAGGATACGCGCGAAATTTATTCTTTGGACACTTTGTGGGATAACGGTCGCAACGTAGTTAATTACGAGGATTGAGATTCGAAAGCAAAAGCGATTGTATTCCGCTTTTATAAAACGGCAAATATTAAAGGCGGAATACGCGCGTAAATTGCGGATATAACGTAAAATCAAGTCGGACCGTAATTTATCGTTACGGAATTTAATATTGCAAAAAAAAGGAGATATAATATGAAATATATTACGAAAGGCACCTGTTCGCGGGAAATAAATTTTGAAGTGGTGGACGGTAAATTACATAACGTAAGTTATTTGGGCGGCTGCAACGGTAATTTGAAAGGAGTAGGCGCGCTTGTAGAAGGTATGGAAATCCGCGAAGCTATATCTAAACTCAAAGGCATCAAATGCGGTTTTAAGCAAACATCCTGTCCCGACCAGTTGGCTTTGGCATTGGAAAAGTACTTATCGGATAATTAAATCGTTACCGAGTCTATACTTATTTGGCGCAGCCGTATATGTAAACGATACGACCGAGCAATAGCCTGGTTTCAGAGTCTAATCGGTTTTAATTGTATCGAAAAACTTTCAGCGCGGTTTTATAGATAATTATATCGCCGTTCTACGATAAAATCGAATAAATGTGTAAAAGCGGTATAATTCCCGCTTTTTTTGATAAATGTAGATTAAATTTGTTTTTTTGATTTTTAGAAGTTATTTTAAGTATTCGCTTTTAAAATTTGCATTCAAAAGGTTGTTTTTCCGTATTCTCGCAAAACAACCTCAACTAAAAATTATGATTAAAATAAACTTTAAGATTTACAATTTTAGATATTTATGTTAAAATACTAATTGGTGTAATTTGGTGTGGCAAAACGTTGCACAAATTATACGCAAACCAAGCGAATGAACACGGAATATTTACAATTCAACGAATACGGATTAAAAACTGCTGGAGAACTGATAAGAAAAGGAGAGTTGGTGGCTTTCCCTACCGAAACAGTATACGGTTTGGGCGCAAACGCTTACGACGTGTCGGCCGTTAAAAGTACTTTTACAGCAAAAGGAAGACCGAGCGACAATCCTCTTATCGTCCATATATACGATAAAAAACAAATAGGCGAAATAGCTCGTGAGATTTCTTCCGACGCGGAAAAAGTCATCGACGTTCTTTTGCCCGATAGTTTGACTGTTGTTTTGCCTAAAAAAGATTCTGTAGACTCTTGCATAACCGCCGGACTGGATACCGTGGCGATACGTATGCCCAAGTCTGTCGAAGCGCGAGCGTTTTTAAAAGCGGCAAACGTTCCCGTAACGGCGCCGAGCGCTAACATCAGCGGCAGACCGAGTCCGACTGCCTGGCAGCGCGTCAAGGAAGATATGGACGGTAAAATTGCCGCCGTGCTTTGCGGCAGTCCGTGCGACGTGGGTATAGAGTCGACCGTTCTGGATTTGTCCCGAGAACAGCCTTTGATACTTCGTCCCGGCGCGGTTACAGCCGAACGAATCTCGGATGTTTTGTGCAAAACGGTGAACGTGCTTAACGACCCGAACTCCAAAGTCAATTCGCCCGGCGTAAGGTACAAGCATTACGCGCCAAAAATTCCTATGGTTTTAAACGTGGACGGCAATGCCGATAAACTTTGCGGTTACTACGACGAATTGGTAAAACAAGGCCTACGTCCCGTTTTGTTAGTAGAAAAACCCTCTTTGTACGGATTGCGTTCGGTAAAGAGCATCGGAGATACCGACGAAGAAGTAGCGCGAAATTTATTTGAAAATTTACGTCTTTTAGAAGAAAAATACGACTATATAATCGCAAGTTTTTCTTCTAAAACGCCGTTTGCGCAAAGTATTTTAAACCGTCTTGTACGGTCGGCGGGACACAATTTGATTTAACGAGGTGTTTGTATGAAAATAGCGTTTGCAAGCGACCACGGCGGTTTGGAATTGAAAAACGCCGTAAAACTTTATCTTGACGAAAAAGGGCACGAAACGACGGATTTCGGCACTTATACGAACGAAAGCTGCGACTATCCCGATTTTGCCCGCCGCGCGGCTCAAGCCGTCGCAAACGGCGATTGCGAAAAAGGCATTATAGTTTGTACTACGGGTATAGGCGTATCAATGGTTGCAAACAAAGTTAAAGGCGTCAGATGCGCTTTGTGTACCAACGTGGATATGGCGGTTATGACTCGTAAACACAATAACGCCAACGTGCTTGCCTTGGGACAGAAATACGTCGATTTAACTCTTGCAAAACAAATCGCGGACGCTTTTTTAAATACCGAGTTCGAGGGCGGACGTCATCAAACTCGCGTGGATAAAATCGAATAGATAAAATTCGGTTTAAACGCTTATAACTGCGTTTTACCCGGGCTAAGTACAACGCCTTTCAACGTGCGGTCGAATAAAGGAGTTATGGTATGATAGAAGAAGTAGTAAATTCAATTTTGGAAGCGGAAGACGCTGCAAGACAGCGCGTTGCCGAAGCGGAACGCGAGGCAAGCGAAATCGTTTCCGCAGCGGAAATAGAAGCCGAAAGTTTAAAGAAAAATACCGCTTTGCAAAATAAAGCGTTTTTTACGCAAAAAATGCGGCAAGCCGACGAATTGGCGGAAAAACAAGCCGCAGATAAACTGACGGAGCTAAACGTGGCTACGGACAAGGAAATTGCGGCGTACGCTAAAAATATCGATAAAGCTGTAAAAATCATTTTGGAGTCAAATAAATAATGGCTATCGTTAAAATGAAAAAACTTACTTTGCTGGCAATGAATGCCGACAAAGAAAGCATATTCGACGCGCTTGTAAAAACCAAAGCGGTAGAGTTAAAGCGCAGCGCCGATATAGACGCTTGTACTTCTCCAAACGTTTCCGCCGAGCGCGAGACCGTTTTGGAAAGGATAGCGCGCGTTGAAAACAGCATAGGCTATGTTTCCGAACAGACGGAAAAATTTAACGCCGCAAACAAACGCGTCAAATCGGTTCAACCGGTCAAATTACCTAAAAACGGTTTTTCAAGGTCTTTAACGGAAGTCGGCTACGATTATTTTTTGAGTTTCGGCGCTAACGCTGCTCGTATCGAGCAGTCTTTGGATAACGTTTCGAAGTTGAGGGAACAGCTTTCCGATATCGCTTCGGCTTTAACGCAAAAGGAGACGGAAACCGCCCGTTTGAATTTAGTCAAAAATTTGCCTCATCCTACTACTTGGTATCGCGATACCGAAAGTTCTACGGTTCAGCTTATGCAGTGCAACGCAAGCGAAATCGAAAACGCCAAAGAACTTGCCGCTCGGTTCGAAGCGGTGGATTTGGAAGTCGTAGATACCGTGGGTTCCGTCGTGCTGGTAGTCGTCGTGGCGCACAAAAGCCAAACGGAGTTTTGGAATAACGTCGCGTCGTTGGGTTTGATAAAGTGCGGCGTAGTATGCGATATTTTGCCTCAAGCCGCAATCGAAGATTTGCAAAGGCAAATTCTCGGTTTGAAGGAACAGCGCAAAACGGTACTTAATCAACTCGTATCTTATGCGTCCGAAATAGCCGAGTGGAAGATTTACGTTGACTATTTGTCGCTATGCGAAAAAAAATTATCCGCTGAAGGAGATCTACAAAAGACCGATTCGACTTTCGTATTGGAGGCGTACTATCCCGCCGAAGACGAAGTTAAAGTTAAATCCGCAGTGGAAAATATAAGCGACTGCGCGATACTTGCTTTCGACGAAATAGGCGAAGACGAATATGCGCCTACTCTTATAAAAAACAACAAGATTACCAAGCAGTTCGAGTTCGTAACCAATATGTACACTCCTCCCGCTTATCACGAAATAGACCCGAATCCCGTTATGTCGGTGTTTTATTTCGTAATATTCGGGCTAATGGTTGCCGATATCGGTTACGGGGCATTGCTTGTGCTTGCCGGTTTATTCGCATTTTTTGCGATAAAGCAGACAAGCGGATTAAAGACGATGTTGCAGTTGTTCGGGATTTGCGGAGTTTCCGCAATGATAGTGGGCGCGTTGTTCGGCAGTTGTTTTTCTTATCAGCTGTACGAAGGCGTTATACCCAATCCGGCAAACTACCCTATGGTAATGATGTTGTTAAGCCTGCTTATAGGTATAGTACATATTTGCGCCGGTATAGCTTGCAATATGGCTGTAAAAATCAAACGCAAACAAGCGCTTGCCGCATGGCTTGCCGATTTTCCTTGGATAATCGTTTTCGTCGGTTTCGTTTTGGCAATATTCAATTCCGCGCTCGATATGGCTGCGTACGAGCCGTACAACGCGCTTAAATTGCCGCCTATTGTGGGACAAGTCGGTTTGTATTGCTGCTTGGGAGCGCTCGCGCTGGCCTTGCTATTCGCAGGGCTTGGAACAAAAGGCTTCCTAGGCAAGGTTATGAAAAGTTTTGGAAGCGCGTACGGAATTATCAACTATTTTTCCGATATTATGAGTTATATTCGCGTATTCGGGTTAATGCTCAGCTCCGCGCTTATGGGAACCGTAATAAATCAGCTCGGAGAAATGGTCTGGACGGGCGGCGGTATCGGCTACGTTATGGCAATAGTTTTGCTGGTGTTCGCTCATATATTCAATTTGGTTATGGGTATACTCGGAATTTACATTCATAACGGACGGCTTCAATACGTCGAATTTTTCGGTAAATTTTATACCGGCGACGGGCATTTGTTCGTTCCGTTCGGCAGCGACACAAAGTATACTCTCGTTACGGAAAAGCCGTCGCGCGTAGGCAAACAACGCGGTTAAATCGGCGCGCCGGACAAATATTAAAAACTCGGCGACGTAAAAATCGCCGTGTAAATAAAAGATAAAAATACTCTAAACAAAAAGGAGAAATAAAATGACAGGTTTGATTATCGGTATTATGGGATTGGCTCTTACCGCGCTTGTATGCGGTATCGGTTCGGGATTGGGACTCCGCGCCACGGGTAAAGCATCCGCAGGCGTTTTGGCGGAAGACCCGTCCAAGTTTTCCAAGGTAATTGTGCTTTCGCTGCTTCCCGCAACGCAAGGTATTTACGGTTTCGTTATCGCAATTTTGGGTGCGACTTATTTGCCAACAATCGGCAACATTAACAACGCGCAATTAGCAATAGCTCCGACAGCGGCGCAAATTACGGCGCAGGGCTGGGGCGTTTTCTGGGCGTGCGTACCTATGATGCTCGGCGGCGCTATTTCCGCTTATTTACAGGGTAAAACTGCCGCTTCTACAATTATAGCCGTAGGAAAAAAAGGCGAAATCGCCTCCAAGTCGCTCATCTTCCCCGCAATGATAGAATTCTATGCGTTGTTGGGATTGGTCGTATCGATTCTTATGTTCCAAAATTTGGGTATAGCCAATATCGGACAGTTTATCGCCGATCCAGTAGCGGCTCCCGCGGCTCTTGCGTTTTAGTCGTAAACAGAGGATACAATGAACGGTAAAGAAAACATAATCGGTAAAATTTTGGCGGATGCAGATGAAAAGTGCCGTCAAATACTGAATAACGCGCAAGCCGCGGCACAACAAGCTCGGGAGGCTGCGAACGAGGCTATCGAAAACGAAAGGAAAGCTTTAAACGAGCGTATCGAAGCTTTGTCGGGCGAACGCGTAAAAAACCGTCTTGCCACAGCCGAACTCGACGCGCGTAAGTACAAATTGAACGCCAAACAAAAATTGATTGCGGAGTGTTACGATAAAGCTTACGCCGAGTTGAAATCTATGTCGGCAAGTCAAAAAACGGTTTTTATCAAAAATTTGATAGATAAATACGCCGAACAAGGTGAAACCGTTTACGTCGCTGCGGCGGATAAAGAAATCGTAACGCAAAAGTTTTTGGACGGTTTCAACAAGAATTTGAAGCTCGCTTCCAAATATTCGAGTGCCGACGGCGGACTTGTTTTGGAAGGTAAAGGTTACGAAAAAGACCTGACTTTAACGCGCGTGGTAGCTTATCTTCGCGAACAAACGGAAGGTAAAGTGGCTTCGGCGCTGTTTGGAGAGTAAAATGAACGACAACCAACTTTACGCAAACGGCCGCGTTGCGGTTCTTTCGTCTAAGCTGTTTTCGCAAGACAAATTTTTGCGTTTGTCCGATTGCAATACCGTAGCCGAAGCGTTAAAATTGCTTGCCGAAAACGGTTACGCAAACGCTATTACGGCGGAATCCGACGATTACGAAACCGTTTTACGCGACGAGTTAGACGCGGCGCTCGCTCTTTTAAAGGAATTGTGCTACGACGTCAACGCATTGAATTTCGTTTTGTCAAAATACGACTATTTAAACGCCAAGGCGCTAATGAAGTGCAAATATATGCGTGTTGACGGCATAAGTTATTGCTACGGCGAAGCAAGCGTTGCTCCACAAGACATGCAGCGCGCAATAGTATCGGACGACTATTCGGATTTTACGAAAAATATGGCGGAGGCCTGCGACGCAATCGACAGCGTTTACGCCGAAGGAAAACGCAGTCCGCAAATAATAGACGTTTATTTGGATAGAGCAATGTACGCCGACCTACGCGTTTACGCTAAAAAATCTAGTTTGAAAGCTTTAAAAGATATGTACGCTTTCGACGTAGACACGACGAATTTAACGTTGCTGTACCGAGTAAAAAAAGCGAATTTAAGCGCGGAAGTTTTTGCCGATTCGATTTTGGAAGGCGGAGAAATTTCCCGCGAAACGCTTTTAAAACTGTGGGATAACGAACAGTACTGTGTGGATTTACCATCCCGTTACAAGTCGTTTTTCGAACTTTGCAAAGCGGATAACGCCGATTTGTCGCGCGCTGAAGAAGAACGTAAAGCAGAGACGTTTAAATTTATAACCGATAACGCGGACTTGTTGAGCGTACAGCCAGTATTGGAGTATTTTTATAAAAAAGTAAACGAAATCGAAAAAGTCAGGCGGTTGCTTATCGGCGTAAAAAACGGCGCCGATAAAGATAGTTTAAAGGATATCTTAAAGTAATGTATAACAAAATTGCCGTAATCGGAGATAAAGACAGCGTGCTTGCTTTTAAGTCGGTAGGAGTCGAAGTATTTGACGCTACTACCGCCGAGCAGACTCAAAGTCTTATAAAAAAGCTTTCGCAGTCTAATTACGCCGTCTTATTCGTGGCGGAGAATCTTGCCGAGCAAATTCCCGATGTATTACAAAAAGCCAAAACTCAAACTTTTCCCGCGGTGGTTCCCATTCCGACGACTGCGGTGTCAAGCGGTTTCGGTATGCAGGGAATAAAAAGCGACGTGGAAAAGGCGATAGGGGTAGATATTATTTTTAACAAATAGTTTTACGGCAAATTATCGCCGCAATACTTCGTTTCGCTTACGTTTTCGCCAAGTCGTGTATGTATTGTATACTCCTGTTTCGAAAGCCGCGCCTGTCTTATCTTGCCGGTTTCTTTGCCGTAAAAGTATCGAGTTTCGTTTTGATTACCTCGTGCTTTCACCGTCAAAACGGTAAGCCGAAGCGGCGGAACAATATAAAATATCGTTTTCGGCAAATTTACGCATCGATAACGATACAGAACAAAAAGTTTGTTTCTTGCCAATTTTTTGCCGTAAAATTTAACTTACGGCAGTCGGTATGCGAAGTAAATTGCCGAATATAAATTTTTAAGAGCATATAAAACCGGTTTGTTGAAGCCGCTCAAGTGCTGCGGACAGACGAACCGAATATAACATAAATACCTACATTAAGGAGTTAATGTAATGAACGGAAAAATAATCAAAGTCAGCGGACCGCTTATCGTTGCGGAAAATTTAGCGGACGTCGAGATGTACGACGTAGTAAAAGTGTCGGATGCAAAGCTTATCGGCGAAGTCATCGAACTTCGCGGAGATAAAGCCAGCATACAAGTCTACGAGGAAACGAGCGGACTTAAAATAGGCGACGAAGTAGCGTCTACAGGCGCGCCTTTGTCCGTCGAACTCGGTCCGGGGCTTATCGAAAGTATATTCGACGGTATACAGCGTCCTTTAAACGTTTTGATGGAAAAGTCAGGCAATCGTATCGGACGCGGTATCGAAGTAAATTCGCTAGACCGAGACAAAAAATGGCGCTTCGTCCCTGCCGTTAAAGTAGGCGACAAAGTTTCCGCCGGCGACGTTTTGGGTGCCGTGCAGGAAACGAAAGTAGTGCTGCACAAAATATTGGTGCCTTTCGGCGTCGGCGGCGAAGTAAAATCGATCGCTTCCGAGGGCGAATATACGATAGCCGAAACGATAGCTACGGTAGGGCAAACCAAACTTACAATGATGCAAAAATGGCCCGTCCGTAAAGGCCGTCCGTACAAGCAAAAGCTATCGCCCGATTTACCTATGGTAACGGGACAGCGCGTTATCGATACGCTGTTCCCGCTTGCAAAAGGCGGCGTTGCGGCAGTTCCCGGACCTTTCGGCAGCGGCAAAACTATCGTTCAGCACCAACTTGCAAAGTGGGCGGACGCAGATATTATAGTTTACATCGGATGCGGCGAACGCGGAAACGAAATGACTGACGTTCTGCACGAATTTCCCGAACTTAAGGACCCGCGCACGGGCGAGCCTCTTATGAAACGGACGGTTTTGATAGCTAACACAAGCGATATGCCCGTTGCCGCGCGCGAGGCCAGCATTTATACTGGTATAACCATAGCGGAATATTTCCGCGATATGGGTTATACGGTTGCAATTATGGCGGACAGTACGTCGCGTTGGGCGGAAGCTCTGCGCGAAATGAGCGGACGTCTCGAAGAAATGCCCGGCGAGGAAGGATATCCCGCGTACCTTTCCAGCCGTCTGGCAGAGTTTTACGAACGCGCGGGTATAGTCAAAGTTTTGGGTAACTCCGATACGACGGGCGCGGTATCGGCTATCGGCGCTGTGTCCCCTCCGGGAGGAGATTTGTCCGAACCTGTTTCGCAGGCTACTTTACGTATAGTAAAAGTATTTTGGGGACTTTCTGCAAGTTTGGCTTATAAGCGTCATTTCCCAGCAATCGATTGGCTTACGAGCTATTCGCTGTACGACGATAAATTGGAAGATTGGTATCAAGATAACGTGTCGGAAGACTTTAACGCTTTAAAGGCGGAATTGAGATTCGTCTTGCAGGAAGAAAGTCAGCTTAACGAAATAGTGCGTTTGGTAGGTATGGACGCTTTGGGCGCAAAGGACAGACTTACTATGGAAACCGCAAAATCTATCCGCGAAGATTATCTGCACCAAAACGCTTTCCACGAGGTAGACACTTTTACGTCGCTTAACAAGCAGTACAAAATGATGCGTCTTATTTTAGGTTTTTATCACGCGGCGAACGATACTCTCGCTCACGGCGTGGAACTTAAAGATATTTTAGAGCTGCCCGTTCGCGAGCAGATAGGACGTTCCAAATATATAGAGGAAGCGGCTATAGACAGGTTCGACGAAATCGAACGCAATATCAAAAAGGAACTTACGGCTCTTGTAAATAGGGGAGAGGCAAATGTTTAAAGAATACAAAACAATACGCGAAGTAGTAGGTCCGCTTATGCTTGTAGACAAGGTCGAAGGCGTAAGCTACAACGAACTTGTCGAAATCAGACAGGAAAACGGCGAAATACGCAAAGGCAAAGTATTGGAAGTAAACGGCGACAGAGCGCTGGTGCAGCTTTTCGAAGGCTCGCAGGGACTCAAAATTTCTACCGCAAAAGCACGGTTTTTGGGAAGAAGTTTGGAACTCGCCGTATCGGAGGATATGCTTGGACGCGTGTTTAACGGTATGGGAGAACCAATCGACGGCGGAGCTCCGATAATAGCCGATATGCGTTTGGATATCAACGGACAGCCAATAAACCCCTACGCGAGAGATTACCCCAACGAGTTTATACAAACCGGAGTTTCCGCAATCGACGGACTAAATACGCTTGTACGCGGACAGAAACTCCCCGTATTCTCTGCAAGCGGACTTCCTCACGCTCAGCTTGCGGCGCAAATCGCCCGTCAGGCAAGGGTGCTTGGCGACGACGAAAAATTTGCCGTAGTTTTCGGCGCGATGGGTATAACCTACGAAGAAGCAGATTACTTTATCAAAGATTTCAACAAAACGGGCGCAATAGAACGTACCGTAATGTTTATGAATCTTGCAAACGACCCCGCAATCGAACGTATTTCAACTCCGCGTATGGCGTTGACGGCTGCGGAATATCTGGCGTTCGAAAAAGGTATGCAAGTGCTTGTTATTTTGACTGATATAACAAACTACGCCGAGGCTCTGCGCGAAACGTCTGCGGCGCGTAAAGAAGTCCCCGGCCGTCGCGGTTACCCCGGATATATGTATACCGACCTGGCTCAAATTTACGAGCGCGCTGGACGTATTCACGGTTCAAAAGGCAGTATAACGCAAATACCCATTTTGTCTATGCCGGAGGACGACAAAACGCACCCCATACCCGACCTTACGGGTTACATTACGGAAGGGCAAATTATTTTGTCGCGCGACCTGTATAAGCGCGGTTACAATCCGCCTATCGACGTGCTGCCCAGTCTTTCCCGTCTGAAAGATAAAGGTATAGGTAAAGGAAAAACGCGCGAAGACCACGCAAGCACGATGAACCAGTTGTTTTCGGCGTACGCGCAAGGTAAGGAGGCAAAGGAACTTTCCGCAATTCTGGGCGAGGCGGCTTTGTCCGATATCGACAAACTGTACGCTAAATTTGCCGTAGAGTTTGAAAAACAGTATATCGCCCAAGGCTTTAACGCCAACCGTACGATAGAAGAAACTTTAAATTTAGGCTGGAAACTTTTGGGAATTCTGCCTCGCAGTGAACTCAAACGAATCAGCGAAGAGTTGCTGGATAAAGACTATGTTCCGTACGACGGTGAATAATCGGTGTACAATATAGAACTTGTTATTGTAACGGAATAATTCCAATGATTTCCGCAAAGTTCGGGCGTGTACCTAATCTTTGCACCCTAGAGCGGGGGTTGCCGGGGACGCTCTCGCCGGCTAAGTAAAAGCAAAACAGAGCTTTGCTTTCTTAGAGTCCGACTGCGACGGACAAAAATTTGACAGCGCCAAGCGCAGCGACCGCGTAACCGTTTTTATTCGGGGGCGAGTACGTTTCACTTTTACGCCTATGAGCGTTAGCGAATAGAAGTTAAAAGCGAAATATACTAGTTACAGGCGCTTTTGGTCGGAGAAAAAATATCTATGAGTATATTAAACGTTAATCCCACGCGTATGGAAATGAAACGCTTACAGCAGCGTTTAAAAACCGCATCGCGAGGACACAAATTATTAAAAGACAAAACGGACGAGA
Source organism: uncultured Christensenellaceae bacterium (assembly GCA_910586905.1). Classification (GTDB taxonomy): domain Bacteria; phylum Bacillota; class Clostridia; order Christensenellales; family CAG-314; genus Fimimonas. The sequence goes on from CAJUIV010000018.1 coordinate 30,325, forward strand.
TGATTCGCCGTTTTATCGAGCTGGCAAGGGAAAACAAACGCCTGCGCGAGGAAACGGAGCGCGAACTCGGCGGAGCGCTTGCAAGTTTCGCCGCGGCTCGAGCCGTTACCGATTCGCGTGTGGTGGAGGAAGCTATTTTGATGCCGTCGCGCAAGGTTGAAATCGTCAGCGACAGCCGCAAGGTTATGGGTATCGACGTTCCGTCAATCGAAATCAAGGACGACGGCGGCGAACTTTATCCGTACAGCTTCCTTTCCGTTACCGAGCGTCTGGATAATTCCGTACGCGGTTTAAATGCCGTTGTGGTAAAGCTCATCAAACTAGCCGAAACGGAAAAAGCGTGCAATATGCTCGCAGAGGAAATCGAAAAAAACAAACGCCGCGTAAACGCGCTGGAAAATATAATGATTCCGCAGCTTACCGAAACCATCAAATATATCAAAATGAAACTAGACGAAAGCGAACGTTCCGCAACTGTCCGCCTTATGAAAGTAAAAGATATAATCAATTCCTGAACGTACGGCGCAGACAAATTGTCCGCGCCGTATTTTATTTCTGATATTTCGTTATCAATTCCAAAATTTCGGCAAACTCTTTTTTTTGCGATTCGGTAAGAGTCCTGTAAAATTCAATCAAAGCTGCTTCTATTGCCGAAAGCTTTCTTTTATCCAAAGTTTAATCCTCCTTGTATCTGTAAACCAATCGTCGTTTCAGACATAGCTGTTTTTTACGAAATTTTTTTGTTTTTGTTATTCCTATGGTTTAAATATCTTTATTCTAACAGGTATTAAATAAAATCTTGACTTGCTAGCATTGCTAGCCTAAATTTGTGCGAAAAACGCGCAGTGTCTACAAATGTCATTTTACAAATGAATTGCGTTATTTGATTTAAAATGGTTGACAAACAATCGTATAGGATATGTTAAATAAAATTTTAAACTGATGATAAATTTTGTTTTATATGTTATCAGTAAAATTTAAAAAAATTTGAAAATAATATTTATACAGTTAAATGTGTGCGGTAGATATACGAATTATATATTAGCGACGACATTGTAGAAGTTTATAGGTTCATATTTTGCTTTGTCATAACTGCAATGTATATTTCACGGTTCGTTGTCTTTTCACGGTGAAAACAATATCAATTTTAATGCACAATTTAACAAATTTGTTTGCCGTGCTAGACTTTATGCGTAAGCGAATATAAAGCGTGAAAAAAGCCGCCGCGATAAAGCGCACTTCCCATAGGGAATTAAAAAACTAAATTATTAAGAGTTATACTTT
>CAJUIV010000019.1 GCA_910586905.1 uncultured Christensenellaceae bacterium
CCGAAAATACCAATATATCGTTCATTTTTCTCTCCGCCAAATTACTGTTTATCGAAGTTTCATTATAGCATAACTGTAATAATAAAACAATTACTGTTTTATCTTTCTGTGCTTTTTATCTCTATGAAATACGTCGCAAAGCCCGTGTTTTTGATTGTATTCAAAATACGAATAATTAACCGATTACTAGGATTTTAGCGTAATGCCGTAAATTTTACGATATGTAACGCCGTTTTCGCCGAAAACGCTTTCATACAGGTTTATTCGGTCTGCAACGAACGGTATATTGTATACGTCTACGTTTTTTGTAACTTCCGAAAAAGGCAAAGTGAATTTATAATCGCGTATTATCGTTACGTGCGGGCGGTAGGCGCGGTGTTCTACGTTGAATCCCGATTCTTCCAATTTTGCGCCGAGTTTTTCATGCAGCAGCGTAAGTTTTTCATCTTTTCTGAATTTGGCGCATACTACGTTGCTTGCGCGTAACGTTGCAAATTGAGTAATGGAAAGTTCTGGCGCGGACATGTCTTGTACGCTGTCTAATGCACTTTGAACGTAAATCAAATCGTTTTCGGCGACGTTGCCCAGAAAATGCAACGTTAAGTGATAGTTGTCTTTGACTGTAAATCTGCCTTTCGCGGCGTAATCGGAAAACTGTCTTGCCGACCGTTCTAAATTGTCTTTGGTTTTTTGCGGAATATCAATAGCGATAAAAACTCTCATAATTTTAACCTCGCGCACAAAACTTGTTTAACGACGTCGTTCCATAATAATCGTGTTTTATTTGTAAAACGGCTTTGCTGTTTATATTGTAGCACAATTTTATATTTAAAACAATAAGAGCATAAAAAATGCGTAATTCTTATTTTGAATTACGCATTTAATTTGTTAGTCTGTGATTTTTCCTATGATTTCTTTACCTTCGATAAAGCTGTCGATAATGGTTGCAAGTTCGGTTCCGCCGGTTGAACTGAAACAGTCTGTCAGCTGAGCGGGCGCGGCAAGGGTAAATTGCGCTTCGTTGTAATATTTGGTTAAAGCTTTAAAAAATTTGGCTTTACCCATCGTTTCGTACAAGGTGTTGAAAAGCAAGCTGCCTTTTACATAGGTGAATATAACGTATTCGTTATCGTTTTTGTATTTGTCCAAAGAACGGAAAGCCGTATCGACTTGTTCGTAGTAACGGTTTAAAACGTCGACGTAAGTTGTATAGTTTTTGACGTTCGCCATAATAGCGGTGGTAAGAGGCAGCTGTCCGCTTTCGTCAAGATACAAATACGTTAAAAATTCTGCAAGACCTTCGTCCATCCATGCGTCGGCTATTTGGTCGTTGCCTACGACTCCGTAAAACCATTGATGAGCGGTTTCGTGTACGACGGCTTCCTGATAGCTCTGCGAACCGCTGGTTATCATAACTAAATTCGGATATTCCATACCGCCGTAACAAAAATCCGTTTCGCAGACGGTGTATTGTTCGTACGGGTATTTACCCACGTTTTTGTTAAAAAATTCAAACGAACCTACGGCGTTGGCCAAGCTTTCTTCGCTGTTTTGGTCGTTATAATAGTAATAGTTGATTTGTGTGTCGCCTACCGTTTGCGATAATTTCTGAAATTTATCGGACAATACCATTGCGAAGTCGCGTACCGCCTGCGCTTGATATTTGTACGTTACCGAACCTTCGCCGGCTGAGGTGTCTTTTAAATTTCCGCTGGATGCAACGATAAATTTTTCCGGAAGAGTAAGAGATACTTCGTAGTTTGCAACTTCGGTAACGAACGGGTCGCCTACGTTGTAATAAGGCGAGCAAGTATAGTTATCGTTATCTACGTGGCATAAAACGGGGTAAAAATTTCCCAGGTTAACAACGTTATCCGTATAACCCAAACGGTGGAGTATATTTGCCAACTGTATTTGGTAGGTCATTTCTACTGTGATTTTTTGGTCGGGGAACAGTTCTTTTACCGTTGGAACGGACAAAACGTCCATATCTTGTCCTTCAATCGTATATGCAACTGCGGTTCCGTCAACCTTTACGTTGTCGAAAGTAATTTCGCCGTAACTTTCTCCGTTGGGATACGCCTTAGAACGGTACGAACTGGGAACGACGGGATTCGCCGCTCCTTCGCGGTACTGGTTTGCGAAAATGTGAAATTTCACAGCTTCGAACGCGTTTGAGCTTCGGTTTGTCATCTCGACGGTTTGATTCGCCGTTAAAACGTGCGTTTCCGCGTCGTACGAAGCCGCAATAGTATATTTATCCGCGTTTTTCGTCGCTTCTTTCATTTTGTCGGGCGAGCATGCGGCGCACGCGACGACGGTTGCAGTCAATATAATTAAAGCTACAATGATACACAATGCTTTTTTCATAATCAATCTCCGTTATAATTTCCTGTAACAAATTGTATGTATCGTTGCATATACTTATGCTATATTTTTAGACGTACTGTTACGCTAAAATCATTTCGTCGGAATAACGGTCGATGCGCTTGAATGCCGCCGAATAAAAAAGGACGGTAATTTACTATAAAAATATCGAAAAGTCAATAGCAAAAGCGAATAATAAAAAAAACAAATAATCGTTCGCTAAAAATTATGAAAAAACCGTTTAAAACAGTTGACTGAAAATAATCTTGTGTGCTAAAATCTTTTCATTATCAATTCAAGAATAGTTACCTCGCCGTTTTTGTCGGCTCCGAAGGTTCTTGCAGTTGTCGAATTAGCTAGGAACTAAATAGTTTTTTGGTAGTGAGTAGACTCGGAATTGCTTATAGGCGAGAAGTATACTATTTTGCAAAAGATAGTGTTGTGCCTTAACGCGGTTTCGGGATTTTTTATTTTAAAGGAATTTCGTTATTTTGGTTAAGACTCGCACGGAAAGCGTTTTACTTATAGATGCGGTTGTTTCGCTACGCTCGACAACCGTTACCGAAACCTTGGCGGTTTCGGTAACTTTAAAACGGATAGGATAGTTAACTTCGTTTAAAGGTTTGCGGTAGAGTATTCTGTAAATATTCGATTTTCAATAAAATGCGTTTTTGCGTATTGGGAGTTTTCGCAAAACGGAAAAACGCAACAAGAATAGGATTGTACCCGAGTTTACATATCGGTAACAATATAAAGAAATTATGAAGGAGAGAGAAACAATGAGAAAAGCAAAAAGATTATTTGCCGTGTTGATTGCAATTTGCATGATGACTAGTATAATAACGCTTGTTGCGGCTTGCGACGACCCGGATAACGGGCATACGGGAACCTGGCTTCCTATTGCGGATTATCGCGCGTATACGAAAGCCGACCTTAAAAGCGTTAAGGACGGCATAGGTTCTGTCAGTGAATCGATAGACGGTAAAATAACCGAGGCATACAACGCAGGATTGGCTGCCATCGATGCCGCTAATACCGTATTAGACGTTAAAAAAGCGTTTACGGACGCGAAAACTGCAATAGCAAAATGCATTCCCTTGGCAAACGGAGTTAAATCTTTGACGGGGCTGAATTCCGAAGGTAAAACGGATATTTTAGGTTCTTTGGAAAGATATGCCGTTAACAATGGGATTACGGGTATAACTTTGTTTGAAAACGGCGGATACACGATGTTCAGCGACCGTATCACGTTGGGTACCGAAAACTATATTTTGGGATATGGATTCGGCGTATTGAGCGAAGGTTCTATCACAAAAGACCTCGATAGCGAAAGTAACCCCGCTTGGAAAAGATATTACCACACTTACGAACCCAAGAATCCTCAAACATTAAACTATCTCGACGGCGACGATTCCGTTATAGGAGATTTGTACGGTTATATCGCGGCATCTTACTATACAACATTTATGAATGATGAGAAAGACGGTTATGATTGGGTTCCCGAACTTGCCGCAGCAGACCCAGAACCCGTAGGAGGGCTGAACGCTAACGGTCAGGCAAAGAAATGGCGTTTTGAAATCCGTTCCGGTTTAAAATACAGCACGCTCGGTAAACACAGCGACACATATAACGGTTTGGAAGTAAAACCTGAAGACTTCTTGACTCCTTACAAACTAATGTTTAACCAAGCAAACGGTTTATTCCGTGGTGGCGAAGCCGTTGAACAAACAGGAGCGCAATATATTGTAGGCTCCAAAGAATATTACACCGCAACTAAAGATGCAAAAAAAGGTATAGACGATTCTGTTGATTTCAGTAAAGTGGGTGTAAAAGTATATCAGGATCCGACGGATAGCAGCAAATGGTATTTCGAATACGAACTAGGCGAAGCTGTAACGCCTTACTATGCAAGATACTATATTGCTTCCAGTTTGTATCAACCTATACCTTATAGTTTCATTGAAGCTATCGGAGGTATAGATTGGTATCTGGGTTACAATCAGGATAAGTCCGATACGCCCGTTGATAACTCTTTGTCTCTCGGCGCTTACGTTTTAGAACGTTGGGACGACGGTCAGTTAGTATTTAAAAAGAATCCTAACTACGTTTACGCTGATATAAAGTACAATATTGCCGGCGTTCACATCAACATTTTGACTGCTGCGTCTACCGACCGTTTGGCTGGATTCAGAGAATTCGAAGCCGGAAAAATCGACTCTTCCGGTATTCCGCAAGAAAAAGTTAAAGAATTTGCGGACGACCCTCGTACCAGAACCACGATGGGTGATTTCTGTTATAAACTTAACGTAAATACTCTCGATGCCGAAACCTGGAAATATATGTTCGGTGAACAGGGCGTTATCAAACAAACGCCGACCGACCAGTATTGGCAAGTTAAACCGCTTATGAGTAACGAACACTTTATCAAAGGTTTGTCTTACGCTACCAACAGAAAGGAATTTGCTGAATCGAAAGGATATGTCGCGTCAACGAACTTCTTTTCACCCAACTACCTGTCCGACCCCGAGCTTGGAACTTCTTACAATTCCACGACTCAGCACGCCAAAGCGTTGAGCGATATTGTTAACGATAATACGGACGAATACGGATATTCCCTTGAACTTGCTCGCGATTATTTCCGTATGGCTTTGGACGAAGTGGAAGCGTCAGGCTTGATGAAAGCAGGAACTAAGAAAAACCCCACAGTAATCGAGCTGACTTGCGTATTCTATTATGCTTCGTTTGAAGAATCTATGTTCAAACCGGTAAAACAATATTGGGAAGAAGCATTTAATCATGAGTCTGTTTCGGAAGGAAGATATAAACTTGACTTGAAATTCCTTGCTCCGAGCAATCCCGATTTGGCGTACGATATGATGATGGAAGGTCAATTCGATATCGGCTTCGGCGGCATTACCGGTAACCCGATGAATCCGTTGGATTTCATTTCAACACTGTCTTCGACTCCTTCGGTTGCGGGCGGTTGGACGCTTAACTGGGGACTTGATACGGCTGATGTTGATTCCGATATTCTTGTTTATAACGGAGAACGTTGGTCTTTCGACGCTTTGCAGCAAGCCACTCAAACTACGGTTGTAGTAAAAGACGGTAATATTGACAAGTCCATTGCTTTGGTAGAGGACGGCGGTCAAACGGTTGAAAAAACCGGAGACGATTTGAACGTTACCGTAGTTGTTAACTACAACAAAGATTTCGGCGTAACAAACGTACAACTTGCCGATATCGTATTGTTCGGCGGCGATTCTAAAGATTATACCGAATGGTCTTTGACGGGCGGCGAAACGCCAATCCTTCGAGCTACGGTTTTGGACGACGGCAAAGGCAAACTGACAATAACGCTTGTTTTGCCTGCGGCGGAAATTGCGAAACTTCCGGAAGCTGAGAATAAAGGTATCGACGTTTACGTTACGTTTACTGCCGGAGGCGTTGATGTCGAAAAATTGATTTCTTTCTACATTTTTGACGCAGAGTAAGATTTATAGATTGAAAAACATTTAATAAACTTGTTTACAGCGGTTGCAATAAGGCTTTTATGCCTTATTGCAATTGCGTGTAAAAAGGAGGATAAAATATGTGGAAGTATGTATTAAAAAGAATACTTCTTGCATTACTGACAACGTTTATAATTTTGTCTTTAACGTTCGTTTTGATAAAACTTTTGCCTGTTAAAAAGCATATGGGCAAGCCGCCTCAACGTTCCGCTTATTACGCCGAACAAATTCGGCTTGGTTATATGTATTCGTCAGAAGTTCCTGAAGAAGGAAAAAGCCCTGCCGATATCGTTATTTTCGAAGACGGTAAAACTGTTTATTACTATCAAATGCCCGTAATGAAACAGTATGTAGCCTGGATTGGCAATATACTGCTGCATTGGGATTGGGGCGTATCGAAAACTATCGAACCGAATGTAAAAGCAACTGTAATCATAGGCGGAAGACTGCTTACGTCGATGAAAATCAATATTATTTCGGTCATCGTATCGGTGCCTATCGGTATAGCTTTGGGTATATTGGCGGCGTTAAAAAAGAATACGATGATAGACCATATCATATCTACGATAGTTATGGTGCTGATTTCATTGCCGGGATTTGTATTGATAACGTTTTTGATGCTTTTGTTATGTTATAATTCTTCATTATTGCCGACGCAGTGGCCTAATCCTACCGACCCTATAGGGCAAAAGGTTTTAGGCTATATTATTCCGGTCGTTTGTTTGTCTTTGGGTTCTATTTGCGGGTATTGCAGATTTGTCCGCGCAGAATTGTGCGACGTACTTGCGAGCGATTATTTATTGCTGGCAAGAACCAAAGGTTTAACAAAAAGTCAATCCGTTATGAGGCATGCTTTGCGTAACGCTATGGTTCCTATTTTCCCGTCGATTTTAGCGGAATTTATAGGCATTATGGGCGGTTCTATGATTTTGGAAGGTCTTTACGGAATTCCGGGTATCGGCAGTTTGTTTGTAGATGCCATCGGTACGGAAGATTATAATATTTTGTTTGTAGATATGGCGATTTTTACGACGATAGGATTGTTTGCGGGAGTATTGTTGGACTTGTCATATGGATTTATTGATCCGAGAATACGTATGGGGGAGAAAAAATAATGAAAAATTCATCTGAATTTCAAAACTATACGTTTAAGGAAAATTCGTTCAAATTCGTAAGAAACGACGCAAAAATCAGCGACGTTAAGTTGGAAACGAAACCCAGAACCGCGGCGCAAGACGCGTTCAGACGTTTTTGTAAAAATAAATCGTCTGTTGTGGCGGCTATTATTTTGGGATTGTTGATTTTGTTGGCGTTGATTGTTCCGTTGTTTTCGTCGTATGACGTGGGCTCCGTACATTTGGGCGAAGTATTTCTGGAACCCAAGCTTTTCAACGCCGGAACGGGATTTTGGGACGGCACAAAAAAGTATACCAAAAGTTATAACAAGGACGGAACGATAAACGGTATTGTATACGATGCTGTTAACAAGGTTCCGTCGGGGTTTAATCCGGATGCCGTTTTAAATTTGGTTGTGGACGAAAAACCGACGCTCATAAACATTGCTAACAGATACGGAAAGGGCGGTTATATTGTTTTTGAGAACCAGAGCGATAGCGTAGCCTATCTGAGTTCTTCGGTATTCCTGGTAAATGCCGTAGATAATTATAAAGTGTCTGTTGTTTTACATAACGACAATTCTCTTGCGGGAGAGTTAGGCGAGTACCGTATCGTCTTAAACGGCGCCGGCGAAGAGATTTTACTCAAAGACTGGTCTAAAGATTATTCGTCGTTTACGTTTGATTTAAGCGGAGCATTGGCTGAAAAGGAAATAGACAGCGTCGAAGCTGCAAGACTGTCCTTTGAACTGAAATCGGGCGAAAGCACGAATTCCTATATTTTAGTAAAGGAATGCGTGTTTACAACGGATAACGAGGACGCGTTTATAACTTCTTCCGACGGTGAAGTCGCCGATTTCTCAGAACTGGGATTTAACGACGCTACAAAGATGATACTTAAAGCTCCCAACGCGCAAAGCGTATTTCCCGCCGGATACTGGTCGAGTAACGGTCGTAGAGGAATTTACGCTTCCGAAGTATATTTCTGCGAATTCGTTTACGATACGTATGCTGCCGTTTACGGCAAAGCCGACGCAGTGTACGCTGCATCAGACTTCAACGATATGGTAGCCAAAGGCTGGTGCGAGTATGACACATCGGTAGGTCCTGCGTCTTTCAAACGTCTGTCTGAAGATTGTCCTATTCTGGAAGTAAAAGGACAGAAGATTAACGTTAGTACGGGCAGACTGCTGGAGCTTGAGGTTGTCGCTTATAAATACAGTGCTTTGGGATATAAGCGTATGCCGAGATTTATTTTTGGAACCGACGCGAGCGGAATAGATTTGTTTACAAGAATATTCGCAGGTATGCGTACTTCGTTGTTGTTAGGCGTATGTACGGCGGCATTCTGTTTGATGTTCGGATTGGTCTGGGGGTCTGTTTCGGGTTATTTCGGCGGAACCGTAGATCTTGCAATGGAACGTTTTTGCGATATTTTGGGCGGAGTTCCTTGGATAGTAATAATGACGTTGTGCATTTTGCATATAGGAAACAACTTTGCGACTTTCTTCTTGGCTTTATGTTTAACGGGCTGGATGGGAACTGCGGCAAGAACCCGTACGCAATTTTACCGTTTCAAGGGACGTGAATACGTCTTGGCGAGCAGAACGTTGGGTTCGAGTGATTTGCGTTTGATATTTAAACATATATTGCCTAATTCTTTGGGAACAATAGTTACGTCAAGCGTACTTATGATTCCGAGCACGATTTTCAGTGAAGCAACGCTTGCATACTTAAATTTGGGGTTGCAAGGGAAAGAGGCTTTCGGCGTATTGCTTTCGAGCAATCAGCAATATATTCAGACTAATCCGTATCTTATCGTATTTCCGTCTGTAATAATGGCGCTATTGATGATATCGTTTAACTTGTTCGGCAACGGATTGCGCGACGCGTTAAATCCGTCTTTACGCGGAGCGGAGGGCTGATAGTATGGAAAAGAAACTGGAAGTAAATAACTTAGTTGTGTCTTTCCGCACTGATGGCGGAAAGGTGCAAGCCGTAAGAGATATTAGTTTTAATCTTTATAAAGGCGAAACTCTTGCAATAGTAGGCGAAAGCGGCAGCGGTAAATCCGTTACCAACCGTGCAATAATTGGTATTTTGGCAAACAACGCCATAGTAGAAAGCGGAGAAATTATTTACGACGGACAGGATTTGCTCAAAATATCGGAAGATGATTTTCATAAAATCAGAGGCGATAAAATCGCAATGATATTTCAGGACCCGTTATCTAGTTTAAATCCGATTATGAAAGTCGGCAAACAATTAACGGAAGCGATGCTTTTGAAAAATTCTGCCAGTCGGCGTAATGCTCGACGCATTTTTAACGACAAATTGAAAATGCTAAACGTCGTTATGGATGAAATTTCCGGAGATAATGCAAGCGCGAAACTGCATAATAAAGAGCAATGCGAAACGTTTAATAATTTTTGTATTGCAAGCACCAAATTGGAAAGAGCGTATAATGAAATTGCGCGCGCCACGTTGGAACTTAAACTGGATATTGAAAACGTTTTGTTTTTACTATCTAAAAAGCAGTCTGTAGACGGTCGTAAAGCTATTGTTCACGTTTTAAAACGAATTGACGATACGTATCATCCGGATATAGTTGTTAAAGACGAGCGTTTGGCTTCGGATTTGAGTATATTGTCGGATTCGTTGTCCGTTGTTAAAGGACAAGTAAAAGAGTTGCCGGATAATGTTGTTTCTGCATTGTCGGATATAGCGGATATATTGGAAAAAGCTTCGCTGCGTCAAAAACCGAATTATTTTACGCTCGGATTTTATATGATGCGCAATCCGGAAGCCAATCTTGACGATATGCCTATCGACGAATTGACGTCGATGACTCGTAATTATTTAGATGAGCATTTCATGTTAAGATTTATTTCCGAAGGCGCAGAGGCAATGCGGTTCAATCATAAGCGAAAATTAGAATTGAAAAAAGATTTGCTTTCGCGCACTGACGACGCTTTGGAATTTTTCCGCGCCGAAAATCCCGATGAAAAACAAGCGTACGCTATAACGAAAGAGTTGTCGTCGCTCGTTAATGAATCTATAGACTATTTGCGCGTATCGAAGAATTCTTCGGAACATACTTTCCACAGCAGTATAAAAGCTGCTCTGGACAAGTATTATTTCGGAATCGTCAACAACGGTAAAGAGATCAAACGTTACGACAAACAACAGTCGAAGTTCGACGCGCTTGTCGCGAAAGGAAAAACTCCCGATTGGAAAGTGGTTCCAGCGGCGCTTATAGATTTGGAATTGGCGAAAAAGAATATTCGCGCAGTTTTACATAATTTGCGCGCGACGTATAGGACTGTAATCGAAAATGCATATAATTACGACGGCGAAGCCGAAATGGTGGCGCTTATCGACTATCTGAAAGAACAAGCGTCGGCAGTGGTTTACAAGGTTACGCCCAAAATGGCAAAGGCAAAAGCCTTGAAGCTTTTGGAAGAAGTAGGCATACCGGAACCCGCTATAAGATACAATCAATATCCGTTTGAGTTTTCCGGCGGAATGCGTCAGCGTATAGTTATCGCCATAGCTTTGGCGGCGAATCCCGACATACTTATATGCGACGAACCTACCACAGCTTTGGACGTAACTATTCAGTCGCAGATTCTGGAGCTTATCAATCGTATCAAGTCGGAACGTAATTTGTCGGTTATTTTTATTACGCACGACCTCGGAGTCGTGGCGAATATGGCTGACAGAATAGCAGTTATGTACGCAGGTAAAATCGTAGAATACGGCACTGTAGACGATATATTTTACGACCCGCGTCATCCTTATACCTGGGCTTTGTTATCTTCTATGCCGGACCTTGATACCAAAGAAAAACTGGAAGCGATTCCCGGAACTCCTCCGAACATGATTTTTCCGCCGAAAGGCGACGCCTTTGCGGCGCGTAACAAATATGCTATGGAAATAGACTTCGAGGAAGAACCGCCGATGTTTAAAATTTCGGATACTCATTTTGCCGCTACTTGGCTGTTGCACCCCAACGCGCCTAAGGTTACTCCGCCTAAAATCGTAACCGACCGCATCGAGAGAATGTCAAAGGAGGCAAAGTGATATGTCGGAAGAAAGAGAAGTTTTACTGTCCGTTCAACATTTACAGCAATTTTTTAAAATGGGCAAAAGACAGCTGCGCGCGGTCGACGACGTAAATTTCGATATTTACAAAGGCGAAGTTTTCGGACTCGTAGGCGAGTCGGGCTGCGGAAAAACTACTACTGGACGCTCGATTATTCGTTTGTACGACATCACCGGAGGCTCGGTTTACTTCGAAGGACAGCGTATCTGCGCTGGAATCAACAACTATCAGGAAGTTATACGCAACGCTAAAGGCAAGGCGAACGAGCGGTTGAAAATACTCAAAGAACAGCCTCAAAGTTCCGAACGCGATGCAGAAATCGAAACAATAAACAGCGAATTAAACGCACTTATAGCCGAGCAGACCGCGCTTATAAAAAGCGCTAAACACGACCATAAGTATTGCAACAAAATGTACGCCGAACAGCAAATGAGGCTCGTTCGAAATAAGTACGAGCCTCTTATTGCCGCGGCAGGTACGGAAGAAGAACAAAAAAAGCTTCAGGCGGAAATGAAAAAAGAACTGCGTCTTGCTTCTAATGACAGAGTAATGAACAAGATGCAGATGATTTTCCAAGACCCGATAGCTTCGCTTAACCCGTTGATGACGGTAAAAGAAATAATCGCGGAAGGCTTGCTTATTAGAGGAATTAAAGATAAAGAGTATATAAACGAACAAGTATACAAAGTATTGGATTTGGTAGGATTGGTTCCCGAACACGCGGGACGTTATCCTCACGAATTCTCCGGAGGACAGCGGCAGCGTATCGGTATAGCCAGGGCAATCATATTGAAACCCGATTTGATAATCGCAGATGAACCGATATCCGCATTGGACGTTTCGATACAAGCTCAGGTTATCAATCTTTTAAACGACCTTCGTGAAAAACTCGGACTTACGATTCTTTTTATAGCGCACGATTTGTCCGTAGTTAAATATTTCTCCGACAGAATTGCGGTAATGTACTTCGGTAAAATCGTCGAACTTACCACAAGCGACGAGTTGTTCAGGCATCCGTTGCATCCGTATACCAAATCGCTTTTGTCTGCAATTCCTTTGCCGGATCCGCATTTCGAAAAACAGCGCAAACGTATTACGTACAACCCGCTTGCCGCTCACGATTACAGCGAGCAGCAACCGTATATGCAGGAAGTCGTTCCCGGACACTTTATTTATTGTAACGACGCAGAGTTTGAACGGTATAAAAAGGAAATTGCGGAGTTGGACGCAAAGGAAAGCGCCGATTTAAAAGCGGTGGAAGAGAAACAGCCGAAAGCCGCAAAAGCAAAAACGCCCAATACGAAAAGCAAAAGTACCAAAACGACGACGAAAAAGAAAGATAAGTAGAGCGTTTACATAATGAAGAAAGTTTTAAAATATCTAATACCTTTTTTGATATGCTCGATTTTTACGGTGGTGATACTTGCAACGCGCGGGTCGTTTGTCAAAACCGGCAAAACGCTTATGGGAGAACTGAGCGACGCGTTTTTCGTTCCCGGAGTTATTACGCTTGGGATAGGGCTGCTTGTAATGGCTACCAACGGCGGCGCTTTCGATATGCTGTCGTTCGGGATACTAAAACTGTTCGACTTATTGAAACGTGATTTGACAAAGGTTAAGTACAGAACTTTTTATGATTATCGACAAGCTCAGAAAGAAAAGAAACGTTCTTTTCTGCACGTTGTTTTGATAGGCGCAGGATTCGTGCTTGTAGCATTGGTATTTTTAGTTATTTATTTATATTCCTAATTAAAAGCGCGGATTTAATCTGCGCTTTTCTTGTTTTTTTTTGATTTTATGCCGGTAATTTTTTATTTATAACTTAAACGCCGATACGTCTGGATGTTTCAACCGACTCCGTGATATGGAATAAGTAAGCGGCGGTTAACTGAAAAGTTGAAAAAGTAAAGCGTTGTGTAAAAGGCTTCGGTTTGATTGCCGTCAAATTCGGCGTAAGAGCAACCGAAAGCCGCTTACAGCTTAAAGCGCGTTATTTGTCCGTTGCCTTGCGCGTCGTCCCTGCTCAACAAAACGATTGACATATCGGTAAAACCCCGAATAGATAAATTTTTGTAAAATGTTTTAAATTTTCGGCAAAAATTCTGTATTTATCGATTGAAATCGTTTGACACCTATTGATTGCTGTGATAAACTAAATAGGCTGCGAAATAGGGGCTGACGCATAAGGTTACTGAGAAAACAGAAAACTTATAGCCGACCCAGTGGCGCCGAGAGCGCTGCGGCCGAACGGATTTTAAGCGGTATCAGGCGTTAAGTGGTAAGAAAAAACCAAACTGACGCAGATATTTTGTAGGCAAACTTTGTTTGCTTTATTAAAAGTCGCAGTATGAAACACACGGAAGTGTTGTCGTCATAAACACGTTTCGGAGAATAAAACGAAAAAATAAGGAGTAACACGTATGGCTAACCAAAGAATCAGAATCAAACTTAAATCCTACGATCACAACTTGGTAGACCTTGCTTGCAGCAAAATCGTAGAAGCCGCTCAAAAAATGGGAAGCAAAGTATCGGGACCTATTCCTCTTCCTACGGAAAAAGAAATAGTAACCGTTCTTCGCGCTACGCACAAGTATAAAGATGCGCGCGAACAATTCGAACTTCGCACGTACAAGCGTTTAATCGACATCTACAGTCCCAACGCCAAAACGATTGACAGTCTGACCAAATTGGATTTACCCGCAGGCATCGACGTTAAGATTAAATTGTAATACGAAATATATATGGAGGTGAACTTTATCTATGAATAAAGCAATCATTGGTAAAAAGCTCGGTATGACGCAAGTCTTCCTGGCGGACGGAACGATGGTTCCCGTAACGGTTATCAAAGCGGGACCTTGTACTGTAACTCAAAAGAAAACCGTTGAGCGCGACGGATACGACGCGTTACAACTCGGTTTCGACGAAGTGGCTGATAAAAAACTCAACAAACCCGAACTCGGTCATTTGAAAGCAAGCGGAGCAACCGTTAAACATCTGCACGAATTCAAACTCGAAGGGACAAGCCTCGAAGTGGGCGCGAAAGTCGAGTGCGACGTATTCCAGCCCGGCGATTTCGTGGATGTAACGGGAACTTCTAAAGGACACGGATTTTCCGGCGTTATCAAACGTTGGAATCAACACAGACTCAAAGAAACGCACGGCGTAGGCCCCGTTCACAGAGAAGTCGGTTCTATGGGTCCCATAAGCAGTCCTTCGCGCGTTATGCCGGGAAAAAATCTTCCGGGTCATTACGGCGTAGAACAAGTAACGGTACTTAATCTCTCTGTAGTAAAAGTCGACAAAGAGAAAGGCGTTCTCCTCGTAAAAGGCGCTGTTCCCGGTTCTAAGAACAGCATAGTTTACGTACGCAACGCCGTAAAGAAATAAGGTGAAAGGAGTACATAACAATGCAAGTTAAAGTTTATAATAGCAAGGCTTCCGAAGTTGGACAATTAAAGCTTGACGACGCTGTGTTCGGTTGCGAATACAACGAAGCTCTTATTCACCAAGCGGTAGTAGCCTACCAAGCAAACCAAAGACAAGGCACGAAATCGACGTTGACGCGTACGGAAGTTCGCGGCGGCGGAATCAAACCTTGGCGTCAAAAGGGAACGGGTCGCGCAAGACAAGGTTCTATCCGCGCTCCGCAATGGATAAAGGGCGGCGTGGTTTTCGCTCCGAAACCGAGAGACTTTTCCAAAAAGCTCAACAAAAAGATGAAAGCTCAAGCTTTCCGCAGCGCTTTGAGTTACAAAGTCGCTAATAACGAATTGGTAGTAGTGGACGAACTTAAACTCGACGCTCCCAAAACAAAGTATATGGCTGAGATTTTGAAAAACTTTAAGTTCGACAAAAGAACGCTCGTACTTGTTTCCGGCGACGCGACCGACGTTGTAAGAGCGGGCGCTAATATCGAAAAACTTACCGTTACCGACGCGAATCTCGCTAACGTGTATCAGCTTGTTTCCAACGTTGCAATCATCGCAACCAAGGATGCGATAAAGAAAATTGAGGAGGCATATTCGTTATGAATTCCTACGATATTATAAAACGTCCCGTACTTACGGAAAAAAGTTACGCAGGTATTCCCGCTAAAACGTACACTTTCGAAGTCGTTAAAAGCGCAAACAAAGTGGAAATCAAAAAAGCGGTAGAAGAAATCTTCGGCGTAAAAGTAGAAAAAGTAACAACCGCTACCGTAAACGGTAAGCTTAAAAGACAAGGCAGAACGCAAGGTCATACGCCCGATTGGAAAAAAGCGACTGTTCGCTTGACCGCGGACAGCAAAGCCATCGAGTTCTTTGAAAGCTTGTCCTGATGACGGAGGATTAGAAAAATGGCTATTAAAAAATATAAACCGACTTCTCCGGCGCGTCGTTTTATGTCCGTATCGACGTACGAAGAAATCACTACTACAACCCCTGAAAAAAGTCTTCTCGCCAAAAATAAAAAATCCGGCGGAAGAAATTCTACGGGCCGCATAACGGTAAGACATATCGGCGGCGGAAATCGCGTTAAGTACAGAATTATCGACTTTAAACGCGACAAATCCGTACCCGCAAAAGTCGCCACAATCGAATACGACCCCAACCGTACCGCAAATATCGCTTTGCTTCACTATGCAGACGGCGAAAAAAGATATATTCTTGCTCCCGTAGGTTTGAACGTGGGCGACACGGTAGTGTCCAGTCCCGACGCCGATATCAAAGTCGGTAATAATTTGCCTCTCGAAAATATCCCCGTCGGCTCGATAGTTCACAATATCGAAATGAATCCCGGTAAAGGCGGACAGATAGCCCGTTCGGCAGGAATTTTCGCTCAGCTTATGGCTAAGGAAGGCAAATACGCAACAATTCGTATGCCCAGCGGAGAAATGAGATTGATACTTTTGAAGTGCCGCGCGACTATCGGTCAGGTGGGCAATCTCGACCACGAAATCGTTTCGCTCGGTAAGGCGGGTAAAAAACGTCATATGGGTGTAAGGCCTACCGTTCGCGGCAGCGTTATGAACCCCTGCGACCACCCTCACGGCGGCGGCGAAGGAAAATCGCCCGTCGGTCGTCCCGGACCCGTTACACCTTGGGGCAAACCCGCTCTTGGTTACAAGACAAGAAAGAAGAAAAAGGCTTCCAGCAAATTTATTGTGAAGCGCGTTAACTAATCGGAGGAAGTAAAATGAGTAGATCGGTTAAAAAAGGACCTTACGTTCAACCCGTTCTTTTAAAGAGAATCAAGGAAATGAACGAAAAAGGCGAAAAGAAAGTTTTGAAAACATGGTCAAGAAGTTCTACAATCTTTCCCGATTTTGTAGGACACACGATAGCTGTACACGACGGCAAAAAGCACGTTCCCGTATATATTACGGAAGATATGGTGGGTTTGAAACTCGGTGAGTTCGCTCCTACGAGAACGTTTAAGGGACACGCGGGTAGTAAAACCGCCGGCGGCAAATAGGAGGATTAGAAATGGCTACAAGAAGTAAAGCGAAAGCCGAAATGCGCGAGGCTAATAAAGACAGACGCCCCAAGGCAATAGCAAAGTACATCCGTATCTCTCCGTCCAAGGTTCAAGTCGTTTTAGACCTTATCCGCGGCAAGGATTACAAGGACGCCGTCGCAGTTTTAAAAACTACGGCTAAAGCCGCCGCCGAACCTGTGCTTAAATGTATGAATTCGGCAGCCGCTAACGCAGAAGTTAATCTCGGTATGAACAAAGATGTTCTTTACGTTGCGGAGTGCTTTGCAGACCAAGGTCCGACGCTTAAGAGAATGCAACCTGTATCTCGCGGCAGAGGATATCGTATCTTAAAAAGAACAAGTCATATCACAGTGATTTTGGACGAAAGAGCGTAAGGGAGGAAGGATTTTTATGGGACAAAAAGTTAATCCGCACGGATTGAGAGTAGGCGTTATTCAGGATTGGAACGCAAAATGGATTGCGGACAAAAAAGATTTCGCCAAATTTATCAAAGAAGACGATAAAATAAGAACTTTCCTCAAAAAGAAGTATTATCAATCGAGTATCAGCAAAATCGTTATCGAAAGAAGCGAAGGCAAAGTCATAGTAGATATTCATACGGGACGTCCCGGAGTATTGATTGGCAAAGCCGGAGCCGGAGCCGAAGAAATCAAGGCTGAAATCGCCAAGATGGTCGGCGACAAAGCGGTTATGCTGAATATTATCGAAGTTAAGCGCCCCGATATGGACGCTCAGCTTGTGGCGGAAGCTATCGCAGCTCAACTCGAAAAGCGCGTATCTTTCCGCAGAGCTATGCGTCAATGCATGGGCAGAGCGACGCGTTCGGGCGCAAAGGGAATCAAAACGATGGTTTCCGGACGTCTTGACGGAGCTGAAATCGCCCGTTGCGAACAATATCACGAAGGCAGCATTCCTCTTCATACTTTAAGAGCCGATATCGACTACGGCTTTGCGCAGGCATTGACCACGTTCGGTATCATCGGCGTTAAAGTATGGGTATACAGAGGAGAAGTGCTTCCGAAGAAAAAGAAGACTGTCAAAAAGGAGGTAACTGAATAATGTTGATGCCTAAAAGAGTTAAGCATCGCCGCGTCTTCCGCGGAAGAATGAAAGGCGAAGCGCACAGAGGCAACACGGTTGCTTACGGCGAATACGGTCTTCAAGCCGCTCAATGCGGTTGGATTAAATCCAATCAAATAGAAGCCGCCCGTGTCGCTATGACTCGTTTTATAAAGCGCGGCGGTAAAGTTTGGGTGAATATTTTCCCCGACAAACCGGTATCGCAAAAACCCATCGGTATCCGTATGGGTTCAGGTAAAGGTGCTCCCGAATATTGGGTAGCCGTAGTAAAACCCGGAAGAGTAATGTTTGAAATGTCGGGCGTGTCCGAGGATATCGCTCGTGAAGCATTGCGTCTTGCCAGCCACAAACTGCCCGTTAAGTGCAAGTTTGTGAAGAAAGTCGACGAGGTGAGTGCAAATGAAAGCAAGTAATGTTCGCGAACTTAATAATGAAGAATTGCAAGTTAAGCTTGCCGATTTGAAAAAGGAATTGTTCAACTTGCGTTTATCTCACGCAACGGGACAACTGACTAACCCTCTTGCTTTGAATAACGTCAAAAAAGACATAGCAAGAATAAAAACCGTTCTCCGTGAAAGAGAGCAAGCTAGCAAGGCGTAAGCGGAGGTAACAAGCAATGGAAAGAAACAGTAGAAAAGAAAGAGTCGGCATCGTTGTTTCCGATAAAATGGATAAAACAATCGTTGTCGCCGTAGTTAACAAATACAAACACCCTCTTTACAAAAAGACGGTGTCCACGACGAAAAAATACAAGGCTCACGACGAAGATAACGTTTGCGGCATAGGCGATACCGTAAGAATCGTTGAAACAAGAAAGTTATCTAAGGATAAAAACTGGCGTTTGCTTGAAATCGTCGAAAAGGCTAAATAGGAGGACGGTAAAGTGATTCAACCACAAACAAGACTTAAAGCGGCCGATAACAGCGGCGCAAAAGAACTTATGTGTATCAGGGTCCTTGGCGGTTCCTTCCGTAGGTTCGGCAACATCGGCGACGTAATCGTCGCGTCGGTCAAGAGCGCAAACCCCGGCGGAGTCGTTAAAAAGGGCGACGTAGTCAAGGCCGTTATCGTACGCAGCGCGTACGGTATCAATCGTAAAGACGGCACGCACATTCGTTTCGACGATAACGCGGCGGTAATTATCGACGCTCAAAAGCAACCCAAAGGCACCCGTATTTTCGGGCCGGTAGCAAGAGAACTTCGTGAAAAAGATTATATGAAGATTGTCTCTCTCGCTCCGGAAGTGCTGTAAAAGGAGGACGAAAAAATGGCAAGTATGAATGTTAGGTCCGGTGATACCGTCGAAATAATAGTCGGAGGAGTAAAAGACTTCGGCAAAAGAGGCAAAGTCATCGTAGCCGACCCTAAAACGGGAAGAGTAATCGTTGAAAATCTCAACATGGTTACAAAACATAAGAAACCACGTTCAGCGCAAGAGCAGGGCGGCAAGGTTGAGAGACCCCGCGCTATAGACGTAAGTAACGTTATGCTCGTTTGCCCTAAATGCGGAAAAGCAACCCGCGTTGCGCACGTTCTCGGAGATCACGGCAAATTCGTAAGAAGCTGCAAAAAATGCGGCGCTAAAATAGACGTTAAGGAAGAAAAGAAGCAAGTTAAAAAGGCTGTAAAAGCCGCTTCTAAAACTTCTTCTAAAAAATCGAAAGCGGCTGAAAAAGCTCCCGCAACCGAAGAATAATAAGGAGGAACAAAATGGCTACAAAGAAAACCGCTGAAACAAGCGCAAAACCGGTTGAATGTAGATTGAAGACATTGTACACTGATACAGTCGTTCCTCAACTCGTCAAAGAATTCGGTTATAAAAACATCAACGAAGTACCCCGTTTGGAAAAAATCGTTTTGAACGCAGGGCTTGGCGACGTTAAAGATAACTCCAAGTCGTTCCAACTGGCGGTAGAAGAACTTAAATCCATATCCGGTCAAAAACCCTTGGTAACCAACAGCAAATTGTCCGTTGCAAACTTTAAGGTAAGAAAAGGTATGGCTGTAGGAGCAAAAGTAACTCTCCGCGGCGAACGTATGTACGCGTTTTTCGATAAACTCGTCAGCATCGCGTTGCCCAGAGTTCGCGACTTCCGCGGAGTTAACACAAATCTCGACGGACGCGGCAATTATACTCTCGGTATCCGCGAGCAGCTTATTTTCCCCGAAATCGTTTACGACCAAGTGGAAAAAACAAGAGGTTTCGACGTAACTTTCGTTACGACGGCAAAAACCGACGCGGAAGGCAAAGCGCTACTCAAATATTTGGGTATGCCTTTCAGGGCGTAGGTCGGAGGTGTGAAATGGCAAAAAAATCAATGATAAACAAACAACAAAGAACACCCAAGTATTCCACTCGCGGATATACTCGTTGTTCTATCTGCGGACGTCCGCACTCGGTACTAAGAAAGTACGGAATTTGCAGAATTTGCTTTAGAGAAAAGGCGTACAAGGGAGAAATCCCCGGCGTTAAAAAAGCAAGTTGGTAAAAGGAGGAAATACAAATGGTTGTTACAGATCCTATTGCTGATATGTTAACTCGTATCAGAAACGCTATCACTGCAAAACACGCCGACGTAGAAATTCCCGCTTCTAAAACCAAAAAGGCTATTTTAGATATACTCGTAAGCGAAGGATATATAGCAGGTTACGAAGTCGTAGAACAAGAATTGCAAGATTCTTTAAAGGTAACGTTGAAGTACGGCTACAAAGGCGAAAAAGTCATTACCGGTTTAAAACGTATTTCTAAACCCGGTTTGAGAGTTTACGCAAAGAGCGAAGAACTTCCCAAAGTTTTAAACGGTTTGGGAATAGCAATCGTGTCCACAAGCAAGGGCATTATGACGGATAAAGCCGCTCGCAGTCAAAATCTTGGCGGCGAAGTAATCGCTTTCGTTTGGTAGGAGGTAGGAAAAATGTCAAGAATTGGTAAAAAACCTATCGCAATACCCGCAGGCGTAACCGTAAACTACGATAACGGCGTTATAACGGTTAAAGGCTCTAAGGGAACTCTTACCCGCACAATAGACGCCGCAATAGGCTGCGAGATTTCGGCAAACGAAATTTTGTTTACTTGTCCCGAAAACGCTACGGGCGACGTTCAGGCTAAACACGGATTATATAGGGCGCTCGTCGCTAATATGGTAAAGGGAGTTCACGATGGATTTACCCGTAACCTTATTATCAACGGCGTAGGTTACAAAGCGGCTGTGCAAGGCAATAAATTGGTGCTTAACATCGGTTATTCGCATCCCGTTGAAGTTTTAGCTCCCGAAGGAATCAAGTTCGAATGTCCCACGCAAACGGAAATAGTCGTTTCGGGCTTCGATAAGGAACTTGTAGGACAAGTTGCCGCTAACATAAAAGCTAAACGTCCCGTCGAACCCTATCACGCTTACGGCGTACGCTATAAGGAAGAAACCGTAATCTTGAAAGAAGGCAAGAAATCGGGTAAGTAAGGAGTGTAGATTATGATTAAAAAGATAAATAAAAACGCTGACAGACGCGTCCGTCATGCGAGAGTTAGAAAAAAGGTATTCGGCACAAGCGTTAAACCCCGTCTTTGCGTTTACCGTTCCACAAGTTATATCTACGCTCAAATTATTGACGACGTTAACGGCAAAACGTTGGCTGCGTCCAGCAGTCTCGCTTTGGCTAAAAGTCTTGAGGGAAAATCTAAGACGGAAGCTGCAAAACTCGTAGGTCGGGACATCGCTAACAAAGCGCTTAAACTCGGTTTGAGCGAAGCGGTATTCGACCGCGCGGGATATATTTACACGGGCAGAGTCGCGGCTCTGGCCGACGGCGCGAGAGAAGCCGGACTTAAATTCTAGGAGGAGACTACAATATGGAAAACGTACAAGAAGTAGAAGTTGTTGCAACGGAAGTTGCGCAAGAACAGGCTCCTCAACAACAGGAGCAACCCAAACGTAATTTCCGCGACGGTCGCCCCGACAGAAAAGGCGGCAGACGCAACAATCGCGACAGAGATAACAGAGAAGACGACGGTCTCATCAAAAAGCTCGTTGCGGTTAACCGTGTAACTAAGGTTGTAAAGGGCGGACGCACAATGCGTTTCTCGGCGCTCTGCGTAGTAGGCGACGGTAAAGGCATGGTAGGAATCGGTATGGCTAAAGCCGCCGAAGTTCCTCAAGCTATCGAGAAAGCAAACCTGAGAGCTAAAAAAGCTATGGTTAAAATCGCTTTGGTAGATACGACGATTCCTCACGAAGCAATCGGAAAGTTCGGCAGAGGCAAAGTTTTGCTTATGCCGGCTCAGCCCGGTACCGGAGTTATCGCCGGCGGTCCCGTAAGAAACGTTTTG
Organism: uncultured Christensenellaceae bacterium; assembly: GCA_910586905.1. Classification (GTDB taxonomy): domain Bacteria; phylum Bacillota; class Clostridia; order Christensenellales; family CAG-314; genus Fimimonas. The sequence goes on from CAJUIV010000019.1 coordinate 21,982, forward strand.
GAAGCGGTAGGAATCAAAGATATTCGTACCAAATCTTACGGTTCGAACAATCCTATCAACTGCGTTAAAGCAACGTTCGACGGACTTACTCAACTTCGCACGCGCGAACACATCGCCGAACTTCGCGGAAAACGCGTTGACGAAATTTAAGGAGGGAAGTTATGGCAGAAAGTAACGAAAAAGTCGTAAATATCGAAGTAGTAGGCGAAAAACCTATAAAAAGAACTACAAAAACCGCAGCGACTTCCAAAACTACGGCAAAAACGACCGCCAAATCTTCAGAGGGAAAAGCTCCCGCTAAAAAAGCGGCAACTCCGAAGAAGGCTGCCGCTCAAACGGCAGAAGCTGTAAACGAAACGGCTGTTGCGGCCGAAGAGGTTGTAAAAGAAGCTCCCGTAAAAGCGGAAACTCCCGCTAAGAAAACCGCTAAAAAAGCGGCTGCAAAAGCCCCTCTTTATATAAACGGAAGATACGTCGTTGAAAAAAGCTTGCCCGTAAAACCCGCCAAAGGCGCAAAACCCTATGCGGAAGCGAAAGGTAAAGTTAAAGTAACGTTAGTAAAAAGCACCGCAGGCTGTTTAAAAGACCAGCAGGCAACGGTTAAAGCCTTGGGACTTACAAAAATCCGTTCCAGCAACGTGTTGCCGGATAACGCGGCTATTCGCGGTATGGTATTTAAAGTTAAACACCTTGTGGTTGTAGAAGAAGTTAAGTAGGAGGCTAAAATGAGATTACATACAATTCAACCCGCAATCGGCGCGAACACCGCCGAGAAAAGATTGGGTAGAGGTATCGGTAGCGGCCTCGGTAAGACCAGCGGAAAAGGACATAAAGGTCAATGGGCTCGTAGCGGAGGCGGTGTTCGCCCCGGATTCGAAGGAGGACAAACTCCTCTTGCAAGACGTTTGCCCAAACGTGGTTTCAACAATAAGTTTGCAGTTAATTACGATATTGTAAACGTAGAAGCTCTCAACGTGTTCGAAGAAGGAACGGTTGTTACGCCCGAATTGCTTGCCGAAAAACGTATTTTAAAGAGCAAGAACAACGGTGGAGTAAAAGTTCTCGGCAACGGACATTTAACTAAAAAGCTTACTGTCAAAGCAGATAAGTTTTCCGCTTCCGCAAAGGCGTCTATCGAAGCGGCAGGCGGAGTTGCAGAGGTATTATAATAATGTTTGAAACCATCAGAAATGCCTTTAAGATAAAGGACGTACGTAACAAAATCTTTATGACAATCCTGTTTATCATTTTGTTTAGACTCGGTTGTTATATAACGATTCCGGGACTGTCGCCGATATCGCTCGACACCGAAAATATGAATATTTTTGGATTGTTGGATTCTATAACCGGTAGCGCTTTAAGTCAAGGAACACTCTTTTCTCTCGGCATTTCACCGTATATCAACGCGTCGATTATCGTGCAGTTGTTAACGGTAGCGATTCCTGCTCTTGAAAGAATGTCCAAGGAAGGAGAGGAAGGCAAAAAGAAAATAGACAAAATTACCCGTTGGGTAACTTTGGCTTTGGCAATCGTAAGCGCCGTTGGTATTTATCTTACGTTTACTAACAGCGGAGATTACAATTACGTAAATACCGGTTGGCTGGGCGGACAGTGGTCGAGTTTCTTCGCTACTACCGGCGGTAAATGGATAATGGGTATTTATATCGTCGCTATGTTGGTTGGCGGAAGCATGCTTTGCATGTGGATTGGCGAACGTATTACCGAGTACGGCGTTTCTAACGGAATTTCATTGTTGATTTTCGTAGGTATCATTTCGACGGCAGCTCAGGAAATGGGCAGCACGCTGATGGGCGGCAACTGGGCGGAAGCTCTTATCTTCGTTGCAGAATTGATTTTGGTGTTCGGATTTATCGTTTGGGTAGACGGCGCCGAAAGAAAAATCAAGGTTCAGTACGCTAAGCAAGTTAAGGGTAACAAAATGTACGGCGGACAATCGACGTTTATTCCTATCAAGGTAAATGCGTCCGGCGTTATGCCTTTGATTTTCGCTTACGCGATTATGAGTTTCCCGCAAATGCTTATTTCAACGTTTTGGTCGGATAGCAATTTCGCTTCGTGGTGGAATACTTGGATGACGGCGAACGGTAACGCTTGCGGCGTGGTGGTATACAACTTGATTTTGGCAATATTGATTTTCGTATTTGCGTATTTCTATTCGCAAATTCAATTCAATCCCGTTGAAATCTCGCGTAATATCCAAAGCAACGGTGGCTTCGTAACGGGTATCCGTCCGGGCAGAGAAACCGCCGAATACCTTGCAAAGGTTGTTTCGCGTATCACTTTGTGGGGCGCGGTATTCCTTGCGATAATAGCGTTTATTCCTTCCATTTTGTTCTCTCTTCCCGGTTGGCTAGGTATGAATATGGCGTCTAAGCTGGTATCGAGTTTCAGTACGACGGGTATGCTTATCTGCGTATCTGTAGCGTTGGAGTTCAACAAGGCGTTGGAAAATCAAATTTTGATGCGCCATTACAAGGGATTGTTAGGTTCCAATTCAAAAGGATTTTTGAAATAATATGAAAATAATTCTGTTAGGCGCGCCCGGTAGCGGCAAAGGTACTATGGCGCAAAGACTCACGAACGATTTACAAGTGCCTCAAATATCGACAGGCGATATTTTCCGTAAAAATCTAAAGGAAGAAACGCCCCTCGGTTTGCAGGTGAAGGATATTATGGCGCGCGGAGAGCTTGTCCCCGACGAAATTACAATCGAAATCGTCAAAAACAGATTGCGCGAGGACGACTGTAAAAACGGATATATCTTAGACGGCTTTCCCCGTTCGTTAATTCAGGCGGAGGCTCTGGATACTTTCGAACTGATAGACTGCGCGGTCAACCTTGACGTTGACGAAGAAGCTATCGTAAAACGTTTGTCCGGACGCCGTTTCTGTCCGGATTGCAACGGAACTTTCCACGTTTCGTCGTTAGAAAACGAAACTTTGTGTCCGTCGTGCGGAGGAAAACTGATTATCCGCGCGGACGACAGCGAAGAAACCGTACGAGAAAGACTGAGAGTTTACTATAAAACGACTTTCCCTCTTATCGAGTACTATCAAAAACAAGGTAAGCTTTTAACGGTCGACGGCAACGGCGGCATCGAAGAAGTTTACGCGAGAATATTGTCCGTATTGAAAAAATGATTTTAATCAAATCCGATTCGCAAATTGCGTATATGCGCAAAGCGAATATTATAGTTCGGGATACGCTCGATTTGCTGCGCGAGCATACTAAACCGGGCGTGTCTACCTACGAACTTAACAAATTGGCTCACGATTATATCGTTTCACAAAACGCAACGCCCAGTTTTTTAAACTATAACGGTTTTCCCGCAAGTATTTGCGTTTCAGTCGACTGCGAAGTAGTACACGGCATTCCCTCCAAAAGAAAAATTCTTCAGGAAGGGCAGATAGTAAGCTACGATTGCGGAGCGATTTTTAACGGTTGGCACGGCGATGCAGCGCGAACCGTAGCCGTAGGAATTATCAGCCCAGAGTGTCAGCGGCTTATAGAGGTTACTGAACAATGTTTTTTTGAGGGCGTCAAGATAATAAAAGCGGGCGAAACGCGTCTTGGAGATTTGGGACACGCAATACAAGCTTACGCCGAAAGTTTCGGTTACGGAGTGGTGCGCGACCTTGTAGGACACGGTATAGGGCGCGAAATGCACGAAGACCCCGAAGTCCCCAATTACGGGACGGCGGGACACGGTATGAGATTGTCTCACGGTATGACCGTCGCGATAGAACCTATGATAACTATGGGAACGTATAAAGTCGATTGGTCTGCAGACGGTTGGACGGTAAAAACCCGCGACCGCAAACCTGCTTCTCATTACGAAAATACCATAGCGATACTGGATAACGGCATAGAAATTTTAAGTTTATAGGTAAGTATGAACGATTGTGGCTTAAAAATCGGCAGCGTAGTTTTGTCAACGCAGGGCAGAGATAAAGGAATGTACTTTGTAGTCGTTAGTATTGACGAAAAAAAAGGCTACGTATTTTTGTCCGACGGCGGCACGAGAAAACTCAACGCTCCCAAAAAGAAAAATATTAAACACGTTTCTGACAGCGGTTCTGTTTTAGAATCGATTGCATTGAAGTTTGAAACCGGTAAAAAAGTGTTTGACAGCGAAGTAAAAAGCGCTTTAAGACAATTTAACCAACAAAACGGCTGATTTTCCTTTCGGAAAATGCAACTTGAGCTTGCGGACCAGATGCCGATAAGTTCTCGATTATCAAATTTTAGGAGAAACTAAATGTCAAAAGACGACGTAATAGAGGTTGAAGGCGTAGTTATTGAAGCGCTTCGCAATGCGGAGTTTCGAGTAAGACTTACGAATAACCACGAAATAACCGCTTATGTTTCCGGCAAGTTAAGAATTCACTCAATCAGGATTCTTCCCGGAGACGCGGTAAAATTGGAAATGAGTCCTTACGACCTTACAAAAGGACGTATCGTTTGGAGAACAAAGGGCGTTCAACAATAAGCGTTATCAAACAAAACATTTACTTTGCGGCAGAAAAGCCGTATCAAGGAGGATAAAATGAAAGTAAGACCGTCTGTTAAACCCATGTGCGACAAGTGCAAGGTAATCAAACGTAACGGAAAAGTGATGGTAATTTGTTCCAAATATCCCAAGCACAAGCAAAGACAAGGCTAAAATTGTACGAGTATACGCCACCGCGTGGCGTCAACTTTGGATACAATCACGACAAAAGTTTATGCGACATCATTCCACATAGGCTCGGTATTCTTTTGCGTGTAGATATATAAAAGAAATTATAAATTTTAAAACTTTTAAGGAGAAAAACAAATGGCTCGTATTTCCGGTGTAGATTTACCCAGAGAAAAACGTATTGAAATCGGCTTGACCTACATTTACGGAATAGGACGTACCACGGCTAAAAATATTCTTGCCGAAACGGGCGTCAATCCCGATACCCGCGTCAAAGATTTAACCGAAGACGACGTATCTAAAATCCGTGATTGTATAGAAAAGAATCTCCACGTAGAGGGCGACCTTCGTCGTGAAGTATCTTTGAACATAAAAAGACAAATTGAAATTGGCTCGTACAGAGGAATCCGTCATCGTAAGGGACTTCCCGTAAGAGGACAATCCACAAAACAAAACGCCCGCACGAGAAAAGGTCCCAAACGCACCGTTTCACGCGGTAAAAAAGCTAAATAAGGAGGTAAGTAATAATGGCTGGTAAAAAAGTTGTCAAGAAAAGACGCGACATAAGAAAAGTTGACAAAGGACAAGTACATATTCATGCTTCCTTCAACAACACGATTGTAACATTTACCGATATGAACGGCAACGCTCTTTCGTGGTGCAGCTCCGGCAGTCTCGGTTTCCGCGGTTCACGTAAAAGTACCGCGTTTGCCGCTCAGCAAGCCGCCGAGGTTGCGGCAAAAGGCGCTAAAGAGTACGGCGTTCGCTCGGTTGAAGTATACGTAAAAGGTCCCGGACAAGGACGCGAATCCGCTATTCGCGCTTTGCAAACGGCAGAAATCGAAGTAACGCTGATACGCGACGTATCTCCTATCGCTCACAACGGATGTCGTCCGCCCAAGCGTAGAAGAGTTTAGTTAAAGGAGAATAGAAATGGCTAGATATACAAGCGCAGATTGCCGTCAATGCAGACGTGAAAAATGCAAATTGTTTTTAAAAGGCGATAGATGTTACACGGATAAGTGCGCGATTACCCGTCGCGGCAAAATACCCGGAGTTCACGCCGATTCCAGAAAGAAAGTAACCGAATACGGACTTCAATTAAGAGAAAAACAAAAGACCAAGAGAATTTACGGACTTCAGGAAAAGCAATTCCACAAGTACTACGAAGAAGCCGAACGTCTTAAAGGCGTAACCGGCGCAAATATGCTTATATTGCTCGAACAAAGACTGGACAACGTAGTTTACCGTATGGGTATAGGCGTTTCCCGCAGTCAAGCAAGACAGTTCGTTAATCACGGTCTTATAACCGTAAACGGAAAACGCGTAACTATCCCGAGTTACGAAATCAAAGTCGGCGACGTAGTTTCCATCAAAGACAACAAAAAGGAACAGCCTTTGTTTGCGGAACTTAAACAATCCAAAAAACCCAACAATCTTCCTAAATGGTTAGATTTCGAACCTGCGGAACTTACAGGTAAAGTACTTTCAAAGCCTACGAGAGAAGATATCGACATGAATATCCAAGAACATATGATTGTCGAGTTGTACTCCAAATAATATAGACGGTATAACTTTACTTGTTGCAACGTTGCGTATTTACGCGGCATTGCGGCGCACTGCGTAAATATTACGCGGAAAATTTTAAATTTAATATAAGGAGATTGTTGTCCAATGATGGAAATAGAAAAACCGGTAATGACAGTTGAAGAAAGCGGACAAAATGCCAGTATCATAAAGATTGTGGCGGAACCGTTGGAAAGAGGTTACGGCATCACTCTCGGAAACGCTTTAAGAAGAGTTTTGCTTGCCGCACTTCCCGGCGTGGCTGTGGTCGGATTGAGAATAGAGGGTATCCAGCACGAATTTTCAACTATTCCCGGCGTAAAAGAAGACGTAACGGACATTATACTGAACATCAAACGTCTGGCATTGAAATCTGATAATGAAGACAATGATTTCAGAAAAACGATATCGATTAGTAAAACCGGCCCTTGCGAAGTTCACGCGGGAGATATACTTACCGACGCCGAAGTGGAAGTTTTGAATCCCGATTTGTACCTCTGCACTTTGGAAGACGGAGCGGTGTTAAACGCAGAATTATACGTTGGCCGCGGCTGCGGTTACTACTCGATTGAAAAGAACAAGGAACGCAACAGGGAGCTTAAAATAAATTACCCGATAGGTTATATCCCCATCGATTCGTTATTCGGACCGGTTAAAAAAGCCAGTTACAACGTAGAAAGCGCACGCGTAGGTCAGGATATCACGCGCGACAAACTTACTCTCGAAGTCGAAACGACGGGAGCTTTTTCCGGGAGAGAGATTGTGTCGCTGGCTGCGAAAATTATCGAAGATCATATCAAAATGTTTGTCGATTTGTCCGAAAATTTCAACAGAGATATACTTATCCCGCGCGAAAGCGACAATCACAAGAGAGTTTTGGAAATGAATATCGACGATATGGACTTGTCGGTACGTTCCTATAACTGCTTAAAGCGCGCAGGTATTCAAACTGTTGAGGACCTTACTTGCAGAACGGAAGACGATATGCTCAAAGTAAGAAATCTCGGCAGAAAATCTCTCGACGAAGTTATTGCAAAACTTGAAAGTTACGGTCTTTCTTTGAAAAATAAGGATGAATAGGAGAATAGTAAAATGGCATCACATAGAAAATTAGGAAAAGCCACTGATTTGAGATTGGCTCTTTTGAAAAATCAAGTATCTCAGCTTTTGTGGAACGGTAAGCTCGAAACAACCGAAGCCCGCGCAAAAGAAGTACAACAACTTGCCGAAAAATACATTACTCTTGCTATCAATACTTACAAAGATACCGTTGAAGTAGAAAAAGTAAAAGTTGTAAACGGCAAAGAAACAACCGTAAAGGTTGTTAACGACGGAGCGAATAAACTTGCCGCAAGACGTAGACTTATGGCGAATTTGGCGGACTTGCAGGAAACGCGTTTGCCAAAGGAAAGTAAAACCGAGTATAAACTTCGCACTAAAACCGTTAAACATCCGTTAATCGAAAAAATGTTTAACGAGTACGCTCCCAAATTCGACAAACTTGCCGAAGAAAAGGGACAGCGCGGCGGATATACCGCAGTTTACAAAATGAATCCCCGTCGCGGCGATGCTGCCGAAATGGCGCTTATTGTAGTTTTGTAATCGGACTACGTTTAAATAAAAATCCGCTTTAAAATTAAGGCGGATTTTATTGTCTCAAGAAAACCACCGGATAGTCCGGTGGTTCGGTGGAGGTTTACC
>CAJUIV010000020.1 GCA_910586905.1 uncultured Christensenellaceae bacterium
GATGCATTTAGGCGGAGATGTGGAAAATATTGAAATTCTATTGGATAAAGAAGGACGGACAACCAGATTGATTGATTTGATGCCTGAATATCCACGACATAAATAAATTTCAATTTAGCGCATATAAAAAGCCGAGAGGTCTCACGGCTTTTATTTTATTCAAAACTATATTCAAGGCAACTTTTTTGCAAAATATGATTTTCGGCTTTTTTAAGAAAGTGTTTTTTTCGCTTATTCGCAGATAAGTCTATCGAGCAGTCTAACGCATAAACCGTTATACGATATTTATGCGTCTTACCACGAGGCGGTTTCGGACCGGCGTATTTGTGCATACCGTATGCTACGCCTTGTGTTGCGCCTATATCCGAAACGTATTTACCTTTCGAGATTGCCTTTCCGATTTTGCTTGCCGCAGGAATATTCCAAATTACCCAATGCGTAAAGTCTTTTATCGGGTGGCTTATATCTTCCAAAGTAACCGCAAGCGTTTTGGCTTTTACAGATAGATTTTCAATGATTATTTCGGGCGATAAATCTTTTCCTCTGCCTGTGTTGTCGATAGGAAATGTATCACCGTTTGCAAAATCGGGCAAACTGAATATCAACTGTTCCATATTTCAACTCCATTTTAATTTTTATAACCACACCGCCCAATCGCCGTAATTGAAAGTACCTGCGCCGTGATGCAACTTTCCTTGTGTTTTCAGTTCACTGAAAGCGTCTCTCATTCTTACTGCAATTTCGGGCTGTATATCGAGCGAGTGATGAGCGGGAAACAATCTTTTTGACGGTAACTCCGCAATCTTTTCAAGCGATTGCAAATATGCTTCGGGGTCGGTTGACGGATAATAGGCAAACAATGTATCCTTATAAATCAAGTCGCCCGTAAATATATAACCCCGTTCTTTTTCCCAAAAGCAAAGATGTCCGGGCGAATGTCCTGCGGTATGTAACACTTGTATTTTTCTGTCGCCCAAATCAATGATTTCTCCGCCGTTCAAAACCATTGTCGGCGTTCCCTGAAACACCTCGTAATTGCTTACGTCAAAGCCTTCGGGTAAATCGCAACGGTCAACAACCATATCACGGACGGTTTGAATAGAAAGCGGAAACTTGCCGTTCAACCAATCTAACTCGGCTTTGTGGACATAAAAATCGGGAAAATATTTGTGTCCACCTATGTGATCCCAATGGATATGTGTTGCAACGGCAGTAACGGACATATCCGTCAGTTTGCGTACTTGCTCGTAAATGTTGCAAATTCCAAGCCCCGTATCAATCAAAAGACAACGCTCGCCGCCGATTAAAAGATAACAGTGCGTTTCTTCCCAATGTCGGTATTCGCTGATTATATAAGTTTGTTCGTCTATTTTATCTATCGTAAACCAATCTTTCATTTTTGCTTTGTCCCACGCACTACCATAACTACCGATACGTATGTATCCCATTGCTTTTCATTATTATCATATTGTTTAATACGGAAATCATATTTGTTATTTACAATGCGTTTCATTTCTGATATCTCTTGATTTGAAAAATGTTCTGGCATTGTCTGCTCTACCGATTCGATTGACTCGATAGCGGAATATCTGTCTGCATTGATAATCGCGTGGGCGAATTCGGGCGAAGTTTCGGGATTGTCGGGCGTTAAATCCACAAGAACATAACCTGTTTTAATATGCTTAAATCCGAATTGTTCCATAACCAAAGGCAATTTCGCTTCGTTCAAATAAAATTTACCTATGTTGTACTTTTCAATCGAATTGTCGTATTGTTCCGCTTTTTTCCAAAAGGCTGTTTCGTAATCGTTTTGCGCATAGCAATCAGGCGCGACGGTGATACCCTTACGAGAAGAAAGTACCAAACAAATACCGTTAGGCTTCAAAACTCGCAGTTGCTCATTGTAAAATAAAGACGGCTCTATATGTTCGCAAACGGTATTGGAAATCACAACGTCAAAACTTTCATCCGCAAACGGAAGCGCGGTTATATCGGCTTCAATAAACGATACATCGGCTTCGTGTTCTTTGGCAAATCGTATAAATTCGCTGTCTCGGTCAATGGCGGTAATTTCCGCATTAGGATACCAACGGGCAAGTGCGCCCGCAAAAGCACCCGAACCGCAACCTATTTCGAGAATATTCAATTTGTTTTGTTTGTCCAAATCGAATAACGCTTTATAACGAATTTCAAATCTATCGTCAAAGCGCAGTTTGCGACTGTAATATAATGTTTTTACACCTTGTATAAATTTAGACCATATCGTGTTCATAATAAGTTATTTTCTTTTATTCATATTCCTAATAAATCAAATAAACTTTTCAAGGTCGAACAATCCGTCGCGGTAAGACAAATCTCCGTTTTTATGTTCGTAACCTAATTTTCGATAGAAAGGTATAGCCGATATTGCCGAATGTATTTCTATCCGATTTGCTCTTTTGGCATATTCGTCGCTTTCCAAATGTTCTATGATTTTCTTGCCTATTCCTTTATGCTGATAGGACGGCTCGACAAAAATTGTGTTTATCCAACTTTCCGTCAAACTGTCCCAATACGCGCCGATACAACCGCATCCGATAATTTTGCCGTTTTCTTTGACAACATAAAAGTGTCCGTATTCGGCTTTTTGCTTTATTTCGTCATACGGAACCGAAAAGTATTTCGGCTGCTTCGGATAGAACTCGGCAAATACCGAATTTTTACACGCGCGAGCTACCATATAGCAAGTTTCTTGTATTTCGTTTTCCTTGATAAGTTCTATCGTCATTCGTTATAGCCTCCTACATTCTCGGCATAGCGGCATTGTAAAAGCCAAGTTTATGGAAGTCGTACCAATCTTTAATTTGCTCGTCGCTTGCAACCGACAACGCTTTCAGTATTTCCCGTGCAAATTCAAGAGTTGCCGTTCCATTTGCCGTAATAACATTATTATCCGACACGGCTTGCCTATAAATAAAGCCTTGCTCGTTGGTATAAGCCGAATACTGTTTTAATTCGTTAAAATCATTTGCGGTATGCTTTACTCCGTTCAATGCGCCGACAGAGCCTAAAAACCTGCAAGCGTCGCAAATTGCGCCTAACATTTTGCCGTTCTTTATGCAATCGTCTATTAGCGGTTTAATTTGCATAGCATTTTCATTACGCCACGACATACCTCCTATAAGTATTAAAGCGTCGTAGTCCGACGGTGCGCTTTGTAAATCATAGTCGGGTAAGCACTTGACGCCGCCGATAGATGTAACGATGTTTTTCGTAAGCGATAACGTTTTGTTTTCAAACTTTCCGCCGCCGAGCATATTGACCGCTGACGAAATATAGGCAAGTTCCCAATCCGCCCATTGTTCCAAGATAACATATAGAATTTTTTTCATTCGTTATAACCTCCGACACACGCTTTCGCCCAATTTATTAAAAGCTCCGACATTTCTTCAAACTTTACTTCTGCGCCGTTCTTTAAGTTTAGTGCCGTCGTAAGAACGGCGGACGGCGGAGTGATTGCGTTTTGCAATTCGGTTTTAGACTTTATGTACTTGCCCGTTTCGTAAAACCATACTGCTTGTATCACAAACACTGCCGATTTGTAAAGCGAGCGAAGTATATCTTCACTTTTTTCGTGTACGAAGTTATGCACGCAAGCGAGACAGATATTGCACGCACCGATTTTTAGAGCGCGCTTTACCGCGTGTTTATATACCTCTTTGCATTATAAAGATTGTCAATTACTTTTTCGACGAATAATAGCGTTCCAAAAAGTCGCGCGCAAATTTATCGAAATAAACTCCCCACGCCGATTCGTAGTGCTTATTATCGGAGTTAAACAGCAATTCGCAATGTATTCCGCGATTAGACAATCTTTCGTATAAATCCCAAGAATCTTTAAGCATACGTTTGCTGGCGGATACGCTGTCAAGTTCCATTCCTCCGCAATAAACAAGCGCGTATTGTTCCAGAGTTTGAGGAGTAGCCGCAAGAAATTTGTTAAAAGCTTTGCGGTTAAACTGCGTATACGTCGAAAAAAGTCCCATGGTTTCGTACAAGCGCTGATGATTCAAACCGATATAACAGCTTATCAGTCCGCCCATACTGCTGCCTATTATGGCAGTAGCGTTTCTTTCCTTATCAGTATTGTATCTCGAATCGACCGCGTTTTTTAAATTTTTAGTAAAAAATTCGGCGTATAATTTACCTTCGCCTCCGCGGTTACCTTTATCCTTAGCTACGTTCTTTTTCGCGTCGAACGCCAACGGATTTATTTTCCACGGGCTATATTCGGACAACCTGCGGCGGTCGTAACACTCCACGCCTATTATTATTGCAGAACGCCCGGTAGACGCGTAAATTTTATCCATAACTTTGTCTATATGCCACGCTTCGCCGTAAGCCGTAAGTTTGTCGTAAAACAAGTTCTGCCCGTCGTGCATATATATTACAGGAAAAGGTTCGCCGACCTGCTTGTAGTCGTCGGGAAGATAAACCCATACGGTACGGTCGCGCTTTAATTGAGAAATTTCGATTTCAAAACTTTCGATTTTAGACATAAGCCCTCGCTGATTATAAATTCTTCCTAAGTATACCACCAATCGGCAAATATAACAAGCCGTATTAGCAATCGTCGAATTCGCGCAGCTGCCCCACTGTATTCATACCGTCGAAATCACGCTGACGCAGCACTTCGTATACCGCAATAGCCACGGAATTAGACAAATTGAGAGAACGCGTATCCGCAACCATTGGAATACGTACCGCGTTCCGATAGTTATCGTGAATAAGTTTTTCGGGCAAGCCTTTCGTTTCCTTACCGAAAACCAAAAATACGTTTTTACCGTATTGCGGACGGCAGTGCGACTGCTTTGCCTTGGTTGAAAAATAGTAGAACTCGCCGTCGGGATTAGCTTCCTGAAGTTCGCCGAAACTGTCCCAATAGCGTATTTCGCAGTCTTTCCAATAGTCCAGCCCCGCGCGCTTAAGCATTTTATCGCCGGTATCGAAACCGAGCGGTCTTACAAGATGAACTACGCTTCCAGTCGCGGCGCCCGTGCGCACTATATTTCCCGTATTTTGCGGAATTTCAGGTTCCACCAAAACAATATTTATCATTAGTACAAACTCCGTTTTAAATATTTTAAATTGCTGTTTCGCTGCCGACTATGCCGTAATCGGGGTTGTCGGCAACGAAATCCGATACCAAATTTATCAACGACTCGGTCGTTTTAGACGCGTTTACCGCAACTATAACGCTTTTAGCGTTACGCATTCCCTTTAAATAAGCAGAAACGTGCTTCTTCAATTCGTTGCAAACCACTCTGTCTTCAAATACTGCAAGCAGCGCGTCTGAGTGTTTATTTATAACGCACAACAAATCCATAACGTATGGCAAACCGGCTATTTGAGAAAACACGTACGGTTTACCTACCGCGCCGCGTCCTATCGAAACGCCGAACGCGCCCCTGTTAAGCATATCCTCGTACTGTTGTCTTGCAACAATATCTCCGTTAGCGAAAACGGGCAAGCCGCAATTTGCTATATCTTCAAGCAATGTATAATCGGCGATGCCGGAATACATTTGATTACGCGTACGAAAATGCACCGTTATAAAATCCGCGCCCGAATCTCTGCACATTTTTGCGAAATCTACTGCAACGCTATCGTCGGATATTCCCAAACGGAACTTAACGGAAAGAGGCTTGTCTTTAAGCGCAAGTTTTACGGCCGTAATACATTTAGACGCAAGCGAAGGGTTTTCGAGCAGGGCGGAACCATCTCCGCTTTTTACAATTTTGCGGACGGGACAGCCCATATTTATATCCACTCCGTCGAAAGCGGCGACTTCGTCTATTTTTACGCTGTCCGACATAACTTCGGGTTCGTGCCCGAAAATCTGACAGAAAGCCGATTTTTCTCCTTTAAGTCTATACAGCATTTTACGCGACAATTCGTTTCCCATAACAAGCGCCTTGCTGCTTATCATTTCGGTAACGGTTAATCCCGCGCCGAACTCGCTGCAAATATTTCTAAAGGCGAAATCGGTATATCCCGCCATAGGCGCTAATATCGTTTTTGACGCGGCATTCTTAAAAAGCGTTTCAACCGACATTACGCTTTGCCTCCGCCCATATTTCATCGAATTCGACCTGAGGCAGGTCTTTTAAATTTCGGCCGCGCTCGGACAATATTTTTTCGCATTCGATAACTCGGCTGACGAATTTCTCCGTAGACATAAGTAGCGCCGTTTCGCTATCGACTCCCGAAAGCCGCAAAAGGTTGACAACGGCGAAAAGCAAATCGCCGCCTTCCATACTCTTAGTTTCCGCGTCGGCGTTTAAAAATTCGGATAGTTCTTCGAAAATTTTGTCTTTAACCTGTTCGACGTTTTCAAATTCGTATCCCCCTTTAGAAGCGCGAGACTGAATTTTCTGCGAACGCATAAGCGCCGACATAAAACGCGGAACGTCCAAAACGTTTTGCGCCGTTCCCTTTATTTTGTGTTCTTTCATCTTTTGAGCGTTCCATACGTCCAACGATTCGTCCGAATTCGCCGCCTTAACGTTACCGAACACATGAGGATGCCTGTCTATAAGTTTACGGCATAAAGCGGTATACACTGCAGACGGATGAAATTCGCCGTTATCTTCGGCGATTTCCAAATGAAACAGCACCTGCATCAGCAAATCGCCCAATTCCTCGATAATATTTGGAACGTCGTCGTTTTCCAACGCGTTAGCAAGTTCGTACGCCTCCTCGATTACATTTTTGACGATTGATTTATGCGTTTGTTCTTTATCCCAAGGACATCCGTTTTCCCCTCGTAAGACGCGCAGAACGTCGTAACAATCGTAGTAATCGAACCTGCAGCGCAGCTGCAAATCGCGTGAAATTGCGTCCGGATTTTTCGTGCCGCCGTCTACGGACGAACGCAAACGCACTCCGGCAACGACGTTGGGTTTTTCCAGCAAATATACGGTTTCGTCGTCGTATCCGTCGCCGACAACGCAAAAAGCAACCTTTCTCATTTTGAAAGATTGCAATTTCTCAACTATCGAAACGGCGTCGCACGATTCTCCTAAAAACTCAGCGTCCGAGCGCAGTTTACTCAGAGCCTCGGCCACAAAGCCCTCAGCCGACCTTGCGAAAACGACGTCGGCGTTTTTTATCGCCTCTATCCCGTCAACGGTAACGTCGCCCGTTTTACAGCCCATACCTATAACCGTTATCATTTGCAGCACCGCCTAAAATTATTTTTGTTTGACAGGCAAAAAAGACAACTCGCTTTTATCAAACGCTTTTAAAGCAAAAAGCGTTGCGAAATAAACCGCTCCCGAAAGAGCTATCAAAGCCAACGTGCCGACGGTCGTACCGAAAACGTTGTTAGCAAAAGCAATAGCCACGGTAATGCACAGCGTCATAAGCAACCCCGCCGCCATCGGTTTCAACACGCATTGCGAAGTGTCGATTTTTAAACCTATCTTTACTTTAAGATAGATTATAACACAAACCGTGGCAAAAAGATAGCACAATGTTTCGGAAATTGCCGCGCCGTAAATATTTACGGAAGGATTAGGCAGTAAAACTAGGTTTACAACGGCTTTAACGACAATAGCAAATGAAATTATAATTACCGAAGCGTAAGGTTTGCCGACCGCTTGACACACGGACACCGAAGTTTGCATAACCGCAAGAAACACTATCGATAGCCCCGAGAGAGAAAGTAAAACGGACGAGACGTATATTTCGTTTTGAGGCAGTCCGTCGTACAGTAGCTGAAGTATAGGCCGCGATAACGCTATCATTCCGAACGCGCAGGGAAGAGATATAACGAACGTCAACTTCATTGCGGAGTTAAAACTCTTTGCAAGTTTTTCTTTATCGTTAGAGTAAAACGTTTTCGTGATGCTGGGAAGCGCAGATACCGCCACGCCGCTTGATAACGCGATAGGAAGCCCCAACATAGAATTGACCGGACCCGTCCATAAACCGTACATTTCCGTCGCGTTAGGAACGGTTAACAAATTTACCACCATTACCGAATCTATGACCTGCGACATTTGCATAGCAAAACCGCCTAAGGCTACCGGAATAGCCAAAGCGAATATCGGAGACGCAATGCTTTTTACGTCCGAAATGCCGACTGTAACTTTACCGAATTTGTTTTTACGGGCGTGTGCCAGATACACTATCGACATTATGACCATGGAGCCGAATTCGGAAACGGTTATAGCGAACACGGCGCCCATCACGGCTTTATGCACGTCAGGCATAAACTTAACCGCACAATACAAGCCCACCGCCAGTTTAACGATTTGTTCGATTACAGTAGTAATGCCCGAAGGAACCATATTCATATTGCCTTGAAAATACGCCTTTAAAGCGTTTGTTACAGGCACGAATAATAACGCGGGAGCCACAATCAAAAATGCGGTTGCAGTCTCTGCGTTACCTTGCGATTTTGCTATCACGTTAGACAGCCCGGCCATCAAAGCCACGCATACGGCGCCTAAAACCGTCAAGAATATAAACGCCGAACGGAATATTTTTCTGCTGCGATCAAAATTGCCCAGTTGATTGTTTTCCGCAATCAATTTAGATAGCGCAACGGGAATACCTGCCTGCGCCACAGTCAAAAACAAAATATACGGAGGGAAAACCAACTGATACAAACCCATCCCGTAGCTACCGATTATATTAGTAAGCGGTATACGATACAAAGCGCCCAGTATTTTTGCCAACAAACCGCCCAAACTCAAAATAAGCGCGCCTGAAATAAAACTTTTTTCCGATTTCTTCATACTAAGTATAGTATGTCGAAATATGCGAAAATATATTTGTAACATTAAGCCGTACAAGTAAAAAGTACCGTGCAAGACGGTACTTAAATTATTTAATAAATTATTTAACTTTAAAAGCCTTGCTTATCGTAATTGAACCAAGGGAAGTTTTGCCATTTTCCGCCGTTCACGCGATAAATTTCTTCTATCGCCATATTCCAACGAACGCTACTGGGAGAATCGGGAGTAAACATCAAAAACTCTCCGCTGGTGTAAGTGGAAAAGAAACTTCCGTCTACGTTCATAATCGTTGTGTACAGTAAATCGCTCGGTATAAATACTTGCCACGGTTTGCCGTCGCGAGTACCGTTGTACGTCAATCCTTTTTTATCCATACGCAGCATTCCGTCGCCGACGGGATACGCTACCAAATTTTTCTTTACGTATCCGTATTTAGGCTGAACGCTTAAAACAACGTGTTCTTCCATAACGAAATCGGGAGACTTGACTTCTTTCCGCATTTCGCGGCGTTCCCAGTCGTACCATTCGCGCGGATTACGGGGAATAACGCTTTCGCCTATCGGTTTCAGATTGTACTTATCGTCCAATATCGCGCCGTTTCCGCAATGTTTGCATACGATTTTGTCTCCGCGTCCTTCCATTTGCATTTCGGTATTACATTTGGGACATTTATACAAAATCTGTTCCATATTTTCGGCAAATTTGCCGTCTTTACGTTTGTAACTGTTTTGGCGCGTTGCGTTCCACTCGTAATCGTCGACGAAAATAGCTTCGTCAACTTTTCTTTCAATTTCGTCGGCGGACATTTCCTTCAATTGTTCCGGCGAAAACAACTCGAAAAGCTCCACTTCTACGTGTCCGTAGCGCTCCTTCAAATCGAATTTGGGACAAACAAGATACGCGCCGCTTATGCGAACAGCCAAAACACGCACTCCGAAATGTTTAAGCATTTTTCCGGTTCCCGAAACGGACGGCTGCTGAGCGCCGCCCACCGTGCTTAATCCGCAGGGAAATATACCGACGCAGCCGTTTTTAGCATTTCGGATAATACGCGTCATACCTCTAATCGCGTTCGTATCGGGGACGAAACTCTTTTTGGGAATAACTTGTCCCAATTTGAATACGGTTTTAAATTTTGTTCTGTGAAATTCCTCTTCGGCGGAAACGAAATTGATTTGACGTTTACGCATAGCTCCCTGCACAAACGCGTAATCGAAACGCGAAGAGTGATTCGCAACGATTATAAGCGGTTCGTTTTTATAATCGTTCGGTTCGACGCGGCGGATAAAATCAACGCTGCACGGCTTGAAATAAAGCATTTTTGCCAAAGAGTTCAAAACTCCGCTGATAAACCTCGACGTTTTCTTCACTTTTACGTCTTTGATAATTTGACTTGTGGTTTTTTTCATAATTTTATCGTCTACCTCAAATTGACTTTTTAAATATTTAGATTTGCTACCGATGCCCAAACCAATGCGCTCCTCGCTTAAACCAAAACAATCAAGCTTATTATACGCTATAAAACGCGCTCGCTATTCGTTTTGTTTTGAAAGGCAACGCAACGGTATTCGGTACGCAACCGATTATACATAATATCATATAACTTATATATTTACAATATAAACTTTCGGCATTTATCCAAATAAATGCGCCGTTTAAAACAAAAAACGCAAATTTTCGCGCAGAATCAAACGTTCGGATATTTTTGCCGTAACGTTGTTACAGTTTTTATCGACTTTTCCAGACAAAACAAGCCGAAGCCGACCTCTTCGGCGCTAACGTTTTGTTAAGCTACCGCTTATATACACTAACGACTGAAATAGCCTCTCGCACACAAGTGAAACGGCATAAAAACTTCTGCGCCGAAACGTTAAAACTCTTTTGCCGAATAATCGAACCACGGATAATTTTTCCACTTGCCTCCGTTTGCGCGATACGTTTCCTCTACTGCAAGCGACCAACGCATACAGCTTGGCGAATCGGGCGTAAAGAGCAAAAACTCTCCGCTTGAGTACGTATAGAAAAAGCTGCCGTCAACAGGCAAACAAAGAGTATTGAGATTTTCGCTCTTTATAAATACCTGCCAAGGCTGACCGTCGCGAGTACCTACGTAAGACAATCCGTTTTTATCCAATTTCAATATTCCTTCGCCCACGTCGTTTGCAAGCTTGTTGTCTCCCAAATATCCGTAGGCAGGCATCGTACCAAGTTTTACTCGCTCTTGCATATAAAAATCGGAATTGCGAACCTTTTTAAACATTTCGCGGCGCTCGAAGTCGAACCAAACGCGTGGATTACGGGGAATAACGCTGTCGCCTATGGGTTTTAAATTATATTTGTCGTCTAAAGTGGCTCCGTTGCCGCAATGTTTGCAAACAATTTTGTCTCCGCGTCCTTCCATTTGCATTTCCGTGCCGCAGCGGGGACATTTGTACAATATCTGTTCCATATTTTCGGCGTATTTGCCGTCTTTACGTTTGTAACTGTTTTGGCGCGTTGCGTTCCACTCGTAATCGTCGGTAAAAATAGCCTCGTCCACTTTACGGTCGATTTCTTCTACGGATAAATTCGCAAGCTGCTCCGGAGTAAACAATTCGTCGATTTCGACTTCGACTTTACCGTAACGTTCCTTAACGTCGAATTTGGGACAAACCAAATACGCGCCGTGTATACGTATAGCCAAAACGTGTACGCCGAAATGTTTGAGCATTTTGCCCGTACCAAGCATAGAAGGCTGCTGCGCGCCGCTTGCGCAGCTCATACCGCAGGGAAACAGCGGCACACAGGCGTTACGATAATTTTTAAATAATCGCGCTACGCATTTGATTGTTTGAGTATCGGGATAAAAATTACGTTTGGGGATAACCTGTCCCAATTTAAAAACCGTTTTAAATTTTTTACGGTGAAATTCGTTTTCGGCGGCGATAATATTGAGCGGACGCTTTAATGCCATTCGCACGAAAGCGTAGTCGAAACGCGAAGCGTGATTCGACACGACTATAACGGGTTTGTTTTTGTAATCTTTTATTCTAACGTGATAATCTACGGTAACTTTACACGGTTTTTTATACAAAAACGAAACTAAAAAACCCATCAAAGCGCTTATAGGGCGCGACATCTTTTTTACGCGAATTTCTTTTACTATTTGGTCTGTTGTTTTTATGATTTTTTTGGTCATAAGTTTTTTTTCATCCTTACGGTTAATCGGTATTTGCGCTAAAATAAGCTTCAACACGCTTATATCGCACTATCACATCGGCAATCGAATACCGAAAGTCGTCAAGTAAATATAAGTTATTACACACATTATTCGGTTTATGTAGAAAAACCGCATAATTATGAATTATTTTACCATATTACCGCAAATATTTCAATAAATCTTAAAAATAAAATGCCAAAATGAATATTAAAGTTCGTTTGTACAAAACAAAAAAAGACCCCGTGCTTCTGCACGAGGTCGTTTGTCCGTTATTTTATTCTTCGTCGCCTTTTAACGCTTTTTCGAAATCGTATTTCAAACCGTTATTCTTTAAGAATTTATCAAGCTGTTTGTTTTTAACGATTTTATTCGCGTCTACGTAAGATTTCTTTAACGCCGTCAAATTGTCTTCTAACAACAAATTGGATTGCGACTCGAAATACGTTTTAAAGAATCTGTATTCGGGCGCGGCGGGATTAAGATAATTTTTACCCGAGAAATCAAATACTTGAGGCTCTACTTTGCCGGAAATGAATATTATGTGTACGCCGTAATCGGATACCGCCAAAGCGTAGTCGCGTCCGTTTTCCACGGCAAATTTCGTGGCTTGTACAAACTCGTCAACCCATTGATGCTTATAATCCGCGGGCGCTTCGTCTACGCGTACGACGTAATCGTATTGCGCGGTATGCTGCGCCGTATCGGTGTTAAAACGCTTCATAAGAGCGATAACGGCTTCCTCTTTCGACGCGTAATCTTTAGCGTCAACGCTTCCGTCGGCTGTAAAATAATTCGAAAGTTCCGTACAAGCGCTGTTGATTACAATATTGTCGCCGTCCAAATCGAAAACATTTTCGATTTTGGAGTAATTTCCGTCGGCGTCTTTTTCGCTGTTGAAATCGTCCGCAACTATTTTGCTTGCAAATTCATTACGAATCGCTTTGTAATTAGCGTTGTCTTTAGTTCCCAATTCTTTTTCGAGATTGGACAAAATCGCAGTTTGAGTAGCGTTGAAAGGTATAAGTATATTCTTGACGAATACGTAGCTGTCGGTATACTTTTCCGGAACGTCGTAAATAAAACTGTTGGCAGAAAGCCCTTGAATAAACGATTCGAAGTTACCGTTTAAAGCGAATCCGGCTTTTTGAGACTCTTTCAAAGTATTATAGTTGTTCGTAAGCTTCGTTTGCATACTTTGCGTCGAATCGGATTCTATCGTTTTGTAAACTTCATAGTTGTATTTTGCAACGATACAGCTAACAACCATATCCGCAATTTGATTTTTTACAAAGGTTTCGAATTCGATAGCGTAAGAATTTTTAATAGACGTTTTGTATTGCTTAACGACTTTAGTTTGTATATCCGCGTATTCCTCGAAAGTTATTTTTTCTTCGCCTTCTACTCTTTTATTAAGTTTTTCCAGTTTGGCGGCGGCTTGTTCCGCAGTTGCATATACGTACTTACTGATATCCGTCGCTTCACCCAAGTCGATATCCTTATAGTAATCTTCAAAATACTCGTTAGCGTCTTTGTTTACAAAATTATTGTGATACAAATAATCCGCGTACGTATCGTAACCGTCCAATTTGTCCAATTCGGTAAAATCTCTGGACGTATCTTCTGTTTCCTCGTCTTTTAAATCGTACTTGGCTTCTATCTGGCTTAAAACGCTGCTATCAAACGAATTGAAAGTCAAATACTTTATATAATTTACGCAAAACAGCATTTCGTCCAAGGACAAGAAACCCGCATAATCGCACAGCTCGGATAACGCGTGCTCGGTAGGCGTATGTTTAGAAACGTAGTCGTCTACTTTCAAATACTGATTATACAATGAGTTCATCGTCATATCAATTAAACTGTCTACAGTTACGTAGCCTTGACTGATATAAGCGCTATAGTTATTGTAATAGTTGTTAAAAGTATCCAAAATTTTACCGATAGTAATATTTTGATTTCCGACTTGAACCGCCGTTACGCCGCGGTATTTACTGACGTTACGACCGAACATTGCGCAACCCGACAAGACGCCGCAAAGAAGCGCGACTATCAGTATTATTGTGAGTATTTTAGTTGCTTTCTTCATTTTAACTGCTCCTGAACTTTTGTGGCGAAAGTTTAAGGCATATCGCCACATATACTTATCTATTATACATTTTCTATTGTTAAATGGCAAGCGGTTTGTCCATATTTTGAATAACTTTTAACGCGTAACATTCATTTTAGCATTGCGTTAACAATTTATTCGTACGCAAAACCCTAAACGTCATTGAATTTTACGCAAAAATTCTTTGATTGAACTTAACAACCTGCTTTTTTGCAAATAATCCGGCGATGCGAATTCGACGCCGTAACGTTCGGACATTACGCGCGCTCTGTCGCCTTCGTCGGATAACGCGTCGAAGACTTTTTTATTCATCATTTTATCGCGATTGGCGAAAATCAATTCGCCTTTGCCCGCTTTTACGGAGACTACGCTTACGCCCGCTTTGTTAGCCAAAAGTTTCAGTTCGGCGACGGCAAACAAATTTTCTACCTGTCTGGGCGGCACGCCGTAAATATCTTCGACTTGTTTTTTAACGGCAGCCATTTCTTCTGCGGTTTTTGCCGACGCCAGCTGTTGGTAAAAATTTATTCTGTCGGCTTGAGTCGGTATATAAGAATCGGGCGAATACGCTTCGATATCTATAGATATGTCGGTAGAAACGCTTTGCTCGCTCTTTTCGCCTTTCAATTCAGACACGGTTTCTTTAAGCAATTTGGCGTACATATCGTAGCCTACTTTCATCATATGACCATGCTGCTCGCGTCCCAAAATATTACCGGCGCCCCGTATTTCCAAGTCTTTCATCGCGATTTTAAAACCGCTGCCGAGTTCACTGTATTCGGTTATGGACGACAGCCTTTTGTACGCTACTTCACTCAAAATTTTATCTTTTCTATAAGTAAAGTACGCGTAGGCAAGGCGGTTGCTTCTGCCGACCCGTCCGCGCAGTTGATAAAGTTGAGACAAACCGAGTTTATCCGCGTCTATAACGATAAGGGTGTTTACGTTGGGAATATCTATTCCGTTTTCTATTATCGTTGTACAAACTAAAATATCGAATTTGCCTTGCGCAAAAAACTGAACGGTATCCTCCAACGCGATTTCACTCATTTGTCCGTGCGCCACCGCTATTTTTGCGTTCGGTACAAGTCCGCTTAAATTACGGGCAAAACCGTCTATCGATTGCACTCGGTTGTAAACGCAAAACACCTGACCTCCGCGGGCAAGTTCGCGGGTAATAACGTCTGCAATCATCGCCTCGTTTTCTTCTACTACAAACGTTTCCACCGCCATACGCTCTACCGGAGGTGTAGTTATCGTAGAAATATCGCGAATGCCGGAAAGCGCCATATGAAGCGTGCGAGGAATGGGAGTAGCGGACATGGTAAGCACGTCCACGTTAGTTTTAAGAGCTTTTATCTTCTCCTTATGTTCGACGCCGAAGCGCTGTTCTTCATCCAATACGAGCAAACCGAGTTTATTAAAAACTACGTCTTTCGATAACAGTCTGTGCGTGCCTACTATAATATCTATTTCGCCGCCGGCAAGATTTTTTAGTATCGCCGTTTGTTCTTCGGCGCTTCTGAAACGGTTTAAACAAGCTACTTTTATATCGAAGTGCGCCATACGCTCTTTAAAAGTCGTAAAATGTTGTTCCGCCAAAATCGTAGTAGGTGCCAATACGGCTACTTGATAACCGTTAGAAACGACGTCGAAAGCGGCTCGCATAGCTACTTCCGTCTTACCGAAACCCACGTCGCCCACAAGAACTCTGTCCATAATGCGGTTTGATGTTAAATCCTTCACGATTTCGTTATGACAGCGAATTTGGTCGTCAGTCGCTTTATAAGGAAAATACTGCTGAAATTCGTCGTTCAAATACTCGTCGATACAATATTTAAAACCTCGGCTTTTTTCTCTGTCGGCATAAAGTTTAAGAAGGTTAATAGACATTTCCTTTATGCCGGCTTTGACCTTATTTTTAACTTTTGCAAAATCTTCGCCCCCAAGCTTAGAAAGCGTAGGATTTTCGCCGCCCGAATAGCGTGAAAGCATATCGGTACTATCTGCGGGAACGTAAAGTTTATCGCCGTTTTTGTATAGCACGACTATATAGTCTTTAACTTCGCCTCCGGACGACGTAATTTTTTGTACGCCTTCGCACAAGCCGATACCGTGAACGTCGTGTACTACATAGTCGCCTTTTTCAACTGACAAAAACGCTTGTTTTTTTGATTTGTGAATGGATTGACGACTTACTCCGCGCCCCAAATCGCGCGTTCCTATAACTGCGAGCTTATTCGTGTGCGACACAAATCCGCGTTCTACTCCTATAGGCAATATAAGAGCGTCGGCTTGATTGGTTTTTAACCTTTCGCTTTCGGCAACGTAAACGCCGCAGCCCGAAAGCTTTTCAGCGGTGATTTTAACTCCGTCGACGCCCGCCAAAATAACGGTTTCGTATCCCGAACGCAGCCAGTTTTTTATATCCGTAGCCAAGTTTTCTTCGCTCATCGCATAGTTCGGAACGGCGCTGGTTTTCAAATTATATATTACTTGAGGGACAAAGATATCCGTTTGGTAAGGCAGAGTTTGCAGCGCTATTTGCGGAAAATCCGATTGAAAAACGGAAGACTGTTCGACAAACGCATTAAAATGCATCGGCAGAGTTTCGCCTACTTTAGAAAGGTTTTCTACGCGCTGAGCATGCTCGTTATATAAAAACAGAACGCGCTGTTTAAGCTGTTTGGGTTCGTCCCAAAAAATTACCGAATCGGCAGGCAGATAATCCAGCAATACGGAATTACGCGTAAAAGGTATAAGCCAAGACGAATCGACGCTGCTTCCGCCGTACAAGCTAAGATCCGCCACTATTTCATTTAGCCGCGTTTGCGCGTTTTGCGATAGCTTCAATCGGCGAATATACTTTTGTATTCCCTGCAGTTTGGAACTCGGATAACCGACTGTTTCGTACAGGGGGTAAATATCGGCTTGCAAAATCTCTTCGGCAGCTGTGCCGTCGGCGTTTACGGTTTTTATCGTTTCCGCTTCGTCGTCGAAAAAATCGACGCGGAAACGCTTTTCAAACGGCATCGAAACGTCTAAAATATCGCCGCGCATAACGAATTCGCCCTCGGCGGAAATACTGTCTACGCGTACGAAACCGCAGCCGACAAGTTTTTTGACGAGTTCGGCAGTATTGTAACCGACGCCTTTTTTTATCGAAAAACAATCATCGAAGAACCTTGAACGCAACGGCATAAACTGCAAAAGCGCGTCCACGCAGACTACTGCGCAGTCGGCGCCGTGTAAAATATCGCTTAAAGCGCGGTTTCGCGAAAAAGTTACGTTTTTGGAAACGTTACGTTTATACAGTAAAACGTCCTCTTTCGAAGGCACGTATACGACCTTTCCGCTGCATATTGACGATAACGTTCTGTAAACGCGCTGCGCTTCCACGTAGTCGGAACA
Source organism: uncultured Christensenellaceae bacterium (assembly GCA_910586905.1). Taxonomy (GTDB): domain Bacteria; phylum Bacillota; class Clostridia; order Christensenellales; family CAG-314; genus Fimimonas. Next base: position 17,501 of record CAJUIV010000020.1, read on the forward strand.
TACGTACAAAGCAAAATCACGCGAGCCCGATACTATAAAAGGTTTTTCGTTAGGCTGCGCGCCGAAAACCGCGATAAACTTGTTATCGCGGGCAGCCGCAAGCAATTCTTTATACGTTTTGTTGTTATTAACTCTATCTAAAAAGTAGTACATACTTTCAGTTTGCGCCAATCTCGAAAATTGATTTTTCAAAATTTTAACGCCGTGTTTATTTTAACATAACAGATGTAAATTGACAAGCGTTCGTTTAATACGTTCTTGCCGTCAAATAACCTTTACAGATGCGCCGTATAACGTTAACTGTGTTGATTTATATTTTTTCTAAATCGTCAAAACGGCAAACTTGAATTAAATAAAAAAGTTTCAAACGATACGCTCTTGCGATATAATTTGCATATTTGACAGTACGGAATAGAACGCCGCCCGCGCACTTTCCTCGCCTTCGATACGCGATAGTATTGGCGGACGGATGCGTACGTAATGCAAGGAAAAACGTACGAAACCGTAAGAGCGGCTACTATGATAAAGGTAAGGTAGTAAACTTAATAATAACGGCTGCTCCTTGCAGGTTCGAATCCCGCGCGGTCAGACGTTTTACATAATCGAAAAGTTGTGATAAAATATCCGTATTATCGAATTAGGAAAATATATTATGTATTTAGTGATAGGACTGGGAAACCCCGAAAAAAAATATTTTAACACCTTTCACAATTTGGGATTTATCTGCGTAGACCGCCTTGCAGACAAGTTAGGCGTTGCGTTTGACAAATGCGAATGTAAGTCGGTTACCGCTCATGCGCGGATAAACGGCGAAAAAGTTATTATTGCTAAACCGGTAACGTATATGAATCTTTCAGGCGAAGCCGCAGTAGAACTCACGCATAAATATAAAATCGAAAAAGGAAAGCTTATAGTCGTTTACGACGACGTAGATATACCTTTGGGAAGTCTGCGTATACGCAAAGAAGGCTCTGCAGGCACGCACAACGGAATGCGAAATATAATACAGCTACTCGGAACAAGCGATTTTCCGCGAGTCAGAGTAGGCATAGGAAAAGAAACTCCTATGCGGCTGGTTGATTACGTTTTGTCGCAGATAACCGATTGCGACCGAGAAGCGTTAGAACCCGCGTTCGATTCCGCCGCCGAAACGCTTTACGAATTTATCTGCGGCGCAGAACCAGACCGTATAATGCAAAAACACAATATAAAATAATCTGTTTTTGACGGTAAACGATACAATAGATATAAATGTAAAAACTCACGAAGTTTCGTGAGTTTTGTATTGTTTTTTTTATTTTTACTTTAACAACTCTCCGGCAAGCCGTTTTATAGCCAGTTTATTTTCGTCGGTCATAGAAGACGTAATCGTAACGGTTGTGTCAAGCCAAGTGATATTTTTGCTCTTTTCGAACTTAGCCTTAATAACTTTTGCCGCCATGGGCGCCCAGCTGCCGTTTTCGATAATACCTATCGTACGGTTTTGATAATTACGTTCAGTCAGGTGGTCGATAAACTCGCGCATAAAGGGGAAAATCTCCGCATTATACGTGGTTGTTGCCAACACCAACTTGCCGTACTTAAAAGCGTCTTCCACCGCTTCCGCCATATCGTCGCGCGCAAGGTCGGTTATTACAACCTTGGGGCAACCGAGAGACTTCAATTCGTCCGCAAGCAGCAAGGCGGCGGCTTTGGTATGTCCGTAAACTGATGTATACGCAATAAATACGCCGTCGCATTCTACCCCGTAACTCGACCACGTATTATACAAATTTAAATAATAACCCAAATTTTCAGTTAATACCGGTCCGTGCAGGGGGCAAATCTTTTCGATATCGAGTGTTGCGGCTTTTTTAAGCAGAGCCTGAACCTGAGCCCCGTACTTGCCCACAATGCCGAAGTAGTATCTGCGCGCTTCGCAAGCCCAGTCTTCGTCGGTATCCAACGCCCCAAACTTGCCGAAACCGTCGGCGGAGAACAATGTCTTATCCGCCGAATCGTACGTTACCATAACTTCAGGCCAATGCACCATCGGCGCGAAAACGAAAGTTAATTGATGCCTGACGAGCGAAAGCGTTTGACCGTTTCCCACCGTAAGCCGATTGATAGTAGGCATATCGCGATAAAAATTATCCAGCATTACGAACGTTTTTGCGTTAGCCACTACGGTTGCGGTCGGATATTCGGCAACGAACTTTTGAATATTAGCCGAATGATCGGGTTCCATATGCTGCACTATAAGATAGTCTGGCGTTTTATTACACGTTACTCTTTTTATATTGGCAAGCCATTCGTCTCCGAAACGCTCGTCAACGGTATCCATAACGGCGATTTTGTCATCGACGATAACATACGAATTGTACGCCATACCGTTGGGGACGACGTACTGCCCTTCGAACAAGTCTACGTCGCGGTCGTTTACTCCTACGTAAAAAATATCGTTTGTAATTTTCATAATACTCTCCGTTTGTTTCGAATTTTAACGTAAAAATTATATATTAAATAAAAATATTTGTCTATTGTTTGTTAATCGGGACATCAAATAATTAGGAGGCACCGACAAAAACTTTTACGTTTAAATATAACGATTTTAACTTTAAGAAAAACGGGATCTCGCATCAGTATGCCGCCGATCGTTTTTAACGCATAGAGCGTCATAAGACAAACGATCGATTATATGCGTGATTCGATGTAATAAAATACCAAAAATCCTGTTAAACTTGGTCGGTTGCTTTATCGAAAACAAATCGCCGCTTTAAAAATATCGGCGATTAAAAATGCTATTCGTTTTTATAACAGAACTGATTATTAAAATATAAATTCAATTTTTCAATCCAAGCAGCACTCCTACGGGAACGTCGAAAAATTCGGCTATATCGACTAAAGCGTCCAAGTCCGGTTCGCGCTGTCCGCTTTCCCAAAAACTTATCGTTTGATTACAGTAGCCCAATTTACCGCCAAGTTCACGCTGCGTCAAACCGTACTCCAAACGAAGTTCTTTAAATATTTTTCCGAACGTATTATTTTTCATAACTTAAATATAAACAAATAATCCTACATTTTGTTGACTTCCTACATTTTGTAGGATATACTGATAGTATTGCAAAGAACGTTTAAACGTAAACGCTTTAATCTTTGTAAAATATAAAAACTGAGGAAAGAAAAATGACAATTAAAGACATTAAGAAAAAGTCGAAAGCCGATTTGAAAAACAATTTCGGAATATCGATTTTAACGATGATTTTGCTGTCGCTCGTCGCTTTCGGAAGCGCTGCGGTAGGATTTATTGTAGGCGCGGTAATTGTAGCAGGCGCAGTTACGTGCTGTTACGCGGCGTTTTACGTCGATATTGCAAAGCATCAAATTAAGGGCGTAGATTCGACCTACCGCGGTTTCCGTCAATTTGCAAGAGCGCTTAAGGTAATGCTGATTTACGCGGCAGTGATTTTAGGAGCATTAATTGCCTGTGCATTATTGTCCTGGTTGATATCTTTGCCTTTCGGTTCCGACGGCGCGGACATTATGATTATAGTAGCTCCTCTTCTCGCCGTATTATTTCTGATAGCGATATTTTTCGTTTCGATAAAAGTAAAATTCGTATTTTATATTATGAACGACGAAATAGACTTATCGGCAGCTGACTGCATAAAAAAATCGTGGCGGATAACGAAAGGCCGGTTCGGTAAAATTCTACTGTTCGAACTCAGCTTCATAGGTTGGCGGTTGCTTACTCTGTTGACTTTAGGCGCAGTCGGTCTGTACGTGATACCCTACTATAACACGTCGGTCGCGAACTTTTATCTCTCGTTAACTCAAGAGGAAGAAACTGTCGGCGAACTGCAGCCTCGAGCGCAAAACGATTAAGGTACGGTGCAGTTTTATTATACACGTACGTTATAAAAGAGCCGTTAAAGATTTTAATATAAATTCTCACAATAAAAAATGCCGAACAGACTGAATTCTGTTCGGCATTTACATAAGCTTATTGTTGTTTTCAGTTTAATACGGCTAATTCGGGCAGCCAACCGTTATTCAAAACCCAAATCGTTTCGTCGAATTTTAGTGTATCTTTGTAGAACTCTGCCGTAAGTCCCGATTTCAGCAGAACCGTAACGTTTTCGATTTCAATATTGTTCAGCGCGGAGTCGTCGAGAATATAATTATTTTGCAGCAAATACGTAGCGCAATTGAACGCTATTGCGTATTTGCCGATGCGGTTTTGTCCTTCGCCGACGTCAATACTTCCCGCAAAAAGACAATTTTCGATTTTTCCGCTCGAGCCCGAGGCGTTCCAAATTATACCCGCCGCGTACGCCGAGGAATTTGCGCTGTTAAGTTTGATATCGACCGAAGAATAACAGTTCAGTATATTTCCCGTCTGGTCGCCGCCTATTTCTCCGATTCCCGCTGCAATTCCGCCGGACATACATTGCGACTGCGGATTTATATTTCTTCCGCTTGCCGTTATTGCGCCGGTTGCATAACAGTTTACGATATCTATATTTTTCGACATAGCAGCTATACCGCCCGTCAAACAGTGAATTGCGGTCAAGTTTATATCGACGGCGGCGGACGATTGCGATACGGACACTTTATCGTAGCATACGGAGTATCCTATAAGTCCGCCCGCGGAACTTCTATATAAATTAACGCCGTTGTCCATCAACCGAAAATATGCGGAACCGTTTTTTATACTGCCGACCGAGGATATTTCGCCGACAAGTCCGCCGACAGTCAGTCCTGACACTTCCGAAGTTTCCGACGCAAGCAATTCCACCGTTACGTTTGAACGGCAATTTGAAATTTCGAAATCTTTAATACTCAATTCGCCGCACAATCCGCCGACCTTGTAAGTACGAGACGTTGTACCGTTAACCGTAATTTTACCGCTTACTTTACAATTTGAAATTACTTTTGCGTCGTTAATCAACAATCCGTGAACAGTTTTAGCGGAATTGGTAGTTATTTCGGCGTTTTCTACGGTTAAGTCGCGAATTACCGTATCCTGTCCGTTGGTATGGAATATACCGCCGTAAGCGTTGAAATCGTCGTTTGCGCTGTAATCTAAAACAGGCGCGATTATCTTTTTACCGTTACCTAAAAGCGTACCGGAAAATACGATAATTTCGGTAACGGGAGTTTCGGGGTAACTTATATCGTCGTTTAATTTAAACGTCGCCCTAACACCGTTCATTGCAGACAGTTCGTCAAAGCTCTCAATCAAATACGGGTCCGATTCGGTTCCCGACCCGCCTGCAAAATCGTTGTAAACAACTTTTAAAACAAGACTTTTGCCGGCAAGATAATCCGCCGATTCTTTGTAGCGTACCAAAACCGATTTTTCGCCTTTTTCGGTATACGTATGCGTTACGTCGGCGCCGTAAGTTTTTCCTTCGTCAAAACTAACTTCCATTTCGTCAGTAACGCCGGCCAAAGTTACTTGACCGTGATATATCATAGCGGTAACGCCTTCGGGGATAAGCTCGTAACTGCTGCGCAAAGTAGTAACCTTTTTAGCAAGCGCATCGCTTGCTTTATATTCGCCGTAACCCTTCTGACGGGCGCAAACGGTATACTCCGTATTGGGCGTCAAACCGTCGAATACGTATCCGACGGAATTATCGAAATCCTTCCAATCGGTTCCGTTTATACTTATTTCGGTTTCGCTGCCGCCCTCTTCGCCGTATAAAACGTCTGAAACACCGATTGCGTTTTCCGTAATATTTTCAAAAACGATATCAATAGGAGAATCGAGTTTCTTGTCTTTATCGCCGCCGTCGGGAATCGGTATACACGCGCAGAGCGTCAAACATACCAACACAAGCGACAACGCCGTTATTGCAAAAAAAGTTTTACGTTGCATTTTTATGCCTCCGATTTAAAGTAATAAGCTTTTTCACTATCTTTAATCAACCTGCATATTGTCGGTATATAGTTTCATGCATTAACATTATACCAACGCCTTCCACCGTGTCAATACAAACGACAAAGTATACCGATTGACGTTTTCGATTTAAGTATACGTTTTTTATATTTCCAACCGTTTATTTATACGGAATGAGGCATCGCCGATAATATGAGGTATCCTAAACGAAAAAAATAAAAATCCACCAGCCTAGCTGGTGGTTTTTCATTAGAGGGTAAAACCCTC
>CAJUIV010000021.1:0-23319 GCA_910586905.1 uncultured Christensenellaceae bacterium
CGTATTTTGCCCCACTTTACCGAGTCGCTTAAATTCTGCGAGAAGTCCTCGGCTATGCCGTCCTTTTCCAAAAATAGCAAGTGATATACGGAGGCAAGTTATTATGCGCTTGTCCGCCACCTACTGCATTTGTGCCGACTGCTACCGTCCCTGCTGTTGCCATTTGGGTTATGCCGTTTTTTCCACCGAGTTCAGCCTCACCCGATATAGGCAATTCCGCTTCGTGGCTGTGGGTAGGTATTTCCTCTTCAGTCAGCGTATGCTCTTTTTCGCCGCCCGTCTGCTCTGCTACTGCAAAGTCCGCATCACTTTCGTCCACCGCTATCGGCATTCGACCACTTCCCCAACGCTCCCAAACCCCGCCGAGCGAGTCGCCGGGGTTTTCGTTGGTTGCGGTTATTTTAATCGAGCCAACGGGGAATGTATAATTCAGGATCACCTGTTTCTGCATTGTCCCCGTTGTTGCTGATTCGGAGCGGAAATACGGCAATACATTCCAAGCAGATTGCCCGTCACCTATCTTTATCATTTTGGTGTCTTCCTCGTAAGCGATTTCACCTTTTAATAAAACGGGATTTGCGGCAATCCAATTATGCAAAGTATCAGTCCTTATCCGAAACTTTGCCTGTACCTCTTTTTCCGCCATTGTTGCCTCCCTTAAGCGTTGCCGCCGTTCAGCACAAAGGTGTCCGTTGCAAGGAGAACATCCTCGCCGCCCACAAGGTCTTTTGCTGACTTCTTTGCGAAGTTGCGCTCGAAGTTTGCATCAGCCCTTTCCTCGGTGTATCATTATCTTCCAATATAACACAATTGACTTTTCGACTGTGAACCGTACACGCATCGAGCGCTATGATTCCATCTGCTCGGTACGGCGAAAAGTCTTCTCCGTTTCCGAACTCTTCGCCTTTGCCCTCGTAGTTGGAATGTCCGAACGATGTATGCCAATGACCGCACACGATGGTCTTATTCGGTTCTACAACGCCTTGGTGTGCTGCAAGCATTCCATTGTACCAACGGGAGAAATACCACCCTGCACCGTCCGAATTTCTCCAATTCGGTTCGTACTGGAACATATCCGCATTGCCCCCAAACCCTTTTGCTATCGACGGTATCCATCCATGCACAAAAATGTAGTTTTGGGTTTCGTAGTAGTTTTTCATCGCCGGGAGTATTTTTTGATAGAACCCCGTTTGTTTCATCTTGGCTGCGGTCTGCTCTGGTGCGGTTCGCATCTCATCAAATGTGCATCCCGTCAAGTCGATTATGGTGTTAATCGCTCCGTTTGTATAGTGATGAGAGTGCGTCCCCATAAGCGCATAGGTCGGTAGTTTATCGACACACTCCGTTATCAGGTCTTCGTGGTTTCCGCGTATTAAAATTATTTCATCCTTTTCGATCAGTCCAAGGACAAATTCCTCTACCTCTTTGTTCTGCGTACCCCTATCGAATAAATCACCGCATATTATCAATTTGTGCGGTTGCTTGTCGGTGAAGTATCCTTGCTCGGTCAAGGCTTTTACCATTTCATCGAAGAACCCGTGGACGTCAGCCACAACATAATATTTCATACTTTTATTGCACTTCTCCCCTGCATTAATATCGTATTTTCGGAGCTTCGTGTTTTCTTATCAACTCGTAACATAGTTCCTCGTCTATTTCGCCATTATTGTACAAATGCTGAATTAAATCCTTTTTTAAACTCAAATAACTTATATCGGTGTAGAATAAGCCGAGGCTTTTGATTATCCCCTCTATCTCATCTTCGTATGACAAATCATAAATAATAACCGACTCGGCACACCTCGCATACTCTTCTTGGCTATCACAATTAATAACTAGTTTGGATGCTATATTAAAACGTGGATTTAACAAATTTTCGATGTTGCTTGTTTGTCGCTTATCCTTGCGTTTTTTTATCGCTACAAACATACGAATGTCGGATTTTAGTTTGCTTTTAACTATTGGCGAAAAATGAATACTCGCTTTCTTCTCGTAGGCACTTATTATTTTCATATCAAGTGTTATTGCCCCCCTCCATATCCTTCGTTTAATTCGTTGATATAGGCTTGCACTTGCTCCACCACGCTGTGGGGCGCTGTTACCCTCAACTTGTTCCCGAAAGCACAGCACCACGCAATAAAGGTCGGACTGACTTGCACGTCAGCTGTGAATTTTATCGTATCGTTTTGGCTTTCGGTTATCTTAACCTTTCCGCCAAAGGTATCGTGCATCACGTCAATAAGGCATTTATCTGCGGTGAACGAAACCTGTTCGCTCTTTCCTGTAAACATCCAAAAGACTTGCTGTTTATGTGCCTTAATGTCAAAGTGCTTTGACTGCTCGGTCTGCGTTATCGGCTCTTCCACAGTCGTTACTGCGTCCATCCTATCCACCCTATAATGTTGCAGACTGCCATAGTAATCATCGTAGCAAATAAGGTAGTATTTGTCGCTGCTGAACACGGTCGAGAGCGGATTCACCTTGTAGGTCTTTCGCTCCGTTGGAACGCTTTTCCGCATCCTATAAACCTTTTTGCCTTGGGCATTGTAGTCGAAGTATTGGAATGTAATTTTCAGTCCCTCATTGATTGCCGTGGCGATTTCGTTGACCGAATAGTAGATATTCTCGTTCGAACTTTTGACCGTTTCAAAGTCCACGATATTCTGCTTGAGAACCTCCGCCATTTTGTTGCCTGACAGCCTTGCTATTTTGTCCACGAGCTGTTTGGTCTTTTTCTCCGTGATAAAACTCGCCGCTTGAACAGCGTCCATTAGGATGTGAATTTCAGGTATGTCAAAGCTGCGGTCTACCACATAGTAAGCATTCGGCTTCCCCACCTTGATAAGAACTTCGTATCCGCACTCGTTCAATTCTTCGATGTTACGGTATAGTGTTCGGCGGTCGCATTTGATGCCACTCTCTTCTAACCGTGACAAAAGGTCGGGAGTGCTTATGGAATGTTCTTCGTCAGTTTCTTGGCAGAGAATGTCCCATATTTTAAGGTATTTAATTTTCGATACGCTCTCGGCACTCATCCTATAAGCCTCCATTTTAGGATGCCATAATTATAGCATAAATCGGCGCGTATGTAAAGAGTAAAAGTCGCAAAAGTATGACTTTTATATTTGGAATAAAAAAAGCACCTACTCGGTAATCAGTTCTATATTTGCCCCGCACGAACCCTTTTGTTCGTTCGAACCTTTCACCGAGTAGATGATTTTATCGTAATCGAGAACGGCTATTTTGCCGTTTACTTCGTTGTTTTCGTAGTTAGTGGTTGCCCTTTTATAAGGGACTTTTTTGTTGCTTATTTCGTCAAAAATTAGACAAACCGTACAATACCGAAAATGCAACTTTTTTTGGAATTGTCAAGAAAGTTTGTCTGCCGTTTGAACCTTGTAAGGTCAAAATGTCTATTCTTCGATTTTTAGGCTCGAAAAATGCCCTTTTTATGGGTAAAAACCCCCTTTTTTTGCCCTTTTTTCATTAGACTTTTTGTCAATCCATAGGGACGGTCGCAAATCATATCTGCATATTTAACAAGCGTAGCGGTATACAAAGGTTTGTTCGCAACCTGCTTTATCACTTTGCCGTCGTCGCCTTCGAGCCACCGCCAGTCGCACAGCTGATGCAAATGAAAATCGGAAGTATTGAGTATATACATCGTTCCTTTGGGAGCGAATCTGTCCGCCACTACGGGAATACCGTTGTACGAAATAGCTTTATATCCGCCTTGAAGGTTCATTACGTCTATATTGCTGCGGTTAGTTATTAAATAATCCTGATAAGCGCGTTTTACCCCGCTGGAACATACTATGAAATCCGCAGCCGAACCTGCTACTTCTTCCACTGCGTCTATTGCCGACTGAATAGTTACGTCTGTTAAATTCGCCGCCGTTTTTTTGTAAGGCGCAAGCCATTTGTTTGCCGAACGGTTGAGTCCGTACAGCGTTTCGCTTTCTCCGAATATTGCGCCCAAGCCGGTAAGCTCTTTACCGTAACTTCCCTGAACGGTCAACACGTCGCCTTCGCCGACGGTGTTTGCCGCAATCGACGCTCCGCCGAGAGTTACTTTTTTGTTCGCTCTGTCCACTTCGGTTATTCGGCGCGCGGATAAGACGGGAGTTTTAGTGGCTGCGCTTAAAACGTCCACCACCATACCTTCCATAAGATTGTTGACGGCGTCGACCGAAATTACGTTGCCCGTATTTGACGAGGCGACTGCAAGTCTGCCCGTACCGTCGCCGAAAAGCATACGTCCGAAATTGAATTTGGAAGCTTTTAAAAGTCCTTCCATTTCCGCTTCCAGCAAATTTACGAACGCGCCGCTGTTATTCTCGCTCGCGCGCATTGCCTTGTCGGTTATTTCGATTGTCCCGTACAAATTTTTTAACGTCAAAACGAATTGAGCGTAGTTATTGGAAGCGGGAAGGGGCAAATCGCCTTCTTCCGTGCCTGCGCCTATGCCGCCGTTAATTCCGAAAGGCGCAAGTTTACGGATTTCCTTTCCCCATACGTCCGACGTGGTTTGATTGATTTTTGCAAGAAGCGGGTTTACGGCAGTGTTAAGCTGTTCCGCTACGACGCCGAGATACAGCGTTTTAAGCGCGTTGTCCGCGCTGGATATAGTTACCATATTTTTTCTCCTTTATTTAAATAGTTCTTTTGCCATCTCCGACGCTTCTTTTATCGTTCTGGGGCGCGACGGCAGCGCCATAGACACGTTTCCTCCCTCCGTCATAACTTTGGGAGGCACGACGTTTTTTTCCTTATCCGACAGCGAGTCCGGCGCGATTCCGCGCTCGTCAAGGTATTGCCGAATTCGATTTAAAACGTCATCGTTCCGCGCGGTTACGCCGTCTGCCGAAGGACTGTCGGCGCCTTCGGAGGGGACCGTATCGACGTTAACGTTTGCAACCGTTTGCCGCGCGTAAGCTTCCCGCGGTGGCGAAATCTCGCTTGTACCGCCCGTTTCGTTTAGTTGTTTTTGCAGAGCCGAAAGCTGCTGACACTTTTGAGTGAAGCTTTTTTCAAGCTCCGTATAACCCTTCATCAGTTCTTCGGCAGAGCTGAATTTTCCGTATTCCATTCGTTTTCCTCCATCATTTTTTTGTGTTCGCGAATATGACTTATAATTTTATCGCGTTTTTGTTTGTCTGTTTTTTCCGTTAAATTAGAAACGATAAAGCGTGTATGTTCTTCTATGTGCAGAGCGTGGTCGTCTACTTCCAAAACTTCGGCGTCCTCTATTTTTAAATTTTCTTTTTCGGCGCGGGATATATGCAGCTGCGTTAAATCCTGCGCGTTATCCCAGTTGCCGAAGCCCATCAAACTTAAAATTTTGGCTTTCGCGCTTTGCGGAAGCTTTCCCTGTCCGTCCGTAAGCACGCCTGCGTTTAACAAATCGAACAGCATCGTTCGGCGTGTAGCGGGAGAATCCGTAAGTTCGTTTTCCGTTTCGAACACTACGTCGTCCGACCCCACGTCGTTGGATGAAAAATAAAACACCTCGGCGACGCCTTGTCCGTCGTAAAAACGCGCCAATCTGCTTTTGGATGCGAATTGCTTATAAAGCCTCAAAGCGTATTTTGCGATTTGCCTTATACTGGTTTTAACGCTGTCTATGCTTCCTGCAAGACGAATATCGTCCTGTTCGGCGATGAGCTGCAAAGCCACTCCGCTTGTTACCGTCGTAGGCGTAGTACTGTTTCGCGCGAATTCCGAAACGCCCGATACGGTTACGAACTCTGAAAGCAGCCTGTCTTCCTCGTAAGCGAAATCCGCCGGTACGTCGCCGCTGTCCATAAGCGAAGGTTTTTCCGCGCCTTGACGGTACACTAAAATCTTACCCGGAGAAAGTCCCTCTTCTTCCAGATTGTCGGTGTCTACGGACCCGTTTTCCACCGTCAAAACGCCCATCGCAAGTCTGTTTAAAAATTCGTGTTTACGGTTTTTAACGGCGTTGTACGCCCGCTGAACGGGAATAACCCTTTCGATAACGCTGGCGCCCCAAAAGCAGCCCGCTTGTTCGGAAGAAGTTTGACGGACGAAAGGATACCCTCGTTTTCCGTCCTCGTTAAGCGCGTACGGCAAATCTCCCGCATATAAAAGACTTTCGCCCGCGACGATTTCCAGCCTGCCTAGCGGATATTCTCCGCAAGGTTTTGTGTAACGTTCGATAACGAGAGTTTGCTCGGTTTTCGCCTCCTGCGATATAGAAGGCACAACGGAGTTATACCCCAGTCCTCCGCTGCCGGTAACGCCGTCGAGGGAAAATACTTTTATCGTTTCGCCCTTGACTTCGACGCCCCATACGTCTTTTACGTATTCCTTTGGGTAAACCTTGGCGTGAATTACCGACGCGCATTCGTCCAGAGAGGCGGTAACGTTGGAATCGGGATATATTTCAAAGGGTGAACAAACGCTGATTTTCACGTCGTCGGACGAACCGTCCCAACTGACTTTGTAAAACGAGGTTCCGCACGTCTCGCTCCAAGCGGTAGCCCTGCCTACGATTTCGTCCAAACGGGTTTTGTCGCGCAAACTATCCAGTATTTTGCTTGTAAGTTTTGCGGAATTTACGTCGGCGTCGCTGTTGGAAAAAGGTCGCACTATGGGCTTGGGACGAACTCTGTTAAGTCTGGCAAGACGCGTTTCAACTATAGGAGCTATATGGTTGTAAACCTGCTTTTCCTGCCAAAAATAGTATTTTTCCTCCTGCTCGATTGAACCGCGCGGAGTTACGGCGCAATATTGATTGCCCATCAAAAAATTCATATTCAGCTGCCACGAAAGTTCGTAAGGACGGCGGAATTTTTGCCTTTGAGCGAAATCGGCTTTAACGCTTTGCACAACGTCCTCGGCAAACCGCGCGCTCGGATTGTTTTTAGTTTGAATTTTAGTTTTCGCCATAATATTGCTCCTCCCGCTTTTGCTCCATCTTGCGTTTTATGGCGTTTTGAGGACTTTTAGGCACTTTTCGTTTCAAAACGTCGCCAGTTAATTTTTCCAAGCACTGTTTGCATAGAAACAGTTTACTGCCTACGCGTCCTTTGATTTCGAAATAACACTCGGCGGGGTTTTTGCAATCCCTCACGTCGCACTTGGTTTTTACGTCGGTTGTAATTATCATTTTTTTCTCCTTTTAAAATCGTTCGTATATCAACGGCGAATAATTTACTCCGCGCCGCCGTCCGCGTCGGAATTTTCTGCTGATAAATCACAGTCGTCAAGCAGTTTTATCAACCGTATTTTTTCCGCAAAAAGCTCTTCGTCCGTCATTTCCGTTACGTTGGTTTCGTCGGTATCCAACTGTAACAGCGCTTTTACGGCGTTGACGTCGGGCTGAACGCGCTTGATTACCACTTTACTTTTAGTAAGCTGTTTTTCGCCGCCGACTATCGCGTATTCGTCGGTTTTTTCCTTGTAGGAATAGCCCTTGGCTTTTTTTAACAAAACCGATATCAGCAGTTTTTTGTAATCCGCGTTCATAACACGCCCCGCTTAAGACTGCGATACAGTTTTTCCTTATCCTGCTGCACCCATGTTTTAAGAGGTTTGGCTTTGTTCGCCTGTAAATTGCTAACGTAATAACGTAGTTCGTCCATAGCATGGTCGTCGCGCTTTACCGGCGAATCTCCCCCGCCCCAAAAGTAGCCTTTAAATTCCCTTATCATATTTACGCAGCTGTTAAAAACGTAAAGTTTGGTTTTGCCGTCTGCGGATTTTAACAGCGCTTTGACTCTGTTGATACCAGCGTACATACTTTTGTCTACCGAAGCGTTGACAGAAATGCCTTGTTCGCAAAACAGCTCCGCAACGCTTTTTACTCCGTTAAGCGTGCGTTGCAGCGCCGCGCTGTCCATAAGAGCTTCGATATTTCCTTTTTTATCCGTCTTCCAGTTGAGCCTTCGCGATATTTCCTTTATTTTGGCGGCGTGATAAACTACGTCGCGTTTGGCTTCGTAATGTTCGGCTACAACGTATACGTTGCCGTCGAAGTCCTGCGCGTACCAGTGGCAGGAAAGAGGGTTGTTAAGCCCCGGGTCGATAGACAAAGTGTCCTGCCAATCGAACGGAACGTCAAAGGGTTCTATAACGTTTGCCTCGCCGAACTCCGAATAAACCAGCCCGCCGTTGGAGGTGAATTTTCCGTAACGGCGGCTTTCGAGCATATCATCAGACATACTTTCCGTCATTGCCAGTACTTCGTCCTCGGGAAGATACGGGTTATCCGCCCATTCCATAAATTCGCACCACACTTCGGCGGAATTATGTACGTTGAGATATATCTCGTCGTGCACCCAAGTTAGCCCTTTGAGCGGAGTCATCGTAGCGAACAAATGTCCGCGTCGGTCTAAAATACGCATTTTACACTCTTCGTAAATATCTTTCGGCGGTTCTTCGTCAAACCAAACGAAATCCAAACTGGCTCCCTGAAATTTCTCTCTGCCCGCTTCGCAGCTTTTAAACGCTATTCTCGATAAACCTCCGAAAACGTTTTTTACTTCGATATAGTCGATAATACCGTATTCGGGGCTGGATTTAGCTCCCGAAATCATCACTACTTCCTCTATCCAATTTTTATCGAGATAGTAAAGTATTTTTTGCTGAGCTACGTCGCGCTGAACCTGCTGCGAAAGCGAAACGACCCAACAGCTCGTATCGGGCTTGTTGGCTCTGAAAGGGTGAATACCGCGCGACAGCCAAACCGTTTCTACCGCGCCGCATTCCGTTTTGCCGCTTCGGTTGCCTCCGAAAACCCATCGGTTGCGTTTCAGACATTTGTGAAACGCCATTTGCTTTTTATGTACTTTCCCCTTGTTATATCTGTAAAGAGGACTGCGTTCGCGCCGCTGTTCCTCGCGCTCGATACGTTTTATTTTCTGTAAGATTTCCTTCATATTTTTAATTCCTATTTTTCGGTTTGATTTCGCTTTTTTACATAAGTTATTTCCGATACGCACACCAAGCGTACTAAAAAATAAAAGTCTGCGGAAACGCGGTACCGATTCGATTGTCAATAGTTGTGCCAACTAGACATAACTCGGCAAAATACGATTTTAACGACGGTATATAATTGCTGTTACAATATTTCAGCGAGGCGACTATGACAAAATCGATATTACGCGTAACGTCTTTTTTACTTGTAATTTTGCTTACGGCAGCACTCATTTGTATTGTCTATATACCATTTAACCAAAGCGCGGCTTTTGCCGAAGAAACGCCGTCTTGGGCGCGTATCACAAAAGACAGCGTGAATCTTTACGCTACGGAAGACTGCGGCAAATCGATTTGTCTTTTGGAAAAGTCGTACTACGTTTCGGTAGCCGAAGACCTAGGAAACGTTTTACGTGTTTCCATAATGCAGAATGAAGACGATTTTCCGCAAATCGTAGGCTATGTCCGCAAAATAGAAGTAGAACTTCAAGAAGCCGTGCCGCTCGCCCCGTACTATCCCTGCGAAAAGCTGACTGTAATCAGCGACTCGGCATCGCTTAAACTGCTGCCGTTAAGCTCGTCCGAAACGGTGCTTGCGGCGACAAACATGCAAAAACTGAGTTATTACGGTAAAATAAACTCTTACGGAAAGATTTGGTACTACGTTTACTGCTTCGGTAAATTCGGTTATATCGAAACGTCCGGAGTTTCTGCCCCTAAAATCGATTTGCACCCCACGCCTCTCGAAACCAAACCCGTTATAAAACCGACCGACCCGTCTAACGACCCGACGCAGGACGAAAAAGAAAACAAATTTTCGCCCACGGCGGAAATACTGCTTATCGTTTTCGTAACTCTGCTGGCGGCGGGATTGACGCTGGCGCTGTTTCTGCCCGGAAACGTCAAAAAACAAAACGTTTTCGACCAAGATATCTAAACCGAACCGAATTCTCTATCCGCTTGGCTTTTAGGTACGGTTAGGATATAATTTTGACGCACGAAACCGAGTTTGCCGTAGTTTTCCATAAACCACCGTTCGTCGTAGCCGCCGTTTAAAAGCGCGTCTTTAAATGCTTCCCGCGCTTGAAAAACCCGACGGTAAACCGTAGACCTGGAAGTATTATACTTTTCGGCTATTTTACAGCAAGGAACGTTATTGAAATAAACCTTGCGCAGCAAAACGCAATAGGAACGCGGAAGCGACTTTAACGCGCCGACTACGACTTGACAAATCTCCTCGTACTCATTGCGTTTTTCTATCAAAACAGCTATTTCCTCAATCTGCCCTATCGTTCCTCCCTTTACGTTAAGCGTACAATAAGAACTTTCGGCTTTGATACGTATACGTTTCTTTAAACCGTCCGCAGCTCGCTTTATTTGTTTTAAGCTTTTTAGCATTATCAATTCGTAATTCACATTTCACCTCCTGTTTGTGCGACATATCGAACATCTGTTCTAAATTACGCATAAATTATACCATCGCAAATATGACAACAGTCAGTCAGTTTAAATTTTTTTATCGCGGATATTTAAATAAAAATTAAAAAAATCAGTAAAATAACTCGTTAAAAGAACGCTAAAAAACGCCGATGTTTATATAATGTTATATTTGAGGCGTTTATTCCGGAGCGTAAACCAATCAGAAAAACGGCTAAAGAAACAAACCCGCCGCAAAAAATCCTAAAATCGCATCAAATTAAGTAAAATGTCGAAAAAGCCGCGTTTTTGCCGTAATATGCCGTAAATTGTTGAAAAATAATATTATTTTTGATATACTATAAACTACCGAAAATATCAAAAGTAAATTCGGATATTTACTAAACGTAAGAAAAAGATTTCAAAAACACCTCAAGAGGAAGATATGAAAAAATTATTCGGCATTTTGTTATGTTTGGTTTTGCTTGCCGCAGCGACGGCTCCGACGTGCACGTTTGCCCAAACTCAGACGGAAAAAGCGGCTGCAAGCGAAGTCGTACATTTTATAAATCCAACCGCTATGACGATATTGGATGACCGTCTTTACGTTGCGGATATAGTTGAAGACCACAAAACCGCTTTACTCTGTTTCGAAATAGGCGGCAGCGCTCCGTTATACAAAGGCGCCGTAGAATTGGACGGTGAAAGATATAACCTTTCGAACAACGGAACGGACCGTATTTATGCCGTCGGCGAAAACGACGTAGTAGAACTTAAACTCGTCGGCGAAGAAAGACCTCAATACGAAACTCAATATAAATTCGAAGAAAAGGTTATCGCTTTTACGTACGGTAAATTGAGCGAAAACAAGTATACTCAATACGCCTTGACTACCCAGCTTTTAAAAAACGTAGACGGACAGTTCAGAAACATTTTAGGTACCACACCGCTTACGTCGCCCAAGGACTGTTTGACTTTGGGCAACTACGTTTACTACCTTTACGGCGAAAACGAAGCGATAGACTGCAAATGCTACGACGGATACGGCGGTTTTTATCCCAACGACGGATTCAACGCGAATTTTAAAATGTCCGGTTTTACGGCAAACGGTCTGTTCGTTTGGGAAAACAGTTTGGCTATGTTCAGCAAAAACAGCATAAGGTACGTTGACGCCGGCGCGGAAACGTACAGCCTTGTAACTCTTAAAGATATGCCCGAAGACTACGCTATCCTAGACGTTCAATCGAGCGCAAACAAACTGTACGTACTAAACAATAAAAATAAAATAGAAGTTTATCAAAAAGCCGAATCTAATTTCGAACTTTCCGCAACGATAGGCAGCGACGTTGTCGAACTGCCCATACCAACCGATTACACCAAATTTACTTTGGCAAAATCGGTAGGCTACCCCACCAATATAGTTTATAAAACGATTGACGAACAAACCAGTATTGACGAAATCAATCCCGAAACGCGCGAATACCTTATTTTGGGATTCGAAGGCGACACTGATTACCGTTATTATTACGTTATGGTAGGAGATAAATTCGGCTGGGTAAAAAAGAGCGACTATTCCAACTCGCCCGAAAACGACCCGAAGCTCGAAATCGTAGATACGAGCGTCAACACAGGCGGCATAGGCTACAACGCCAAAATCAAATTCAATTCGTTAAACGCAGTATACGTTTATAAATTGCCGCGCGGCGACGCGGCCTTCGAAACGCTGAACCAAAGCGCTTCGAATATGAAAGAAGTAAAATTACTTCAAAAATTTACCGAAAAAACCGACGACGGTAACAAAATTTGGTATTTGGTACAGTTTGACGATAACAAACAAGGCTTTGTAGAAAACACGTCTGTAGGAAGTTTCCACTCCGTGCAAACCGAACCGCTGCAAAACGTTGTTGGC
The DNA here is from genome assembly GCA_910586905.1 of uncultured Christensenellaceae bacterium. Taxonomy (GTDB): domain Bacteria; phylum Bacillota; class Clostridia; order Christensenellales; family CAG-314; genus Fimimonas. The sequence continues at coordinate 12,266 of CAJUIV010000021.1, forward strand.
GACAAAAAAATAAACTCGACTCTTTTCGAAGCGGTTAAAATGTACCTTTCGCCCGAACTCGAAGAAAGCGAACTCGTACACGACAAGGACGGAAACTTGATAAAATTATACTCCGGCGACAGAGTAACGGTAGTTCTGGAACAGGACGGCAAATCGTACATACAAGTACGTAAAACGGACGGAACTTGCTCTTTCGGATGGGTAGAATCGAATAGACTTATAGGCTTGCACGCTATAACCTCCAACGCTATTGTCGGGTTATCCCTGCTTGCGGTCGCCATAGCTCTTTCCTCGTTGCTCTTGATTGTATTTTTTAAACGTAAAAAACGTATCAAAGCCAATAAAGACTGATCGGCAATAAAGTAAAAAGAGGCTCAAACGAGCCTCTTTTTTGCAAGGATACTCTATCGTATTCTTTCATTTGTTGTTCTTTCTCCAAATTCGCCGCTGATATATTGCGCCGTCAGGTTTTAAGTCATCAAATAAATCAAACATCATCATTGGCAACGCGAACATATGCCAAATCGGCAATATAATCCTCATCCACTGAACAAACCTTTTCACAGTCAATTCCTGTTTGAACGGGAAAACGAACTAACCACTCGCCCTCTTTTGCACCGCGGTCAATTACAGTACCTTTCAATCCTTTCGGCAATCCGATATTTACATAAGTGTCGGTAAACAGTATTACGTTTACTCCAACTTGCATAAGCGGAAGTTCCCAAACGACTTCCAAATCTTTTTCCTTTACCGGTATAGTAGGAAATTGCGGCAAGTCGCATTCGTCGAAACAAACAAGCCATTGTCCGTTAATATTACGCGGGTCGCATATCCATCCCACCATTCCTTTATGAGCTCCGTCTATGGTATATTTTTCTTTTTCTACGGTTAATTTTACTCTATCGTATTCTTTCATTTGTTGTTCTTTCTCCAAATTCGCCGCTGATATATTGCGCCGTCAGGTTTTAAGTCATCAAATAAATCAAACATCATCATTGGCAACGCGAACATATGCCAAATCGGCAATATAATCCTCATCCACTGAACAAACCTTTTCACAGTCAATTCCTGTTTGAACGGGAAAACGAACTAACCACTCGCCCTCTTTTGCACCGCGGTCAATTACAGTACCTTTCAATCCTTTCGGCAATCCGTTATTTACATAAGTGTCGGTAAACAGTATTACGTTTACTCCAACCTGCATAAGAGGTAATTCCCAGACTACTTCCAAATCGTATTCTTTAACTGGCAGAATCGGAAACGGCGATACTTCTCCGCCGTCGAAACAAACTAAACGTTGTCCGTTTATTACTCTACCGTCGCATATCCAGCCAATCATTCCTTTATGCGCGCCTTCCTTGGCATACTTCTCTTTTTCTACTATTAGCTTTACACTATCGTATTCTTTCATTCTACTTATCTCCGTATGGCGTTGTTAATTTTATTTCTCCGTCGGGATAAACAAGCCATCCCGATATGAGAGTAACGTATCCTTTCCCGTCCTTTCTGGGTAAAGTAATTCGTATATTTATATGCTGACCGTAATCATCCAACTTAAAACGGGTAAATTCTCCTTTGGAATATTTTTCTTTTGCTTGACGGCAATATTCCTGTAACAACCAATCTGCATCGATTATATCATATCCCCAAGTCAAAAACAAGCCGCTTTTGTCATCTGCAGGACGAAATTTAAAAGCGTATTCTTTAAATTTACGCATATCGCAATCCGCTTTAAATCGAATATCGTTTACGGGCATCAGCCAGCAATGGCAGTTAAAATGCAGCGGATAAACGGGCATATTGTTTTTGGGAAAACAGCAGCCGTTCATATTCAAACATTTTGCGCAATGATTAGTACTTAAAGATAACCGTATATTAGCTATCTTACCGTCGTTGTCGTATGCCCTCGGTGTTCCCTCGTGTATCCATTTTATCCACCCGCCGCCGTCGAACAGGCTCAATACTTTTTCTCTGATACTGTCAAATACGTTCACAATTTTTATATTCTCCTTTTGTTTTTTAGGAAAGCGCCTGTAAAACGGCAGATTCGATTATGTCCCCGTTTTCGAATCTCCGTAAAACGCAGAACGCGCTACAAAACGTAACGCGCCCGAAAACTTCCCTGTTTCTATTATACGGTACTATGTCAATACCCGCGGAAAACAAATTGTTTATACATTTTACTTTAACAAACGAATACTTGATAAAAATAAACGATATCGTTGTTTCTTTAAAAATATTGCATATCAATTAAAGCTTGTCAGTATTACGGAGCTGGTTTCAATCGTCGCCCAACTGTTCTAACACCACGTACACGTCTTTTATATCGTTTGACGATATAATTGCATCCTTTTCGTCAAGCAATTATAAAGACGTTTAAAAAGCGAAGATAATTCCTCATCGTCCATCACTATAGTATTTGAAAAAGCTTCCATCAAAAACAGAGCGTAATAAAGCCGAATGTCTTGTTTGGTTGAAATAATTTCTTCTGTAATACCTAAAGTTTCGGTATGCGTATTATTTATTTTAGTTTTATTTTTCATATTCAACTCTTCCCGAAATGCACAGACATTGCCTGTATAAATATTTTATAACAGGCAATGCTTGTATGTCAAGTATTTTACAAGCAATTCTTGTATAATAGAAATTAAAGAGGCAAAAATATGATAAATTTAGAAAAAATAAAAATTGAATTACAAAACGCTATCAAAAACAGTCCAAAAACTCAAGTGGAAATAGCAAAAAAAATTGGAGTTAAACAGCAGACAGTCGCACAATACTTATCTGGCAGAGCAATGCCGGCGTTAGACACTTTCGCTAACCTTTGCGCGGTACTGGACCTTGACGCGAACGAAATTCTTTGCGTTGCCGATTATAAACACAACTGAAAAAGACTTAAACGCAAAACCGCAGCGCTAAACGAACGCGCTGCGGTTTGTTTATTCTTAATTTTGATATTTCTTTACGGATGGCAATTATTTACGCTTAAAAGCTGTACGGTTTTCTATCAGTTAAATTTTACTCAGTATAACAGTAGCCGATAACAATACCGTAAGCTGTTTGCCGTTAGTTTACAGTTGCTTCACAGCCAGTATTTCCTCGGACGGTTCTTCCGACACTACCGTGATTTTACTTACCGATACTTCGTACGCAGTGCGCGTAACTACCGTTTCATCGGGTAATTTCTTTTGATAATTGCGCGACTGAACGCGTCCCGACAAATTTATATGTTCTCCTACGGGCAAACCGCTGGCAAAACGCGCGTTTCTGCCCCAAACGATGCAGGGAATATAGTCGCTTTTGTTGTATTGACGGTTAACGGCTATAAGCAAATCGCATATTTCGCGGTTGAAAGGCGTTGTGCGGTATACGGGCGGTTTGCAAATATAGCCGCTCAGTTCTACGGTATTGGGGTTTATCGTGTCGTCGTAATCGAATACGTCGCGCACAAAAACCGTAAGCATAAGCTTGCTACGTTCGCCCACGGTTTTGTTGTAACTGCGGAATTGACCTTTGATACTTACGTTTGCTCCGTCGTAAAACTTATCGTCTACCAGATGCTCCGATACGGAAATAGGCAGTAAATCGTCCATACCGGATAAGCGTTTGACGGATAAAGTAACTTCGTAAAATTTCTCGCCGAACACTTCGTGCGAAAACGCCGGTTCCCCCACGACTTTGCCCGAAAGCGTTACGGCGTTGTTAGTCATATTTGTATTCATATTTATTCTCCTCCTGTGTTTTTCAAGAAAAAATATAGTATCTAAACGTTGTTAAAGCGTGGTATTCGTTTGCTGTTTTATCTGTTTGCCGGAGTTATCGATATAATAGTTTTCGGTGTAAATCAATTTCCCTATCGGACAGAATTTAAGATTTTTGAGTTTTAGCGCTTCGAATATCAACGGCAGCGCTTCGACGATATGGTCGCTGTTGTTGTGGCAAAGTATAATATCTCCCGACTTGGCGCTTTGTACGCGTTCGGCAATTTGACGGGCGGACAATCCTTTCCAATCCAGACTGTCCACGCTCCATTGTATCGTGTACAGTCCGAGCGACGTAGCCGTATTTATAAGTTGATTGTTGTAGTCGCCGAAAGGAGGACGAAACAGCGTTACGGATTTGCCCGTTATATCGAAGATTTTTTTACTGCTTTCGGAAAGTTCTTTTGCGCACTGTTCGGACGTCAGTTTGCTCATTTGAGGATGAGTTGAACTGTGCGTACCTATTTCGAAGCCGCGGCTGTTTATTTCCGCAACCATTTCGGGATATTTATCTATCCAAAACCCTACCAGAAAGAACGTTGCTTTTACACCGTACTTGTCGCATACGTCCATAATCTGACGTGTTTTATCCGCGCCCCAAGCGGCGTCGAAGCTTATTGCCACGTAGTTATCCGTACGGTCTACGCAATATATCGGCGTAAGCCTTTTGTCGGCGTAAACCTGCGATACGCCGCCGATACAGCATACAAGCATAACGCATATAAGCGTAACGGAAATTGCAACGATAGTCTGTTTCACTAAACACTCCTTAGCCGCGTGCTAACCGCGCCGCCGATACGCTTAAACGTACTTCGATTATATCACGCGAGCGTCTGTAAGATTTTTTACAAAAAAGTCGAAAAAAGTATATTTTTGTATTAAATTATTCGAACGCCGCGAAAAGTATGTTAAATTTGACAAAAGAAAAAATCTTCCGCAAAACGACAGGCGTTATGCAAAAGATTTTGTAATTTTTTTCAATTCAACTTTTTTTTGTAAGTTATATCCAGTTTTTTTGTGTTATCGTTGTAAACGGCGTAAAGTATTTTCGACAGCTCCGCATCCTGATTTTGCAGTTCGCGCTTGAGCCACTTTTTGTCTTTGTTTATTTCGTTCAGCCCAAAGCCGCTTATCTGCCCGTCCACCACGACGTAGGACGTTAACTCCGGCTTGGCGTCGGGTATTGTGGGAAAGTCTTCCTTTTTGAGCTGACGGCTGTTATCCTTTGCCAAAATACTAAGTTCGCCGTTGGTTTCGAAAACCGCGTACTCTATTTCGCTCAAATCGAAGTAACCTTTTTCGCGCGCAAGTCCGACCAAATCGTAAAAATCGATTTTGCTCTTTTTAAGCTGCTCGAAATCTACCTCGCCTTCGCTTATGAGTATAAGGGGTTTACCGCGCAAAAATCTTTTAAAAAAGTTGGCTTTGCGCCCCAAAAGCGTTACTATCAAGTCGAACAGGAAAAACACCGCCATAGCTATCAAATAGTAATAAAACGGCGTATCGGTTTCCGTCGCCATTTCGGCGGCTATCGAGCCTATGGAAATGCCAGTTACGTAGTCTATAAAGTCCAATTCCGCGATTTGCTTTTTGCCTAGAAATTTGGAAATTATAAATAACGTAACGTAAGATAACGATGCGAATAACAAAACTTTTACTATATCGTGCATACGGTAATTATTGCCTAAAAACCTATATTTATACTTAGGTATACAATCAAATTATTAGCGCATGCTTCGAAGGAGAATAAACTTAAGACAACTTAATCCGCAGATTTTTTTCTAATAAAACCGCGAGGACGTAGAAATTGTTTTTTAAAAGTTACGTCTTTAAGCGAAAATTTAAAAGAACGCATAAATTATGCGTTCTTATATTTTAAAAAGATTTTTTGTATAAGCTACGATTCGGCGCTTCCGCCGTCGCCGCCGTCGCCGGAAGAATCCGCAGATTGCGTTTTGGATTTGCGCCGTTTAGGTTTAAAAAACACGACAAACGTCATTACAAAAAACAGTCCCACACACGCCGCAGCGGTAATTATACTAGCCGTCATACTTGTAGGCGCGTAACCGGCAAGCAAAAGCATAGGAAAGCCGAAACACATTGCAGGCACGCTTTGCATAATCAGGTTGTTCGCCGCGGGCGTAGAAAATTTGGGGTCGATTTCTCTTAACAGAATAATACCCGTGGACGCCGTACCGGTAAGCATACCGAACAGCGACACCATCGCTTGATAACGGTACGTCGGATAAATGCGCTTGCAAACGAAATTGAGGTACGCAAACGTCGCGGCTGTACCCAAAGCGCAAACTATAAATAAAGGCAGCAGCAGTTCCTTTACAGCGCTGATTTCTATCGCGCTTATGCCCGCCAAAATCATTATGTCGAACACAAAACCGGAAACACGGTTGAGCAGAAAGTTATTTATATAATCCTTTTTGACTACGTTTTTACGGCGAAGCAAAAACATCATTTGTTTTACCAACAGTGCAAACAGCGTGCCAAACAAAAAGTTAAAGCCCCAAATAAGCGGTTTTAAAGTATTTTCTCCGAATTTGCCTAAGATACCTGTATCTATAACGGCCGTAAGACCGAACATAACCAGAAAAGTCAAAAGATACGTTCCCAAAACGAAAGCTACTTGCACCGTGAACTTATCAATAGATTCCGTAAGCGGAATATCGTTAGGCGCTATCGCTTCCTCTACCGTTTCGGTAAACTCGCCGCTTTCCGCGTCCAACAGGCGTTTTTTGCGTTTTAAAATATTGAGATATATAACCCCGCCTATACACGCGACCAAAAATCCTACCGTAGCGATAGTTAATCCGAAGCTTTTACCGCCCGCAAAACCGTAACCTTCGTATACCGAACCGAAATTAAGCGCCTGTCCCGGTCCTTGACCGAAACCGAGAGCGAGCAGTATGCCGGAAGCCGGTAAAACGTTACTCATAACAAGTGAAAGCAAAATAGTTACGACCAGTCCCACAACGCCCTGTACCAAATAAGTGCTTACTACTATAGCGCCGGTTTTTATCACTATTCCCGTACCGTCCGAACGGTTGGAATCCGTTTTGAGCGCTATAGAAATAAACCCGAGCGCCAAACAGTGATAAGCCAAACCTTCCATAAACTTGGTATCAATAAATTTGTTAACGGCGGGAATAAACTTAAAAGCGAAAATTATAAGTCCGCCTATAACGGCGCTGGGAAGCAGCGATTTGCGTACGAAAGGAATCGTTTTACGCAAAACGTTACCCACCATAATAGCTACAAGCAAAATGCCTATTTGCACTATTGCAGACCAAAAATCGTAGTCCCAAGTGTTATACATCGTTAGATACCTCGAATAAATGTAAGTACTTAAGCGCGCAAAACCGTTTGCCGCCTTTTATTTGTAATATTTCGCCGTCAACGTAAAAATTGAATTTGCGTTTGCCCACTACGGTTAACGCCGTCATTTGAGAAAACGGATAAAACGCGCTTTTTTTACCTATTACGGTTATACCGCTTGCATCTGCGGCGATACTCCGTCCATCCAGCAGTTCTTTGCGTTTTAAGCGTACGCTTTTAAAAAACTTTATATCTCTGTCTTCGAAACGAATTTCGTTCCGCTCCGCTCGCTTTTTCAGTTCACTTTTTTCCCACTCGTGCCACTCGTAAACGCGGGAAAAATTTTCCGACGGAGAAATAGACAAATCTTCGTTATAAGTCCACTCCGCGCCGCAGTTTCTGCACTTGAAACGCGACTTGTGCGATTGGATTGCCGATACCGCCCCGCATTTAGGACACATATACAAAACTCTTTCTATATTTTCCGCGCGGCGGCGGCTTTTAAATTTTACGCCCGATAATGTGTCGTCTACATTGAGTTCCGTTTTGATGATTTCAAACAGCTCCGGTACGCTTAAACTTTTTAACTCTTCTGCAGACAATACGCGCTTGACGTAACCGAGCATTTTGCCTTTGCGCGTCTTTTTTCCCCAACGCGGGTCGGAACCGTACCCGCCTTGTATATTGTAAAGAATAAGCGGCGCTTTGCATAATTTAGCAAGTTTTGCCGCGGCGTCGGTTATCTCCCATTGTCCGCCGGAATAAGTGCGGTTCCCCTCGGGGAACAGACCCACTATTCCGCCCTCTTTAAGCACAGTTAACGAATCGCGTACGGCTTGCAAATCTTTTACCGATTTGCTTTTGGGGATAGGCGCTGCCAAATATCTGATAATAGGCGAAACAAACTTGATATTGAACAAATCGTCCGAAGCGTAAAAATAAACCGGACGTTTAAAAGACAGCGACACGAAAAACGGGTCTAACGTAGTCGTGTGATTGCACATAACTATTGCCGGTCCCGTTATATTGGTTTTTATCGCGGTAAAATTGTACTTAAGCTTTGTATGCCATCTAAATATAACGCGCAAAAACGCAAATATCGCGCGATGTCTGCGTTTTACCCATTTTGTACGAGCCATCGTAACCCCAAACTTAATTTATACCTTGTTCGCCACGTATAATCAAATAAAAGCGGAAAGTTACTTCCGCTTCTTTCAACGAACAAAATATAAGTATTCTTGACAATATTTTATAATAAACGCCATACACGCGCATTTTTTACAGCTTTTTGCTGTGAACAGATAATTTTAAGGTTAAATAAATCGTATTGAGTTACGGCTATGTAACATTTAACAAATAGCATTTCACATAATACAATATATTTTATAAGCTGACTGACCTAAGGATTAGTAAAAAAACAAGACAAAGTTACACTTCGCCTTAGTTATTATCCGCTCTATCGTCTTTTCAAATGACATTGAATAGTGAATCGATAAAAAAAACAAAAGTCGGAATAACTTTCGCCGTTCCGACTTTCAGGTTTTATATAAATGTTTATTTTTGGCTTGTCCTTTTAGGTGCGTTCGATTGATATTTATTATATTGTTTTTATATTCTCCCTATGGAACATAAACCTTATCTAAGTATTTTTTATTTAGAAGATATTTATAAAACATATTCTACAAACTTAGAGTCTTTTAATCTTAATTTCGTTGTCTTTATAGCTTCTTCGGAATTATCAATACCTACCCACTTTCTTTGCAAATTCTCAGCGGCAACTAACGTAGTGCCTCCTCCCGCAAAACAATCTAAAACAATACTATCCCGATTGGATGACTGCTCTATTATCAGTTTTAGCATCTCTTCATTTTTTTGAGTTGGGTACATGGGATATTGAGGGTCTTTAAACTCCCAAATATCCTGTATTTTTTTACCTTTATGTTCGGCAGCATATTTTTTGATTCTGGGATTTCCAGAGGATGACCATTCAATCAAGCCTTGCTCATCTAATTTATCAAGTTCTTTGGGATTCGTCCGCCAGTGTCTGCCTTTGGGAGGATACATTCCTCTCCAACATTCTCCTGTCGGACCGTTTGATGTTTCACCGGGAGCATGTACAGGAATCGTTGTATAATAGCCTTTTTCATCTTGTTGTGTGTATCGTTTTTTTATTTCCTCTTTTGTCAAAGGCTTTGTTATATCATTCCATATATTTTTACCTTTTATTTTAGCATAAAACAATATTACATCTTTTTCATTTCCGTATGCGTTTCTATAAAAATTCTTTGGATTCGATTTTATTCTTGTTATATCGTTTATAAAATTCCCTATTCCGAAAATTTCATCGATAATCAATTTGCAATAATGCCCCATTTTTGTATCAATATGGAAATACAAACTGCCCTCATCGGACAAAAGTCTATGCATAATTACTATTCTTTTACGAATAAAATCCAAGTAATCATCTAAAGAATATTTATCTCTATAAGCAAGTTTTCCGTCTTTAGGCATACTGACAGATTGACATTTATCTTCCGTCATACAAAAGTCTTGATTCGTATTAAAAGGAGGGTCAATGTAAATCAAATCGATTTTACCCTCATATCCGTTCTGCAATAAAAAACTCAAGCCTTTGAAGTTATCGCCTTTTATTAACAGCGACGAATCTTTGGGGATATTACAATCCAACTCAAACGATTTGGATTCACGCAGAATTTCAGAAATACTCTCTTTATTTCTATAATAGATTTCCATAATATTATAATGCGTATAAAAACTCTCTTAACACCAGTGCAGATAAAATTGTCATTTCACTATTATCTTGTAAAAAGTTATACAATTTATTTCGTCCTTTTATATATAAAACGCCGTCCACTATTGCAATTCTTATTACTTCTTTTTGACAATCAGTATCAATAGGACTAGTGAGCGTCGCGATTGCATCTTCAAACTGGTCGTTTTGATGACCTCCAAAATCCGTTAAAAACTTCGCTTCTGCAATAACATATTTGTTGTTGAATTTAGCTATAAAATCCAATCCTTTATTCTTCCTTGTATAGCCCAAATACTTTATTGCAAATTCTTTCATTCTATGGTCTGATGAAAGCAAAATGGCATTTTCATTTGCCGCAAGAAATTCATTTTCCGTTTCGCATATTTTACAACCCAACACTCCCGATTTCAGCCAATTTTTAAACATCGGTCCCATCTGTCTATTAGTTTCTTTAGGTTCCGTACACCTGTCAAGAATAACGTCTAACCCCATTGCATATAAATTACCGGCAATTCTGTTAATTGTGTTTGGGTTACGGTCTATAGATGATTTATCTCTACGGAGAAAAGGTACGTAGCTGTCTTTGAGAGGAAATAACTCAAGTTTTAATAACTCTTTAACCAATGCTGCATTGTCTTTATTTGCAAAATGCCGTTCAATCGAATTACAACTTTCGTTCGATATTACTCTGCGTATATTAGGTGATATTGGATAAACTTTATAAAGTTCATCCAAATAATTTCTTTGATTTGCAAAATCAACGCTTAATTCCGTCCAATAATTCATAATTTTTCTCCAAAGTACTATTTATATAATTTTAACACATCGATTATCATTTATCAACAACTTCTTACGTTTAATATTCAGAACTCATGTGTTCTCAATTTGATTTGCTTACTGCGCTTTCTCACAGGCTCGTTGGTTATATAATCTACAACAAAAAAAACACTAATCTCTGACGACTAGTGTTTTTGGCTCCCCCAGTTGGACTCGAACCAACGTCCCGCCTTTGGCTTTGCCTCGCCCGCTTTGGCTACGCAATCCCCACAGGGGATATGCGTTTAACGCGTCGCGCCCTTTGTGCGCTTTCAACTTCGTTGAAATGCTGCGCAGGCTCGTTGGTTATATAATCTACAACAAAAAAACACTAATCTCTGACGACTAGTGTTTTTGGCTCCCCCAGTTGGACTCGA
>CAJUIV010000022.1 GCA_910586905.1 uncultured Christensenellaceae bacterium
GCCTAAACCTTTTTATTTGCGTTTTATTAAATTCCCTGTGGGAATTACGGTAAAATCGGGGAGTTTGTTTTAAGTAGGAAGACTGAAATTTTACTTATTTTTGATAAGCGATTTTCCCGTCATTTCCGAGGGAATTTGCATACCCATAGAGTACAGCATTGTGGGAGCGATATCGCAAAGCGAGCCTTCTTCGAGCGTTACCGAATCGCGAAGCTGCTCGTCTACCATAATAAACGGAACTTTGTTCGTAGTATGCGCAGTAAAGGGACTTCCGTCGTCCGCAAGCATTTTTTCGGCGTTGCCGTGGTCCGCAGTAACAAACGCCCTTCCGCCGTTTTGCAAAACGCGCTCTACGACGCGGCGAACGCAATCGTCCACGGTAGCCACCGCTTTTTCCGTAGCTGAAATCACGCCCGTATGTCCTACCATATCGCAATTTGCGTAGTTCAAAATCATTACGTCGTATTTTCCCTTTTCTATTTCCACTATTGCGCGGTTACAGACTTCCTCCGCGCTCATTTCGGGTTGTAAGTCATAAGTCGCAACTTTAGGCGAGGAAACCAAAACGCGGCTCTCGTTGTCGTTAGGGGCCTCTACGCCGCCGTTAAAGAAAAACGTTACGTGGGCGTATTTTTCCGTTTCCGCTATGCGGAGCTGAGTTTTGCCTTGCTTTGCAAGATATTCGCCCAACGTATTTTCGTACGTTTCGGGACGGAATGCGATATCTATATTAGTAAACTTTTCGTCGTACTGAGTCATACACACCCAATATACCTTGCGCGATTTGCCTTTAAGTTCGAATCCGTCGAAACCGCTTTGCGTGAACGCGCGGGTCATTTCTCTTGCCCTGTCCGGACGGAAATTGAAGAATATTACGGCGTCGCCGTTTTCGATTGTAGCTACCGCTTTGCCGTTTTCCGTAACGACCGTAGGCAAAATAAATTCGTCCGTTACGCCTTCCTTATAGCTGCGTTTAAGCTCTTCCGCAGGGTTATCTGTATATCTTTCGCCTACGCCCAGAGTCAGCATATCGTAAGCCTTTTCCACTCTGTCCCAGCGGTTATCTCTGTCCATCGCATAGTATCTTCCGCAAATTGTAGCTATTTTACCGAACGATAGTTCCTCCGTTTTTGCTTGCAGCTGCTGTATAAACGCAACCCCGCTTGTGGGAGATACGTCGCGGCCGTCCATATAACAGTGAACGTAAGCGTCGCTAAGACCCTCGCGTTTTGCAAGTTCCAACAGAGCGAACAAGTGAGTTATATGCGAATGTACTCCGCCGTTGGAGCAAAGCCCCATAAAGTGCAGTTTGCCGTTATTTTTCTTTACGTGTTCTACCGCGTTTAAAAACGCCGCGTTGGAGAAAAAGTCGCCGTCCTCGATAGATTTGGTTATGCGTGTGAGCTCCTGATAAACCACTCTGCCGGCGCCGATGTTCAAATGCCCTACTTCGCTGTTGCCCATTTGCCCTTCGGGAAGACCTACGGCAAGACCGCTCGCGTCGAGAGTCGTCGAGGGATAGTTAGTCAAAAGGTATCTTACGTAAGGCGAACAGTTAACGCCGATAGCGTTGCCGCGTTCGCTTTTAGACAGACCGTATCCGTCCATTATTATTAACGCAGTTATTTTTTTATCCATATATTATCTCCTATTTTTTAGACGCGCCGCAAAAACCAGCGGCCGATTAACAAAAAAGTTTTATTTATACGCTTTTACAACGGCAGCGAATTTTTCCGCAACCAAGCTTGCTCCGCCTATAAGTCCGCCGTCGATTTCCGGCATAGCAAGCAGTCCTTCCGCGTTTTTATCGTTCATACTTCCGCCGTACTGAATATACAATTCGTCAGCGGCGGTTTTGCCGTACATAGCCGCAAACACTCCGCGTACGAACGCTATAGCGTCGTTAGCTTGCTCGTCCGTAGCCGTAACTCCCGTACCTATAGCCCAAACGGGTTCGTAAGCTACGATTATATTTTTAAGTTCTTCCGCCGTTACGTCTTTAAATCCGTCCGTAATTTGACGGGAAAGGACTTTTTCCATATTGCCGGAGTTGCGTTCTTCCAACGTTTCGCCTATGCAAACGATAGGTTTAAGCCCCGCCGATAACGCAGCCTTGGTACGAAGCAGCACCGTTTCATCCGTCTCGCCGAAATAACTGCGGCGTTCGGAATGTCCTATAACTACGTACTCTACGCCTAATTCCGTCAGCATCGAGGGAGAGATTTCTCCCGTATAAGCTCCGCTTTCCTTCCAGTGGCAATTTTGAGCGCCGACGCGGATATTCGTACCTTTGGTTAGTTTTACCGCTTTGCATAAATCGGTAAACGGAACGCAAATAATAACGGTGTTACGCGTATCTTTGACCAAAGGAATAAGTTCGGTAATAAGTTGTTCGGTTTGAACGCGGTTGTTGTTCATTTTCCAGTTGCCCGCGATAATTTTATTTTTCACAGTAGTTTTATCTCCTTTATGAACTATTCGAAATACTAACTTCAAACGGCATACATTTACGTTATGTATGCCGCAAAATTTAAATTATTTATTGTTCAAGCAAGCGATACCGGGAAGAACTTTGCCTTCAAACAGTTCCAAGCTGGCTCCTCCGCCTGTTGAAACGTGGCTCATTTTGTCGGCGTAACCCAGCTGAGCAACCGCTGCCGCGCTGTCTCCTCCGCCGATTATCGTGGTTGCGTTGCTTTCCGCCATCGCTTTGGCTACGGCGTTAGTTCCCGCTGCAAGAGTGGGATTTTCAAAAATGCCCATAGGTCCGTTCCATATAACAGTTTTGGCGTTTTTGATAACATCCGCATACAATTCGCGCGTTTTGGGTCCGATGTCCGCTCCTTCACGGTCGGAAGGAATTTGAGCTATGTCTACAACCGTAGTTTCTACCGGCGCGTCGATAGGATTGGGAAAATCGGCAATCGTTACGCAATCGACCGGCAAATAAATCTTTTTACCCGCTTTAGCCGCTTTTTCAAGCATGTCGCGGCAGTAATCCAGTTTTTCTTCGTCGAGAAGCGATTTTCCGATTTCGTATCCCTGCGCTTTAAGGAAAGTATACGCCATACCTCCGCCTATAACGAGCGTATCGCATTTTTCCAGCAGATTGTTGATGACGTTAAGTTTGTCGGCAACTTTCGCTCCGCCCAAAATAGCAACGAACGGACGTACGGGGTTTTCCAACGCGTCTGCCATAACGGAAAGTTCCTTTTCGATAAGAAATCCGCAAACGGCGTCTTTTACGAAACCGTATTCCACAATCGCCGCCGTGCTTGCGTGAGAACGGTGAGCCGTGCCGAAAGCGTCGTTAACGTATACGTCGGCGAAAGCGGCGAGTTTACGGCAAAATTCTTCGTCGCGTCCTTCCTCGCCCGCGTCGAAACGCGTATTTTCGAGCAAGACGACTTCGCCGTTTTTCAAAGCCGCAACTTTAGCCTGAGCGTCGGCTCCGACAATATCGGTTGCGAAAGTAACTTTACCGTCTAAAAGCTGATTGAGTCTGTCCGCAACGGGTTTGAGACTGAATTTTTTAGCGTCGCTTTTAAGAGCTTTTTCGATATATTCCCGCTTAGCCGCAGCTTGTTCTTCCGCGGGAAGCGCTTCCACCGCTTTCTTTTCCTTTTTATTAAGTTTGAAGTCAGCGCTGAAAATATTGTGAGGTTTGCCCAAGTGAGAACACAAAATTACCTTGGCGCCTTGTTCCATCAAATATTTGATAGTCGCCAACGCTCCGTTGATACGGTTTTCGTCGGTGATAACGCCGTCTTTCATTGGCACGTTAAAATCTACGCGTACCAAACATTTTTTGCCTTTTACGTTTACGTCTTTGATACTTTTTTTGTTCATCTCGAATGACACTCCTTAAATTGGTTTTTAGATTATGCCGATAACGAAATCGACGATTTTGTCCTATACAATTATAGATTTTTAGACATTCGATGTCAAGCGAAAAGCTATTGCAAAAAGTTTATGACGACCGCAAAAGAAATCTATAATAAGCGCGTTCGATATTATTTATAAACGGAATAATTTGCAAAATATTTATCCTAGCCTAAGTTTTACCTCAAAGCATCAGCAGCACCGTATTTAAGCCCGTACAGACGCGGCGCTTCTTCTTAACTCGCATAATACTTTATAATTTAAACGTTAAATCCGTTGACAAACGTATCCGCAAGCGTTATACTGTGTATATTAAAAATACACAGTTATGTATTTAAATCCGAACACAGTAGATTTTAATCTATTCAAACAAGGAGGAACGATGTTGAAGGTTACAAATTTATGCAAATCTTTTACGGATTTTTCACTGAAAAACGTTTCGTTCGAAGTGCCTTCCGGGGCCATTGTAGGATTTATCGGACAAAACGGAGCCGGCAAAACTACAACCTTGAAATGTATATTGCGTAGCGTACTTCCCGACGAGGGCGAAGTATACGTTTGCGGACTGCCAATGAAAAAAAACGAAACCGAGTGTAAAATGCTTATCAGTTTCAGCAGCGGTACTTTCGAATACTACCGCAATAAAAAACTTTGCGAAATAGTAAGCGCGTGCAAACCGTTTTACAGCGAATGGAACGACGGCGAATTCAAAGAATATTGCCGTCGATTTAATCTCGACGTTAACAAAAGAGTCAAAGAGCTTTCCGCCGGTACAAAAGTCAAATTTTCGCTGGCGCTTGCAATGAGCCATAACGCTAAAATATTCGTTTTCGATGAACCGACCAGCGGACTCGACCCTATAGCCCGCGACGAATTACTAGACGTTTTCAGAGATATAGTAGCTGACGGAGACAAAAGCATATTGTTTTCAACGCATATAACAAGCGATATAGAAAAGTGCGCCGATTACGTTTTATTTATAAAAGACGGCGCTATTATCGTAAACAGCCCCAAAGACGAGCTGCTTGAAAAGTACGCCGTTGTAAAGGGAGGCGAAGAGGAATTGACCGACGAATTGACAGACAGACTAGTCGGTTACAAACGCCACTCGTTCGGTTACATAGGGCTTATACTCCGCAGCAATATACGTACGTCCGACAAATTCGTTACGGAAAAGCCCACTCTGGAAGATATTATGGTTTACTTTAATAAAACGCAAGCGTTTAAAGCGTAGGAGAAAAAGATGCTAAAACTGTTAAAAAAAGATTTAAAACTGAATATGCACCCGGCTTTGTATTTGTTTGCTCTTTTGGGAGCAATGGTACTTATTCCCAACTATCCCTATATTGTAGGAGTAGGTTATTCGATAATGCATATAATGGTATATTTTCAGTTCGTTAACGAAAACCGTTCGCAGGAATTTTCCGCAACGTTACCCGTTAAACGGTCGGATATAGTCGCTTCCACCACGCTCGCCGTTACGTTATGCCAGTTAACAAACCTCGCCGTCGGAGCTATTTGCGCGTATCCGTCGTATCTAATCAATCCCGATAAATTCAATTACGTCGGGTTAGATTGCAATTTTACGTTTTTCGGCGTTTCTTTGCTTTGCTTGGGAGTATTTAATATCGTAGTCGTACCCAGATACTTTAAAACGGGATATAAATACGGTTTTACGCTCATATTGGGATTGATTTCGTTTGTAATTTCGTACGGCGCAATCGAATTTACGGTTCAACTCGTCCCTCAGCTGACAAAGTCTTTAGACGGATACGACGCCGGATTTATTTGGGCGAGGTTGACAGTATTGTTGTTAGGCGTTATAATGTATCCGACATTAACTTACGCGGCAAATAAAATCGCGACTAAAAAATTTGAGAAAGTCAATCTTTAACGCAAATGAAAATTATTGTACAGCAACGAAGCGAAACGCCTATATACGAGCAGCTTTACAGCCAAATCGTTACTCAAATTCTTAACGGGCAAGCAGCGGCAAACGAATGTTTGCCGTCTATTCGGGTGGTAAGCAAAGAACTGGAAATAAGCGTTATTCCCGTTAAAACCGCATACGACATGCTGGAAAAAGACGGATACATTTATACCGTTCCGGGCAAAGGATGTTTCGTTAAGGATTTGGGAGAAGACTTAAACCGCAAAAAAAGGCAAATAGTCGAAAAACGAGTTGCGGAACTTGCCGAGTTTACAAAAAGTTTGGATTTACCTAACGACGCTACTCTGGCGCTTATGCAAAAACATTTAGATAAATAAATCGTTTTTAACCGCAAATAGATTGAAATATACGCTGCGCTATTAGTATAACCCAAGGAAATATAAATACGTAAAACAGCAAGTTATATCCTAATATTACATTTTAACTTTCAGTTGAACCCGGTTGATTGCTTAATTGTATCGTACCGGAATGAATTTTACTCAACACAACCATTTTTAAGCGTGATACGAAGGATTAAAACCAGATAAATTCAGTTAAACCTGTCTGATTATTACTTAATTATAAATCAAAATAAAACGATAAAAAATATCCCTACCGCATTTGCGTAGGGATATTTTATGACCCGTTATTTAATCAAGCGTATTTAAAATCCGAACTGCTGCGCTTGATACTAAACGTTAACAACTCAGTACTTAGACAATTTATTCGCCAATTCGTACAAATTTAAGTCTATCCGTTTTTGCTTAGATAATGCTTCCACGATATCCTCGTCTATAATCGCGTTATCACGTATACCTATAACTCTATCGGTCTTGCCTTCTACCAAGCAATCCACGGCGCGAGAGCCCATTTTTACGCCGAGCAATCTGTCCTGGAAAGAAGCGTTGCCGCCGCGTTGAACGTGTCCTATCACAAGCGAACGGATACTGATTTGCGGCATACGCAGTTTTATATCGGCGCAAACCTGTTCGGCGGAACAAACGCCTTCGGCTACCAATACGATATTGTCTAATTTGCCGACAGCGGCGTTGGATTGCAAACGAGCGACGATTGCGTCTATATCATAACCGACTTCGGGAACGACTATCGCCTCCGCGCCGCTTGTTAACCCTGCGTACAATGCAATATCTCCGCAGCGGCGCCCCATAACTTCCACCACGCACGTACGTCCGTTGCAAGTCATCGTATCGCGAAGCATCTGAACCGTATTGATAACCACGGTCGCTGCGCTGTCAAACCCCAAAGTAAAATCGGTGTACGCCAAATCGTTATCGATTGTACCCGGGATGCCTATCGTTTTTATTCCGTATTTTGTTGAAAGTACCTTTGCGCCTTGAAAACTTCCGTCGCCGCCTATTACTACAAGACCTTCGATTCCGTTACGATTCAGAGTATTGACGGCTTTTTTCTGTCCGTCTTCCGTTTTCATTTCGGGACAACGCGCCGTCTGCAATATCGTACCGCCGCGATGGATTATATTTTCTACTCTGTTTAACGAAAGTTTTTCAACTTTACCGTCCATAAGTCCTTGGTATCCGCTGTGAATACCGTAAACTTCCAGTCCTTTTTCCAAACCGTATCTTACGACCGCATACACCGCGGCATTCATACCTTGAGAATCTCCGCCGCTTGTTAAAACGCCTATTTTTTTCATAAAGTACACCTCGTTATTATTGTCTGTTTAAATATACGTTTAATTCTATATTCGCGTCTTTGTTCAAATACTTTTTGATTACGCCGAATTTACGCTTTTTAATGTTCAGCGCTTTACCGTTATAAATCAAGCCTAAATTATCGTACGTTTCCATTCTGTTTTTCAAACGTTTTGCAAAGTTCTTAGAACGGTATCCCCAAGCGACTTCCGCCAAAGCGTCAAGCCGCGGCAATAAGTTGAAAAACAGCTTATCCGAGCTGTCGACGTATTCCGTCCATAAACAACCCTCTACGCCCAAAACGTTTTGACAGTTAGCCTTATTAACGCCTTTTAACGGCTTAAAACGTAACGTTTTACACAGCGGAGTCATCGCGTAAGGATAATCGAAATACAAATTGAAATGCTGCGACATTATAACTTTACGTCCGCTGTTCGCGTCTTTTACGCCGTCGCTATCGGCTAACGGCTTCCATACCTGACTTACGATTTCTTTATCCGAAGAAGCGGTTAAGCCGTCGTTCCAGCATATTACGGTTTTACCCTTAGACTCCAAATATTTACGAAATACCTCCACCATATGCGTCTGCAATTCGTCGAAATTTTGAAGCTGCAGTTCGGACAAACGTTCGCGGCACAATTTACAGTTACACCATCTGTCCTTAGGCGCTTCGTCGCCGCCCAAATGAAAATATTCAGACGGAAACAAATCGCTTACTTCGTCCAAAATATCGCGGACAAAATCGTACGTCGAGTCGTTACCGGCGCATAAAATATCTTTTGATATTCCCCACTGTTTACGCACTTCGGTAACCTGACCCGTACAGCAAAACTCGGGATATGCGGCAAGCGCAGCGACGCTATGACCGGGTATATCGATTTCGGGAATTATATCCACTTGCCGTTCGGCCGCGTACACAACCAATTCTCTTATTTCATCCTTAGTTAAAAACCCTCCGTGCGGCAGTTCTTCAACGTAACGTTTACCGTTTCTAACTACTTCCGAACCGTCGCGGCTTGAGGAAACCGTATTTAAAAGAGGATACTTGTCTATTTGAACGCGGAATCCTTGGTCGTCGGATAAATGCAGGTGCAGTTTGTTAAGTTTAACCTGCGACATCAAGTCTATAATTTGTTTTAAAACGTCCGAACCGTAAAAATGACGGCAAACGTCTATCAGCAATCCTCGGTGAGAAAATTTAGGAGAATCCTCTATATAGCAGTTATCACAAGAAATAATTTCCCGTTTTTTATCCAAGCCGAAAAGCTGCCTAAGAGTTTCGACCGCGTAAAAGCATCCGGTCATATCGCTGAATTTAACCGTCAGTATATCCTGCGAAAGCATTACAAAATAATCTTCTTTGCCGCACTCTTCGTACTTACTGAAAATTATTTTTGCGCTGTCTATTTCATCGGTAAACTCCACGTTGACGTTAACGCTCGATTCTATCATACGGACAAGCCGTTCCGCCTGAACTTTAAACTGTTCGTCGCAAAAGATAAAACAATCTCCGTCTATTTTAAAACTTCCGCAAATTTTTTCAAATTTTTTAGGTTGTGGAATGATATTCATATTTTCCTTTTTATCTCGGTTAATTTATATAAATACGCATAAGTATAGTTATAATTTATTATTATATGATTTTATCACAAAATATTCGCAAATACAACTTTATAAATACAGTTAAAGAAAAAAAATACCCGTATTATTTTGTTTTACAAACGTAAACGCGAAGTTACGGCATGCCGCTTCTTCGCGTTTTAAAACGTTATAATTAAAGAATTTAAACTTTGAAACCGCAGTCGGACCGTAACGTTAAATTCTGCTTTGATTTGCGTCATCGGGCAGCTTAACGACCGATTTTATACGGAATTTTATAAATTGCGAAAGCGCGACTATTCCCGCCGTAACTACGACTGCCAACGCAGTCCATCCGAGAAGAGGCAGCGCGTTATCGCCCGTAGAACGCGCGGAATTCCACATGGTTACCACGGCTTTATTATTGACGCCGTAATCGCGCATAACGCCGAGTGTGTTTAGTCCGCGGTCGTATCCGCCGGAAGTTTCGGCAATTACAAAGGGGTAACGCCAATTACTGTTATCCATTTCGTCGCGATAATCGAAGAAATATTCTTCGAATTCCTCCCAACTGTCGTAGTCGAACTTCGTTATGGGATTTCCGTCTTCGTCCAAACGTTCCCAGCTATCGTCGTTGACGACGTACGCTTCGGCAAGAGCCGTTCTCGCTCCGTCGTTACTGCGAACCGCGTCCGGACTTACGGCGGAAGAATAACCGATTTCCAACATATTTTGAGCCGCGACCTCGGGATTATTCAAAAAGTTTATAAACAATTTTATCGCGTTTAAATGACTCGGTTCGTGATTTTTGGGAATAACCCAACCGTCAAACCAAATGTTACCGGTAGTATGCGGAACGTAGTAACCTAGCTCGTAATCGCCGCACTTTTCTTTACAATATTTACATAAGTAATATTTTTCGTCGTTTTCATCGCGCTTCTCTTCGCCGTAAACGCGGGTATGACGTTCTTCCGAACACGGCTTACACAACGCGTCGTCCCAGCTTTCTTCAACGGCGTACATCGCGTCGCCGCTCCAAGCAAGGTCTACGGTGGCGTTGCCTTTAAGCAAATCGTCTTTGCCGAAATCCACCTCGTAACCGAACAGTTGTTTTTTCTGTTCTATAAGCGCCTTCTTACACAATTCTATCAGTGTATCGTCGACCGCGTTTATAAGTTCTCCCGCGGGCATATCGGCATACGCCCTGCCGTCGTCGGCGAGTTTTCCGTCGAGTTTGCCGCTTTCGAGCAAGTAGAATACGGTCGCGGCATAACTGTCGCGAATACTGTCTTTCATCAGTATACTGCCGGTAAGTTCGTCGGAAAGTAAATTGCCTTCGCCGTCGTCGTTAAACAATATTCCCCAGTTAGCTTTGTTTATAGTTTCGTAGTCGTAAATATTCATTTCCATAAAGGAATACTTATTATACAGAATACCCAGCGTTCCGTACATATACGGGACAATGTAATCCGTCATATTCTGCAAGTCGTCTTTACCTTCTACGCGGATTTCTCCGAAAGCTTCGTTGATTTTATTTATTATATCGTTATCGACGTTCGACGAATTATGCTCGTACAAATCCGAGTTGACGTTTAAACCTTTCGCATATTCGTTTTCGTCAAAGTAATTTAGAGCGACAAGCATATCGCTTTCTATCAGCTTTTGTATAGCGTATTCGCTGGGACAGATGACGTCCACTCGCGCATCGCCTTGCATAATTTTGGTAAGCATCGTTTCGTTGGTATCGAACGTTACGTAAGTGATGTCTATATCGTTGCCGGTAAGCGATTTGTAGTATTCTTTAAAATCGGTAAGTTTACTGTCGTAAATATAATCCGCCCAATTATAAACCACCAACTTATCTACCTGAATTTCGTTCGGAGTGCAAGCCGCCGCAGAAAAAACGACTGTAAGCAATAATATTACGCACAAAACAGCCGGAATAATTTTTTTCATTGCTTATCCTCCTTTTTGCTATTTTTCTTGATATTGATTAAGAGCAGTAACGTGAGCATTACCACAAAGAAGATACTGAACACCGCAAACCAAAAAGGTTCCAAACTCTTAACGCGAGCGTCCTCGTAAATATACGTCGACAACGTTTCTATACCGGTATCGCCCTTATTGAACTGCGTTATTATAAAGTCGTCCAAAGACAAAGTAAACGCCATTGCAAAACCGGAAACTATCCCCGGCATAAGGAAAGGAATCACCACTTTGAATATTGCGGCAAAAGGATTAGAACCTAAATCCAAAGCCGCTTCATACATATTCGGGTCCATTTTTTGAAGCCTCGGTAGTATCGAAAGCACCACGTACGGAGTACAAAACGCTACGTGGCTTATTATCAAACGGGTAAGTCCTTGCGGAAAAACAAAACTGAACGCGGCAAAAAACACCATAAGCGATACAGCCATTACCACTTCGCTGTTTATCATCGGCAGTTGGTTTACCGTAAGCGTTATCTTTTTTACTTTCCTGTTTAAATAATAAATTCCTATAGTGGCAAACGTACCCAAGATTGTGGAAATAACGCTTGCCGAAGCCGCCAAAATCAAGGTATACTTTAACGCCGAAAGCAAATTTTCCGATTGAGCTCCACTGGTAAAAATAGCCTTGTAACTTTCCAAAGTAAAGCCGTTTTCGAAACTGAACCGACTCGAACCCGAAAAACTGAATACTATGATGAGGAAAATCGGCAGATACATAAAAGCTATGACAAGCCCTAAATATCCGTCGGCAAAAATACGTCCGAGTTTTTTCTTCATAACGCGCTTTTTACCTCCTCTTTCTTTTCTGTAAGACTAACAAGAACGTTGGCTATAATTACTAAAACCAGCATAACCAAACTCATTACGCTGCCAACGCCAAAACTGTTGGTCGTTTTGGAAAAATGCATATTTATCGCGTCGCCGAATAGAAATATTTTGCTGCTGGACAGTATTTCCGAAATGGCGAACGTCGAAATAGCGGGAATAAACGTCATAGTAATTCCGCTGACAATTCCTGAAACGGAAAGCGGCACTATCGTTTTCCAAAATACGGTAAATCTGTCCGCGCCCAGGTCTTCCGCCGCTTCGATATAACTGTGGTCGATGGAAACAAGCGTTGTGTGCAGCGGCAGAATCATATAGGGAAGATAGTTGTAAACCATACCGAACATAACCGTCCCCATTCCCAGTTTGACGTCGAGAGCTATAAAAATGGCTTTTGTAGACAGCGTGCGGATTAGGAAATTTACCCACATCGGCAATATAAACAGCAATACGAACACTTTGTTGCTCGCATGGTACTTTGCCAGAAAATAAGCGACGGGGTAACCTATAACAAGACAGATAAGAGTAGTTACAAGCCCGATAATGAGGGAGTTGCCGAGAACCGTCATTCCGCCGCCTTTATCGGAAAAGAATTCGATAAAATTATCGAAAGTGAGTTTCCCTTCGTCGCCTAAAAACGCGTTTATCAATACGATTACAAGCGGTACAACCACGAACAGCAGCAAAAATATCATATACGGATAAGCAAAAGCCTTGCGCGAAAAACGAAGTTTTGGTTTAGTCATTTTGCTCCTCCTTGTTTTCGTTCTCCGCGGCTGCGCCGTTTTCGTCGAGGATTATTTCTTCGAGAATAATTTTTTCGGGAGCTATTTTTATACCAACGCGGTCGTTAAGCGTCCACTCGTAGTCGTTATCGACAAAAAAGTCGTAGTAGTCGTCCGTCCGCACGATGTACTGCCAGTAACTGCCCTTGTATATAGAAGATATTATAGTAGCGCCTATAGTTCCGTCTTCCTCGTCGTCCATAAGTTCTACGTCGTCGAAATCGACCGTAATTTTTACGTGAGTACCCGCCGCTAAAGACGTTACGCAATCGAAACGCCCTCCGCAAAATTCCACTACGTTTTCGTCGTATATTTTTCCTTCCAAAGTGTTTATGATGCGCGATTTGTGCATAATATGAAAATCGAAAGGTTTGATATACAGACCGATTACGTCGCCGACATCCACTTTTACGTTGTCGTGTATTATTATTTCGTTACGCTCGTCGCCGTACGTCAAAGCTGTTACTTGATAATGGTCGCCCTTAAATACGCACGTTAAAACGTCCGCTTCGACTAAGCATTGTTTGTCTTTTTTATCTACGATTCGTATGTCTTCCGGACGGATAATAACGTCGATAGGCTCGTTACGCTTAAAACCTTTGTCTACGCACTCGAACTTATGCCCCGAAATATCTACGCAAAAATCTTTGACCATAGTACCGGACAAAATATTGGATTCGCCTATAAAGTCTGCGACGAAAGCGTTTGCAGGCTCGTCGTATATTTTCGTAGGAGTACCTATTTGCTGAATAACGCCGTCTTTCATTACCACGATTTTATTCGACATAGTAAGCGCTTCTTCCTGGTCGTGCGTTACGTACACAAACGTTATACCCAGTTTTTGATGCATTTGCATAAGCTCGATTTGCATATCTTTACGCATTTTAAGGTCTAACGCCCCAAGCGGCTCGTCCAACAGTAAAACCTGCGGTTCGTTAACCAAGGCGCGGGCAATAGCTACCCGCTGTTGCTGTCCGCCGGAAAGAGAATTTACCGAACGGTGTCCGTAATCTTCCAAATCAACCATTTTCAGCGCGTTGTTTACTTTGTCCGAGATTTCCGTTTTGGTAAGTTTACGCATTTTTTGTATGCGATTGCCCTTTTTATCTAAAGTCGGCTCGCCGTTAGGGACAAATTTAAGTTTAAGCCCGTAGGCGATATTCCCGAAAACGTTAAGATGCGGAAAAAGCGCGTAACGCTGAAACACGGTATTCAAAGCGCGTTTATGAGGCGGCAATTCCGTTATGTCTTCGCCGTTAAAATACACCTTGCCGCTCGTGGGCTGTTCGAACCCGGCAATCATACGCAGCGTAGTCGTTTTTCCGCAGCCGGAAGGACCCAACAGAGTTACGAATTCTCCGCGACGAATAGCCAACGACAAATTTTTGACGACGGGTTTGTCGCTGTACGATTTGTTGACGTTTTTAAGTTCGATTATTATGTCGTTCATATTTACTCCTTTTGCACCAAACGTTTAAATCCATTGTAAACGCGTATTTACGAATCAGTTTATTTTTAAGAATTCTGTGTGCGTTGACGAACGTATCGTCTACGCACGGCGGGACGTAAAAGATTTCCTGTTAGGCAGTTATCGTTTTTTTTCGGTAATATATCAAACGCCGAATTACGCGGTCAAACTTTAAAAATTAGAAGGCGTAGTAACCCACAATACCTTCGCTTCCGTTTTACCGACGTTTACCAGCGTATGCTGTTTTTGTCCGTCGATGGAAAAAGCGTCGCCGCGTTTAAGCCTATATTTTTCCTTTAGCGTTACAATTTCGACAGCGCCGTCCAAAACGTATCCGAATTCCTCTCCTTCGAAAGGCAGACGTTCTTCGGCGCTTGCTCCTTGCGGCAGCGTCAAAATAACGGGTTCCATATCCTTACGCTGAGAATTGGGTATAAGCCAAGTATTGGTTCCTCCGCCGTTTTTGGAATTAAAATAGTCGTCTTGCGAATACACCACTTTTTCCTTTTTCGGTTCGGTAAAAAAATCCTGTAAAGAAACGCCCAAAATATTGAGAATATCTTGTAACGTAGCAATAGACGGAGAACACAAATCGTTTTCCAACTGCGAAATGTAACCTTTCGTCAGTTCGGTTCGGTCGGCAAGTTCTTCCTGAGTAAGCCCCAGCTGCAAACGGTACTGTTTTATTTTTCGACCGATTTCTATCATTATCGACACCTCGCAACAATAAAAAATACCCATAGGCAAACTAACAAAATATTTAGAGTACCGCCGCATTTCACGACGCGGACACGGAGTTCCGCATATACAATAAATTTTGTTTGCCTCGGGCAACATTGCAATTATATATCCCGCATTAAGTATTGTCAAACGTTTTTATTATTTTTACTAAACTTTTTTTACAATTCCTAAACTTTTTGTTTAATATATCAACAAAATACAAAAAAAAAGGCTTTGATATCAAAGCCTAAAAAGAAATTCAGTATTTATCGACCCGGTATATCGTCGCGTTCGAATACAAATGAAAAAACCGGGTCTTATGTCAGCGTTAAACTACCGCAGCTTGTCGGCTTTTACGGCAGTAAATTCACAAAACCGCGATGCGTTTTTCTCGGAGGGGGGGATTCTTTCCATTACAAAACTGCAGTGCCGACGCTGCGTACTCGCATAGGCAGAACGTTAGCCGCTCCGTAACGTTCGCAAAGCGCGCCGAAAACGACGTTGTACGATACGTCGGGAATGACGCACAGGACCGTACCGGCAAAGCCTCCTCCGTGTACCCGAGCGCCGACGTTTCCCAAAGTGCGCGCAAAGTTTACTGCGTCGAGAATAGCAGTATCGTTTTCGTCCACGGCACAGTTGCGAAGCAAATTTATGCTGGAATCGCCCGAAGCGTTTATAAGATGCGTGATTTCGCGTACGTCGCCGTTTTCGAGCGTCAAAGCAAACCTTGTAACGCGGGCGTTTTCGTCGAAAAAGTGCAACGCGCGGTTCGTTTTGTCCGTTCCGACGATGTTGCATAAACTACCGTAGCTTTCCATAAACGCGGACTCGTCAACGTCGATAAGTCTGTCTTTGCCGAAATTCAAAGCTACAGCCCTCATATCGGAGGGTATCGACGCGTAAAGCTCAGACAAATTAGAATGACTGAATCCCGTATCTACGAGAACGAATTTAAATCCGCCCGAAACAGAGTTAAGACGCTCGGCGACGAAACCGTTTTTAAAGTCGAATTCCGTTAAGCCGCCGGAAAGCACTGCGCCTTGATCCAGCAAACCGCAAGGTTTATTCAAACAGACGTTTTCCGCGTATTGTCCTGCGCGGGCTAAAATTTCGACGGGAATACGCCCATCGTTAAAGCTTTCGTTTATAATCTCAGCCACCAGCATTTCGAAGCTTGCGCTGGAAGATACGCCCGCGCCGCTAGGTAAAACGGAATTGGTATAAACGTCGAATCCGCCGACTGCGTATCCTGCGTTTTTTAAATATTCCGTTACGCCGTGAGCAAGCCCGAAACCGCGTTTAAGCGTAATTTCGTCGTCTACGCAAAACTCTATCAAGCTGTGTTTGTCGCTTTTTATGCGGATTCTACGACTGTCGTTAGATATAAACGCTCCGATAGTATCCAAATTTACGGCGCAGCCGATAACCTTGCCTCCGTTGTGGTCGGTATGATTGCCTATGACCTCTACTCTGCCGGGAGAAGAAATCAAATGACAGGAGGTTAAGCGAAAATACTTTTTGAAATTGCGTATCAACTTATCGTACCGCAAAAACTGTCCGTATTCGCTTTTACCGTACAAGTCGGCAAAATATTTGCAGGCTTCCCTGCCGTACGTAAAAACATTCATGTTTACAACTTCCAATGCGGCGAGCTTAAAATCAAAGTGTGTTTTATGACTAAGTCTGTCGCCGATATTGAAAATATTTTAACATAAACACGTACAAATTGCAATAAATCTTACTCCACCGTTACGGATTTGGCAAGATTACGCGGTTTATCCACGTCGCGCCCCAAACGTTTTGCCACATAGTAAGCCAAAAGCTGCAAAGGAACGACAGACAAAATACCGTATAAATACCTGTTTACAACGGGTATGCTAAGCAAAGCCGTGTTTTCGAAACTGTACGGAGAAACGCAAACTACTTTGGCTCCGCGGGTTGCAACTTCGCTTATAGATAAAGCCATTTTGTCAATCTGCAAGCTGTCGCAGGCTATCGCCACTACAGTTACGCCTTTTTCCATCAAAGCGAGCGTCCCGTGTTTAAGTTCGCCTGCAGGGTACGCTTCCGAGTGAATATAACTGATTTCTTTCAGTTTAAGAGAGCCTTCGCAAGCAGTTGGATAATCTGCGGTTCTGCCGATAAAAAATACTGCGGAACTGTCTTTTATCTCCTCTGCCAGCTTTGCGATTTGATAACTGTTAGAAAGCACTTTGTCTATCGCCGTCGGCAAAACGTCTATAGACTCGACTATTTTTTTGCGCGTTTCGTCGTCGATGGCCCCTTTTAAATACGACACGTCGGTAAGAAGCAGCAATAGCGTTACAAGCTGGCAGTTGTACGCTTTCGTACTTGCTACGGCGTATTCTCCGTCGGCGTAAATATTTTTGACCTTGTCGCAGACGAAACACAGAGACGATGCCTGAGTATTTGTAACCGCGTAAGTAAAACCGCCCTGTTCGCGGACTTTTTCAACCGCGCGTATAGTATCGGCGGTTTCGCCGCTTTGACTTATAAAAAACGCCAACGTGTAACTGTCGACAGGGTAATTATCGTAAATAAATTCGCTCGCAATAACGGGAATAACGTCTATGCTAAGCATTTTTCTCGCTATTGCCGCCGCTTCCAGACCGCTGTTATAGGCCGTTCCGCAGCCTATAAGATAAATACGTTTTACGCGGTGTACCGTTTTAGCCGGCAAACTCAACCCGCCGCTTTTAAAATATCCCTGCTTTGCCTGACGTATTTTTTCGGGAATTTCCAAAATTTCTTTCAGCATATAATCGCCGTCCGCTCCGCTGATTTCTTCGGCGTTTTCTACCGCGAAAAATTTTACCGAAACGGGATTGCCTTTGAAATCGTAAAACGCTACGCTCTGCCTGTTAGCGACGGCGACTACGTTATCGGGCGCCACCGCCACTTTGTCTACCCAACGTGATAAACAGCGTACGTCCGAACAAAAATACGCGCCGTCTCGATTTATTCCCACGACCAAAGGACTTTTATTTTTTATTGCGTAAAGGTTATCGTCGTAAGTATTTGCTACGACTATAGCGAAAGAACCTTCGAGCTGATTCGCAGTGGCGAGAACGGAATCCAACACGCTGTTTTTATAATTTTTCTGCAGCAAATGAGCTACGGTTTCGCTATCGGTTTGCGAAGAGAAATCGACTCCGACAGACGAAAGCTGATATTTAAGCGATAAGTGATTTTCGATTATTCCGTTATGTACTATCGCAAAATTTTTATCCGCGGAATAAAACGGATGCGCGTTTCCCTGACATACTTCGCCGTGCGTAGCCCAACGAGTATGACCTATAGCAAGCGTTCCGTAAACTTCGGAAGGTATCGCGTCCTTTAAATTTTCGACGCGCCCTACCGTTTTGAAAAGCTTTATACCGTTACCGTCTTTAACCGCTATTCCCGCAGAATCGTATCCGCGGTATTCCAACGTTTTCAACGCCTTGAGCGTATCGGCAACGGCGTTTTGCCCTAGCATACCAAAAATTCCGCACATATAAATATCTCCTTATATAAACTGACGAAAGCGCAAACTTGACAAACTACGGATATTACTTTGCGCCGCAGTTTATTCTACAAAGTTCGCGTTTAGGTTGAATATGCAATAATATATGAACGCCGTTTACAAATAGTTACTTGACGTCTTCTTTAGGTAACTGCCGCAAACCGAACTGCGCGTAAAGAATTACCGCCGGAAAATCTTTGAAAACGCATCTCTTTATATTTCAAATATTTGACTGATTTTTACGCAAGTTGTATAATTTTTAAGTTATGCAAAAATTGACAATAAATTAAAGGAATTTACTACGGACGGATTCAGCGTCCGACAAGGAGATAAAATGCAAAGAACGGACGTAAGAAATATAGCGATAATCGCGCACGTAGACCACGGCAAAACCACTTTGGTAGACCAGCTGTTAAAACAAAACGGCGTTTTCCGCGCTAACGAAGTCGTTGCCGAACGCGTGATGGACAATAACGATATCGAGCGCGAACGCGGGATAACTATTCTTGCCAAAAACACCGCCGTACATTACAAAGGCGTAAAAATAAACATTATCGACACTCCCGGACACGCCGATTTCGGCGGAGAAGTTGAACGCATACTTTCTATGGTAGACGGCGTACTGCTGCTTGTAGACGCGATAGAAGGCTGTATGCCGCAAACAAGATACGTTTTAAAGAAAGCTTTGGGACTGGGCAAAAAAGTACTTGTCGTAATAAACAAAGTAGACAAAGGCGAATTCGACGAGCACGAACTTCAAGAACAGATAATGGAACTGTTTATGGAACTTAACGCCAGCGACGACCAATTCGATTTCAAAATGATTTACGCTTCCGCAAAACAAGGCTGGGCAAAAACAAGCCTTGCCGGAGAATCTAACGATATGACTCCGCTGCTCGACGCGATTCTGATGGAAATTCCCGCTCCGAGGGGAGAAACCGACAACGGGCTTCAACTGCTCATTTGCAACATCGACTACGACGAATACGTAGGACGCATAGGTATAGGCAAAGTCAACCGCGGCAAAATTACCGACGGACAGCAAGTTATGATTTGCCACCGCGACAACGTTTTCAATACGGCTAAAGTTACGCGCCTTTACCAATTCGAAGGTCTCAAACGCGTAGAATGCTCTTCGGGCAGTATGGGCGATATTGTTGCCGTTAACGGCATAACGGATATGAATATAGGCGATACGATTTGTTCGGTCGATTGCGTCGAGCCGCTGCCCTTCGTAAACATAGACGAACCTACGGTAAGTATGCTGTTTATGGTAAACAACAGTCCGTTTGCCGGAAAAGAAGGAAAATACGTTACAAGCAGGCACATCCGCGCACGGTTATTTAAAGAAGTGGAAACAAACGTATCGATGCGCGTAGAAGAAACGGAATCTGCCGACTGCTTTAAAGTTTACGGAAGAGGCGAACTGCACTTATCAATTCTTATCGAAGAAATGCGCAGAGAAGGCTACGAATTTCAAGTTTCTCGCCCGAAAGTTATTTTTAAAGAAATCAACGGCGTGAAATGCGAACCTATCGAATATCTTGTGGTAGAAGTCCCCGATAATTACGTAGGAAGCGTTATGAACAAGTTAGGCGCAAGAAAAGCGGAACTTATCAATATGGCTCCCGAAGCGCAAGGAGGAACGAAATTGGAATTTAAAATTCCCAGCCGCGCGCTGTTCGGTTACCGCAGCGAACTGCTGACGGACACAAAAGGCTTCGGGGTGATGAGCAGCGTGCTTGACAGTTACGAACCTTACAAAGGAGAAGTAACCGAACGCAGCCGCGGAAGTTTGGTAGCGTTCGAAGACGGCGTTACCACCGCTTACGGGTTGTTTAACGCGCAGGAACGCTGCCGTCTGTTCGTAGGCGTAGGTTTACCGGTATATTCCGGAATGGTAGTAGGCGAAAACAGCCGCGAAGACGATATTACCGTAAACGTTTGCAAAACAAAACACTTAACAAACAACCGCGCAAGCGGAAGCGACGAAGCGTTAAAATTGACCACTCCCACCGTTTTGAGTCTGGAACAATGTTTGGAATTTATTTCCGACGACGAACTTGTGGAAGTAACGCCGTTCTCTATCCGCTTACGCAAAGCGATACTCGACCACTCCGAACGTATGCGCATATGGGCAAGAAATAACAAAAAATAACTGCATTATACTACGTGAATGCGGGAAAAGCGCTACGTTATCTGGAATACGTTATTCGGAAAAAAAACGAAACATATTTTAAACAAAAAACTCGAATATACAATTTTCGATAGAGTCTTAAACTAATAATATCCGACGTTTTGATAGCCGAATAAAAAAACAAACGAAATAAAACATCTGCCGATTGTCGGACGTTAATACAGGGCTTGGATATCTGAGCATAACGGTTTTACAGCCGCCATGAGCGAATCGGTTATGTCATACGATATAAATAGCTTCGAAAGAATAAAAAAAACTATGCGTATCAGCGTTTCAAAATACAGTTAAATCAAAATATTTAAACGCAATCGGTAATCAAACCGATTGCGTTTTATCATATTTTCATAATATATCGATACAAAATACGTTAACAACCAAAACGGCAACTTTTGTTTTCATTGTCCGATTTTGCATATTTTTCTTATACTTTTATTACTTCATCTAAGTATTCGGCATTTTTACCTGAGCTTTCCTCGGCTTGTAATATTTTAAATACTTTCGTATAGTTTCCAACGTTAAACGATTAAACGAATAATATAATTTCAATTTCGACAGATATGCGCTTCTGTTACCGGACGGATAATCGAACGGCGCATTTAATAAGTTGTCGGCAAGTATATAATAATCTTTATCTTCCAGTTGTATATTTTGAATTTTATCCTCGCTATATTAAGTTTTATAGATTTCTTCTTTATCAAGTAATCTCAGAAGATTTCTTCTATACTTTTTATATGACAATGCCGATAGAAAGAATCGAAGATTTACGACATGAAAAGGTTTGTCTCAATCGCAGTTGGCAAAAACAATCGAAGTCGGTCAAAAGGCGATTGACTACTGAGAACGGAACGTAAACGAACCCAAGGCAAGTTATATGACCTCATTAGTTAAATATTTTGAAATAACTTACGACGAATTTTTCAGAGATTTAAATCAATACGAGGTCTACGGTTTGCAAATAAAGCCGTTTATTTTTTATGCCTTTCAACCGTTTTTTTTATTCAAATATAAAGCATACCGGCTGTTATTCGGTATTTACGATTAAAAAAACTCTATTTCAATTCGGCATAATTTCCGATTACAGCAAAAATAGCTTGGGTTCTGAAACATTATAATTGTACGTTGCCGTAAGCTAAAAGTCTTAGGTATTTTTAAAAGCATAAATAACCGCTAATATGAGCATACTATCACTAACAAATTATACGAGGTGATAATATGACCAAATCAAGACAAATCAATCACGAATACTACGCCAATTACGAAACCTGCCGCAACCGTTTATTCGACGACTGGGACCCCGACGAATTGCAAAACGAGGACGTACATTTAAGTTACAAGGAGGCGTTCGAACAAGACGATGACTAAAAATACCGAAACCAAACAGGAGAAAAACAAAGCGCCGGAAGTTACGACTGAAAACAACTGCGACGTAGATAAAACCAGACAAGATATTTCCGACTTATACAAAAACGTTACGATGGCTCAAAACAGCATCAAAACGTTGCTGCCGTACGTGGATAACCAAGACGTAACGAAAGTTCTGCACAAACAAGTCGAACAGTACGACCACTACATCGAACAAATAGGTACTTTGGCGGAAAATCTTAACTTCGATCCCACGCCCGCTCCCAAAATGCTTATATCTATGGCGAATATGGGCATACGCGCAAAAATGCTGTCAGATAAAAGCGTTACTCACGTAGCAAAGATAATGCTTCAGGGAACGCTTAACGGCATAATAGACTTGTACCGTATGACGCGCGCGAACGGAGAAGTTCATCCCGACGTCGCGTTGCTCGAAAAACAAGTGCTGCGATACGAAGAAGGCTGTTTCGAATCGATGAAATCGCTACTGTAACCTTTAACAAACTCCGACTCGGCGCGGCAAATTCCTAACGGTTTTAACGCGCTTGTAAATATATCCCGTCCGCATTTATTCGGACGGGATATTAGTTTTTCGAAAGAAATTATTTAAATTTCGGGACGCGTTAGGGCATCCTGCCTAAACGTTTAATAAAGCCTGTTATATTTTTACGGCTGTGCGCAGTTCCGCAAGTCTTTCCTGCAACAGAACGTACGCTTCCTCTACGTCGTCTACCGTCTCGACGGTTTTTTCCATAGGACAAACGTCCGTGCCTTGACGGTTTACGATACGCTCCGTTAAAACGCCGTAAGAATATTTTATTCCGTGTTTTTCAAGCGCTGCCTTACCGCTTAGCGACAGCGTTTTCGCATACACTTCGGCTATGCCCGCCTTCGAAAAAAGCATTGCGGCGGCTTTTCCCACCACTAAATCGGCGACGGAATATCCCCTCAAATCGACGTTCCGGCGTAAAAAATCCGCCATAGGAGCAATCCCGCGCTTGTCGTCCGTTATCGTTTTTCCGTTTTTGCAAAGAGATATCGTATGCCCGGCAAGATTGCTTTTTGCTATTTCTATATCCGTCATAGACACATTCTCCTTAACAAATCAATCGACCCGAACGGCGGCAAAGCTTTTGGCGCGCGGTATTATCAAACAAAATTTCAGGTTGCTCTTACTATACATTAAACCGAATTTGGAGTCAATCATAATTTAACCGAAAACCAATAAATAAAAATCCACCAGCCTAGCTGGTGGTTTTTCATTAGAGGGTAAAACCCT
>CAJUIV010000023.1 GCA_910586905.1 uncultured Christensenellaceae bacterium
ACATAAGCGCCATATGATGTTCGCAATAGCTGAACACGCTTATGTCCTTTATGACTACTGCGCCGGCCGAATTCGGATCTGACGGAACTTCAAAAGTTTTTCCGAACATTTCCGCAATTTCGCGGTTAGTATATTTAATTCCTTCAAACGCTTCTTCGTACATTCGCGCCACACGGGCGGGCGTTTCGCGCAGACCTTCCCTATCGGGATCTTCGCCTATGGCTATCAATAACCCGCGGATATGTTTCTCTATTTCTTTAATATCCATACTTTCTCCTATACCCCGCGCTTATCGGGTTTCCAGATAATTTTATGCAACTGTAATTGCAAGCGTACGCCGTTAAGCTTACGCTCTTTCATAAACTCCGTTATTTCTTCAGGCTCTATTTTCCCGAACACGGGGCTGAAATAAACGCGGCACCTGTTCGTTAGTCCGTAGCTGTTTATAATCTCTTCTGCGCGCATCAAATCGCACTTATCCCCAACTACAAACTTGACTGAATCTCGTAAAGTAAAGTAAGAAAAGTTTTCGGGCAGCATATATTTTTCCATTCCGCTTGAAGGAAGTTTATAATCGGCGGTAACGGTGGGTCGGGTCGATAGGGAAACGATGTTCTTCACCGGCACGCTTCCGTTGGTTTCTATTTCGACTTCTGCGCCCGACGCGCCCAATAATTCTATAAGATACGCAATATCCGCCTGTAAAAGCGGTTCGCCGCCCGTCAGCGTAACGTTTTTTACGCCCGTCGATTTCACGTATGCAACGAGCTCTTCCGCAGAAGCAAGCTCATATTTTACGTCGGCTGCATTTGCCCAGCGCGTGTCGCAATAGCCGCAATTAAGATTACAGCCGCAAAACCGCAGAAACACGGCAAGTTCGCCCGCACGCGGTCCCTCGCCGTTTATACTTACAAACTTTTCGGCAACTTTAAAACAGCACATATCATTCACCGTACACCGCGCAGTTTTCGGGCGATTCATATACTGTAACGCTGAAAACGGGCAAGCCCTTTTTGCAAAGCTCGGCATATATGTGCGCGGCAAAGTTTTCGGCAGTGGGTCTGAAATCCGTTTCAACCAATGAAAATCCTTCTTCTTGAAGAGCGGCAAGAGTTGCAGATTTAAGGGTGTTTTTTTCGTAAATAAGCGTATGGTCGAAACCGTCCGCAATATCTTTTACTACCTTCTTAAAATCGCCGAAGTCCAGAAGCATACCGCGCTTTTCGCTGTTCCCCTGCAATTTTTCGCCGCTAATTTTTACTTCCACAACCCAGTGATGACCGTGGATATTGGCGCACTTGCCGTTGTATCCGTGAAGAAAATGTGCGCTGTCAAAACAAGCCGAAGTTTTTAAATAATACATATATATCTCTCCTTTAGCGCAAAAAAAATACAGTCGCAACAAAACGACTGCACCTAAAAAGACTATTACTATTCAGATGCCCTGGTTTTGTTTAAAGACAGGATGGCGCAAACGAACTGTCCGTTTAATTGGCTATATAATACCACGCTGAAACGCGTATGTCAACTCAATCGAAGCGCTTGCACGCGGCATATTTTCAAAATGACGGTAAATGCGATTAGAGTTCAATTTCTGTGTCTGGGTCTAGCCTTTTCGGATTTTCAGTACGTTACTTATCATTCATCATTAGCAAATCAATTAAATACGAACCAAATACTTTTTATAGATAAATGTAGTTTGCTACGCTTTGCAAGCAAAATTGTGTTCGCTTTACAGATTTTTACTACGCGACAAATCGTTTTAGGAAAAAGAAAGTTCAATAATGAGAACGACTGAATTCGTGCAAACGGCTTATCGCTTGCGTATCACGGATATCTTTTCGTTCGTGCGCTCGGTCGCAAAACGGAAGGAACACAAGCCCATTGTTTTTTTGGTGCTTGTAACATCTCATCTTTTCTTTTGTACCGTATAATTGTTGACAAACGGCGGTCTTATATGTTACTATTAGTAATATATCGTAGGTGTGGGCGTAAATGGAAAATATAATTTTAGGGTTGCTTTTATTACAGTCGCGAACTATTTATCAGCTGCGAAAGCGCATAAACGACGGTTTGAATTTAATGTACAGCTGCAGTACCGGCAGCATACAAGCCGCTATTAGGAAATTGTTGCAAAACAGGTATATCTACGTTAGCGAAATTACGGAAAACGGCAAACGTAAGAAGCTTTACCGAATAACCGACAGCGGAAGGCTCCGTTTTTACGATTGGCTAAACTGTCCTATTGATAATGCAGCGGCGAAAAATCCCGAGCTTACGAAAATATATTTTATGGGATTTGCCGAAAAAGAAACTCGTATAAAAATAATCGAAACACACATAGCAGATATGAAAAAACTGCGCTCCGATTTGGAGAAAATCTGCAATGCGGGCGCTGCGTTATCGAATGAAATGCAAGATAACGACGTTCTTTATTATCAACTGCAGACTGCAATGTACGGGTATGACCTAATGAAATTCAATATCGATTGGTACAGTCGTTTATTGAAAAATATCAAGGAGCAATTGTAATGAAAAACTTATATCTCGACAATTCTCCTATTGCATATTATATAGACGATACCGCCGATAACGATTGGTTGGTTTTTGTTCACGCCGCGTTTGCAGATTATAGAATGTTTGAAAAACAAATCGATTATTTTGCTGGCAAATACAATCTGTTGGCTATCGATATTTTAGGGCACGGCAATTCTCTTCGCGCGCGAAAGGGCGATAAAATGGACAAAATGTCCGATTGGATAGCACGAATTTTTCAGAAACACAATATATCCGCCGCTCATTTAGTAGGAGTTTCGTTAGGCTCGGTTCTTATACAAGATTTCGCAAACCAATACGAAAATAAAGTATTATCGCTTGCCTGCTTCGGCGGTTACGACGTCAATAATTTCGATTTTACAAGGCAAAAGGCTAATTCGAAAGGTCAAATAAAGATGATATTAAAAGCCTTGATTTCCGTCAAGTGGTTTGCTGAATCTAACAAAAAGATTTCCGCATATACGAGTGATGCGCAAACGGCGTTTTACAATATGAATATCCGTTTTAAAAAAAGTTCGTTTAAGTATATGTCGGGAATAAACAAACTTGTAAATAAATATCCGAAAAAAAAGCAGCGGAGTTATAAATTATTAGTCGGTTGCGGCGAACACGATATTCCTGCGGAAATAGAAATAGTAAACGAATGGTCTGAATACGAGAATTGCGATAAAGTGATTTTTAAATGCGCGGGGCATTGCGTAAATATGGACGTTCCGCAAGAATTCAATATTACCTTGGAGCACTTTCTGCAAACATGCCGCAAATAAAGTCTGTAAACGTGTACGCCGCGCGTAATTTTGCGCGTTTAATAAAAGCGGTAGACATTTAAAGATAATAGTGGTAAAATGTTTATATAGAGATACGTTTAAAATATTTCTGTCTGCGTTTTAGAGGAAAGTGAAATTGTATGTTTAGCGATATGGTAAAAAACAAAGTTCTTATCGTGGACGATTCGTCGATGAATCGTTCG
Organism: uncultured Christensenellaceae bacterium; assembly: GCA_910586905.1. GTDB lineage: Bacteria > Bacillota > Clostridia > Christensenellales > CAG-314 > Fimimonas. The sequence continues at coordinate 3,527 of CAJUIV010000023.1, forward strand.
ATTTTATCGGATATTCTCGGCGACGAGTACGAAATTTTAGAGGCAAGCGATGGTTTGGAAGCTATCGATATTCTCAGTAAGGAAGGCGATAATATCAGCTTGATGCTTCTTGATATAGTTATGCCCAGGATGGACGGTTTTTCCGTTTTGTCCAAAATGAACGAAAATCATTGGATAGAGAATATCCCCGTTATCATCATTTCTTCCGAAAACGCGTCGTTATACGTGGAGCGCGCGTACGATTTGGGCGCGCTTGATTATATTCAGCGTCCGTTCGATACGTTGGTGGTGCGGCGCCGTTCGCAAAACACCATAATGCTTAACGGGCGTAAAAAATCTGTGGGCAATTCGAACGAAAACAAGCTTTCGCGTAATATTCAAAACTTGAATACCGTTATCGATTTGCTGACGAACTTAATTGAGCGAAAGAAAGTTGATATCAGCGGACACACCGAAAACGTATGCGCAATAACTGACTCTATCCTCAATAATTTAGGCGGAATATCGTTTAAGTACAAACTTACGGAAGAAGATATTGCAACTATAACTATTGCGTCAGCATTGCGGGATATCGGTATATTCGGTGTTGATGAAAAATTTTTGATGTCCGATACCGACGAGGCGATAGCGGAAATCCGTAAACATACTTTGATTGGCGCGGAAATGCTGACAAAACTCAACGACGAGACCAATCCTTTGATACAACGTGCGATAGAAATTACGCGTTCGCATCACGAACGCTGGGACGGAAAAGGTTATCCGGAGGGATTAAAAGGCGACCGTATTCCGATTTCCGCGCAGGTTGTGGCGCTTGCCGATACTTACGACTCGTTAACGAATAAAAAAATAAATTCTCAGGCGATAACGCATGAAGAAGCTATAAACAAAATTATGAACGGCGAGTGCGGAGCGTTTAATCCGGTGCTTATGATTGTACTGAAAAGTATTGCCGACACTTTGCCTGCTAAACTTAAATAAAAAACTAACGGGAGAATCTGAAATGACAGTAGAACAATTTTACGATTATATTTGCGGCGATTATGCGGGAACGAAAGGTCGTCTTATGACAGACGAAAGAATACTTCGTTTCGTCAATAAATTTCCCGCCGACGGAAGTTATCAACTTTTGTTAGACAGCTTAGATTCGGCTAACGTTGAAGAAGCTTTCCGCGCGGCGCATACAATAAAAGGCGTGGCGCAAAATCTCGGTTTTACGGCGTTATACAAATCGTCCGAAGCAGTAACGGAAATACTGCGTTCCGGAAGCCTTGATGTTGCGGCAAAAATGCCCGAACTGACAAAGTATTATAATTTGACTATCGACGGTATAGCCAAACTTAATGCGTAAGCACAACGTAATATACTGAATTCGATATCGTAAGAAGCATTGCGTAATTGCAATGCTTTTATATTTTTTGCTCTTATGAGTTAATTTTAATTTCTTAACAAATAATCGTATTTTATAAAAATATTCGTCATTACTTTGTTTCATTATTTTGCAAACGGCAGATGTCGTAAAATACTATTAGTCAAATAATATTTATATTTAATAAACTTTAAGTTTTTACCAATTTTTACTATGCAAAGACGTTGGAAAAAGCATTGCAATCAATCGTCCTTTTTGATATACTAAATAAAACGAAACGTTCGTTTTACGATAGAACGTCAGCGTTCGTAGGAGGAGTAAATGACCGATATTGAAATTGCCAGACTTTGTAAATTGCAAAGTATAACCAAAATAGCGGATAAATTAGGCGTAAATTCTGACGATTTGGATTTATACGGAAAGTATAAGGCAAAAGTCTGTTCGAAGCCAAATCCGCAAAAAAACGCTAAACTCATTTTAGTTACGGCAATAAATCCTACCGCTGCGGGAGAGGGTAAAACGACTGTTTCTATAGGTTTAGCCGACGCGTTGAACATTATCGGAGCCAAAACGTGCTTGGCTTTGCGCGAGCCTTCGCTTGGTCCCGTTTTCGGCATAAAGGGCGGCGCGACCGGAGGAGGCTATTCTCAGATTTTGCCGATGGAAGATATAAACTTGCATTTCACAGGTGATTTTCACGCAATAACTTCGGCGAATAATTTATTATGCGCGCTTATCGATAACAGTATTTTTCAAGGTAATCTTTTGAATATCAATCCCGACAGAGTTGTGTTTAACCGTACGATGGACGTTAACGACAGGGCGCTTCGCGGAGTTGCGGTAAATCACGGCGTAAAAGATTCTGCGGAACGCAACGAAAAGTTCAACATAACTGCGGCGTGCGAAGTAATGGCGGTTTTGTCGTTGGCAAGCGATTTGAACGATTTAAAAAACCGTTTGGGTAATATATTGGTTGCTTATACGTACGACGGTAAGCCGGTGTTTGCGCGCGATTTGCAAGCGCAGGAATCGATGGCAATTTTACTGAAAGACGCTTTACGTCCCAACCTCGTTCAAACTATAGGCGGTACTCCGGCATTTGTTCATTGCGGACCTTTTGCCAACATAGCTCACGGATGTAACAGCGTTCAGGCGACGAAGTTGGCCATGTCTTACGCGCCTTATACCGTAACCGAAGCCGGTTTCGGGGCGGACTTAGGCGCGGAAAAATTTTTGGACGTAAAATGCCGCATGTCCGGACTTAAACCTAACGCAGTAGTAATAGTCGCGACGGTTAGAGCTTTAAAGCTAAACGGAGGCGCGGATAAAAATAATCTGGCAAGCGAAGATTTAGACGCATTAAATAAAGGCATGTGCAATTTGCTGCGCCACGTAAGCAATATAAAAGACGTTTATCGTTTGCCTTGTATAGTAGCTATTAACCGGTTTACCGGCGATACCGAAAGTGAAATCGCCGCTATAGAGAATGCCGTCAATCAACTGGGAATTCAGGCGTTGGACTGCGACGTTTGGGGTAAAGGCGGACAAGGAGCAGTAGCGCTGGCGAAAAAAGTAGTCAAACTTTGCGCGTCCGACAACGGTTTGTTTAGGTATGCTTATCAGGATACGGATAGCGTAGAAAATAAAATACGGAATATAGCGGTTAAAATTTACGGCGCCGCATCCGTCGAGTTTTCGCCAAAAGCGCTTGAAAGTTTAAAATCTTTATCCGAGGCGGTAGATATAAGCAAACTGCCTGTGGTAATCGCTAAAACTCAATATAGTTTTTCCGACGATCCGACGCTTTTGGGCGCGCCTAGCGGATTTGTGTTAAACGTACGCGATATCGAATATCGCGGCGGAGCGGGGTTTTTAGTAGCTTTGGCGGGAAATATGTTGCTTATGCCGGGACTTCCCAAACGACCTAATGCGGTAGGTATGACAATTTCAGACGACGGAACTATAGACGGTTTGTATTAATGAAAAAAATGACTAAGGACGAAATTATGCCTAGATTATATTTTAAATACGGTACGATGGGTAGCAGCAAATCGGCGCAAGCTTTGATGTGCAAATTCAATTACGAGCAAAAGGGTATGAAAGTTATGCTTGTCAAGCCTTCGCTTGATACCCGCGGAGACGATGACGGAGACAGGATGGTGCGTTCGAGAATCGGTTTGTCCGCTGCCTGCGAGGTAATTAAACCTGACGAGAGTTTTTTAGATTTGTACAAAACCGTTAAAGAAACTACGGGGTGCGATTGCATAATAGTGGACGAAGCCCAGTTTTGTACTACGGAACAGGTTGACGAGCTTAAACAGCTGACGCATTTCGTGCCCGTGCTTTGCTACGGTTTGTTAAATGATTTCAGATGTAAATTGTTTAGAGGAAGCAAACGATTGGTCGAACTCGCCGATTCTCTTCAGGAAATCAAATCGGTTTGCAGATGCGGACGGAAATCAACGGTAAACGCTCGTTTTATAAACGGAAAATGCGTTGACGACGGTCCTATTGTGTTTATAGGCGGAGACGAAAGTTACGAAAATATGTGTTATTGGTGTTGGAAAGAGGAATTGGAAAAAACAAAAAAATCCAAATGAACGAAAGCAGTGTAAAAATCTAAGGACGTTGAATTATCAACGTCCTTTTAATAACTATTTTTTTAATTTGTAAGTGCAGCCGTCTACTGCGGAACCGCACGTTTTCGCCCAGTTTTTAAGGAAAAAGTTTCCGTAGTTACTAACGCCTATATCGGCATCGCGGAAGCGTTGCGCAAGTTCCTTTGCTTTTACGTCGCAGGATATTTTGCCTTTGGAAACGCTTATATCTATTTCGTCGCCGTCTTGCAAAACGCTGAATAAACTTTGTTCGTTAGATTCCGGCGTTATATGCCCTACGACTATGCCGTTGTAAAAATCCGAAATTCTGCCGTCGGTAATTACCGCAACTTTATCCTCGAGGTCGAAACCTTTTAAGAGGGCGAGCGACGTATAAATCTCTCTCATGCCCGGTCCGCTTTTGGGACCTTCGCCTCGTATTACGACGACGTCTCCGGAACGGATTTCTCTGTGAAGTAAAGCGTCTATCGCCGTTTCTTCATTAGAGTAAACTTTGGCTGTACCTGTGAAATTAGATTCGTTTTTATACTGTACGAACGCGCCGTCTTCCGCGACGTTTCCGTATATAACGCGCAGACGGGACGAACCGATAACGCTGTTATCCGCCGGTCTAATAACTTGTGCGTTAATAACGGTAACGTTTTCCAGCATTTGTTCTAGCGTCAGACCGTCGTTAACCAGCACGTCGCCTTTTACAAGTTTTGCGTCTAAAAGCTGTTTCAGCATTGCGTAAACGCCGCCGGCCTTATGAAATTGCGGCATAATACAGCTGTTTTCGTCTTCTTGATTTAAAAGCAGCGGAGTACTTTTTGCAATATCGCCGATAGTTTTAAAGGTCAGATTTTTTATACTTAGTTCTTTTGCTATAGCAATTAAATTAAGCATTGTAGTCGAGCTGCCGCCGCATGCGAGGTCAAGCGTCGCTACGTTGCATAATGACGTTTGGGTAAGAAGTCTACGCGGAGAGCACTTGCTGGCCGCAAGTTTGACGGCCAATTCGCCCGTTTGATAGGCTATCTTTTTGCGTTCTATCGATTGCGCTGGAGCGGTGCCGTTGCCTCTTACAGCTAAGCCTACGGCTTCGAGTACGCAGTTAAAACTGTTTGCGCCGTATCGTTCGCAATCGGTTCCCAATGCAAGCGGTAAATTGCTTTCTATTTCGCCAATAGCTTCGAAAGGCGTTTTGCCGGTTTTTATGCGCGCTATTTGCTCGAAAAAGTGTATGAAACCGTGTTCTTTGCGTTGATATACTATCGGCATCATAGTACCTTCGCAAACGAATGCGCAAGGCATATTCATCCTTATTGCCCCCAATAGCATACCTGCAACGACGTTTGGTTCGCTTGCTACAAAAACCAATCCGTCGAAAAATTCGTTAGAACAAAGCAGTTCGACTGCGTTTGCAGTTAAATCTCGCGAAGGTAAATCGTATTTTGTAGATTGCGTTCCGTGAAGAGCGGTGCAGTCTATGGACGATACGTATGATATTTTCGTCGCTGCTCCGCTGGCTGTGATGCCTTCTTTAACGCGGGCGCATATTGCGTCGAGATTCTTGTGGGCGGTTGTCGCGCCGTTTTGCGCCGATATAATACCGATTAAAGGCTTTTCTGCGTTAATTTCAACGCAATTTATCATCGCTTTTTGCGGAAGTTTGTCGAGTTGTTCAATAAATTCTCGTAGCATAGTGTACCTCTGTAATCTTATTTTATTACTTTAATTCAACCTTGTCAACCGCTCTTCTTGTATAATAGTACTTTTTTAAGAGCAAACTAACATAAATAAGCGCTACGGAGGTACTTGTGGGGAAAAAAGTAACCATTTGCGGAGTAGATACGTCCGCTTTGCCTAAATTATCTCAAAAAGAAGCTAACGAATTGCTTGAAAAAATCGGTAAAGGGGACCAAACCGCGCGCAGCTATTTTATAAACTGCAATTTGCGTTTGGTGCTTTCAATCGTGCAGCGTTATTCGTACAAAGTTGACAATCCCGACGATATTTTTCAAATAGGATGCGTGGGTTTGATAAAGGCCGTAGACAATTTCAGAATCGATGTCGGAGTGCGTTTCAGCACGTACGCCGTCCCTATGATACTCGGTGAAATCAGACGTTACCTGAGAGAAGGGTCTATGCGCGTAAGCCGCGGCGTAAGAGATATCGCTTATCAGGCGCTGCAAACGCGCGAACGATTGGAAAGCGAAGCGGTAGACGAAGCGTCTATACAAATGATTGCAGACGAAATGAAACTTCCGGTTTACAAAGTTTTGTATTGCTTGGACGCGATATCCGACCCGATTTCTCTCAACGAAGCGGTGTATTCTGACGAGGACGACAGTTTGTCCTTGCAGGATAACATATACGACTCGAAATGTTCCGAAAACATTTGGGCGGAAAACGTTACTTTATTCGACGCCTTGAAATCGTTGGATGAAAAAGAGAAAAATATAGTCGTAAAACGGTATTTCGAAGGCAAAACCCAAACGGAAGTATCCGCAGAAATAGGACTGAGTCAGGCGCAGGTATCGCGTTTGGAAAAAAATGCAGTAACGCAGCTGAGGCAAGATATGGCGTAAGCTTGTACTTTTTATTTTTTACGAGTAATAAACTAAAAGTTAGGACGCTATATTAGTAGCGGAGTATTATATGGAAATCAGTTATACCGAATTGCGCACTAAAGAAGTGGTCAATTTACAAAACGGCGCTCGTATGGGAAAAATCATAGATATGATTATCGACAGTAACGGAAAAAACGTTTTAGGACTGGTTGTTCCCGGAGTTCGAAAAGTGTTCAGAGCCGGAGAAGATATTTTTATTCCGTGGTGCAATATAACAAAAATAGGAAGCGACGTGATTTTGGTTTCTCTTGATGTTTCAACGTTGACCAACGTTACGAAATCGTCCGATATGGATTTGGGAAAACACGGAAGTCAATGCTGCGACGATAACGATTATTTGTAATTTTGTTTCAAAAAAACTCTAATTACATCATATAACGCCGACTTTTGAAATAATATGCCAGACATAGTATTTAAAAATCGGAATATTAACCCAAAATTATAGCTGTTTGATAACTCGCAACGCATTATCAAACGGCTATAATTTATTTATACAAATATTTGCTTTTTTTATCATTATTTGTTATAATATATCCATGCTCAAAGAAATCGAAGTAAAGACTAAGCAGCTTTTATCCGACGCGATAGGGGACAATACCGATTTGGGGTACTACCGCGTTCATAAAATAATAAAAAACCGAAACGTCAAAATTAACGGTGTTCGAGTGGGTTCCGATATGAACGTTAACGTCGGAGATATCGTTTACGTATATCTCGCCGATAGAGAAAAGAACAGCGTAGAGGTTGTTTATCGCGACGATAATATTTTGGTCGTCAGCAAATCTTCGGGTATAGAAGTTACCGGAGAAGATTCTTTGACAGAACGTATAAACAACGTATTGACCGACGCGGTGGCGGTTCCCGTTCATCGGCTTGACCGCAATACTATGGGCTTAGTTGTATTCGCTTTGAACAAAACTGCTGAAAACGAATTGCTCGAATCGTTTAAAATAAGAGAGATTGATAAAACTTATCATTGCGTAGTCGTCGGTTCTCCCAAGCAGCAAAGCGCCAAGTTAAAAGCGTATTTGTTTAAGGACGCAAAAAAGAGCTTGGTTTATATCAGCGAAACGCAAAAGCAAGGTTACTTACCGATAGAAACACATTATCAACTCGTTAAAAAACTTAACCCCGAGCTGTCTTTATTGGAAGTAAAACCGATAACGGGACGAACGCATCAAATACGAGCCCATTTGGCGAGTATACGTATTCCCATTTTGGGCGACGGAAAGTACGGCGTGAATAAAATAAACCGTAAATACCGCGTCAAAACTCAGTTGCTATGCTGTACTAAAATAACGTTCCATTTTAAGCAGGGTACTTTAAAATATCTAGACGGAAAAAGCGTTGTTTTGGGCGTGGATTTGACTCAATATTACAAAAAGTGAAATTTTGTGAGGAAATATATGAAAAAAGTTTTGATTGTATCTTTATGCATTTTGATGTTGTTTACTTGCGTTGCGTGTACGCCAAACGGATTTATGTCTAAATCTCAGACGAAAAAGGTTTATAACGAATTTGGCAGACCGCAAGCAAAAATGACTATAAATTATAAAATCGGTAACGATGAAGTTAAAGTTGAAGCCGTTTACGATTTACTTTTAGACAAAACGCCTATCACCGTTATAAACTTTATAAATTTAGTAAACGACGGCTTCTATAACGACAGTATATCCGATAAGTATAACTCGACGTATCACTATTTGACGATAGGCAAGTATACTTATGAAAAAGAAAGCGCCGACAGCGACGCCTATAGATATTATTACAATAAAAGCGGGAAAACGTTCGTCGGCGAATTTGCAAGTAACAAATATCCCGAACCCAAATTGAACGAAGGCGGATATTCCGAGTTTTCGCTGTTTTCTTTGGCAATGTATTACGAAAACATAGGCGATTCGTCAAAATCTGCCGATTATTTCAATAGCGCGAACGGAACGCTTATTCTTGCAACGGCGGATAAGGATAAACTTTTGAATTCCGAGAATTGCGCGGTATTTGCAAAATTAAATTCGGTTTCCGTTTCGTATAATGGCAAAGACCCTATAAATTACGGAGATAAAGCTCCCGCAACAATTATTTCTCATTTAACGTCGTTTACGTCTACAACATCGAGAACCGTTTATAACAAGGATAACACAATAGGCGATTCGATATCTATTATGTCAACGAGAGTTATGTTTAATATTGAAATGCTTGGAGATAAAGATTGGTCTAAGTTGCCTAAAGTAGGCTGATTTTGCTATATGTAAGGCAACCGTTCAGGTTGCCTTTTTTAACGGAGACACTATGAAAAAACCTTTAGTTGCCGTAGTAGGAAAACCCAACGTCGGCAAATCAACTTTTTTTAATAAAGTTTGCGGCGGACGTATATCGATAGTTTCGGATATGCCCGGAGTTACTCGCGACCGCGTTTATGCCGACGCCGAATGGCTGGGACGAAAGTTTACTTTGGTTGATACGGGCGGTATACAGTTCAAAAGCGACGACGTAATGTTTAAGCATATAAAAGAACAAGCGGAAATCGCTTTGGATTTATCTGATGTAATTTTGTTTTTCTGCGATTATAAAGGCGGTTTAACTTCGGAAGACTACGATATAGCCGCTATGCTGCGAAAAACCAGCAAGCCGGTTTTGTTGGTCGTTAATAAGGTGGATAATTATACCGAAGCTGATTTGACCGATTTTTACAGTTTGGGTTACGGAGATTTCTTTCCTATTGCGGCCGAACAAAAACAAGGAGTCGGAGATTTATTGGACGAAGTGGTTTCTTATTTTCCTCAAATAGAAGCCGACGATACTGATAATGATACTATAAAAATAGCCGTGGTAGGCAAGCCTAATGCCGGGAAATCGTCGCTTGTTAACAAAATATTGGGATACGACCGTACGATAGTTTCCGATATTGCCGGAACTACGCGCGATGCGATAGACACGCCTTTTGAATGTAACGGTCAAAATTATGTTATTATAGATACCGCCGGTATGCGAAAAAAACGCGCCATACAAAACGATAGCGTCGAACAGTACAGCGTTATGCGTTCGCTAAACGCGGTACGTCGGGCGGACGTGTGTCTTATAGTAATGGACGCTCAAGAGGGGCTATCCGAGCAGGACGTTAAAATTGCGGGATTTATTCACGAAGAAGGCAAACCGTCGGTTGTAGTTATCAATAAATGGGATTTGATAGAGAAAGATACTCATACGATAGAAAAGTTTAAAAAGCAGCTTGCGTGCGACCTGGCTTTTATGGATTACTTCAGGAGTATTACCGTTTCGGCGTTAACCGGTCAGCGCATAAATAAACTTTTGGAAGAAGTAGATTACGTATATGCGAAATCCAATTTCCGTTGTTCTACGGGCGTTTTAAACGACGTTGTTGCCGACGCTATAAGAGCTGTCGAGCCTCCTGCGCTAAAAGGACGCCGCGCTAAGATTAAATACGCTACTCAGCCCGATACTCAACCTCCTACGTTTGTATTTTTCACTAACGACTCCGATTTGGTTCACTTTTCATATCGAAGATATCTCGAAAATTACTTGCGTCGAGCTTTCGGTTTGGACGGCACGCCTATCAAATTGATATTTAAAGACGGCAACGATAAGGAAGAGTAATGTTTGATTTGTTCGTAAAATATTGGTGGCAGTTTTGTTTGGTTGCCGTTGCGTCATATTTTGTCGGAAATATAAATTTTGCCGTGATTTTTTCCAAACTTATCGAAAAACGAGACGTTCGCGAGCTTGGAAGCGGTAACCCCGGTACGACTAATATGTTTAGGGTATTCGGTTTGCGAATGGGCGTTTTAACTTTCATATGCGATTGTTTAAAAGGCGTTATTTGCTGCTTACTATCGCGATGGATATTTACCGTATTTAACGACAATGCCGTGCTAATTCAAATAGGCTATTTTGCGGGCTTGTTTGCGGTGTTGGGGCATATATTCCCGATTATATACCGATTTCGCGGCGGTAAAGGCGTAGCTACGAGCATCGGCGTTTTATTGGTTAATCAACCGATTTTGATGCTTTGTTGCATCGTACCCGCAATTTTAATCATACTTATTTCGGATAGAATGTCCGTGTTTGCCATACTGCTTAGTTTGTTTATGATTGTTTGGTGTTGGACGGTATTGTATGACCGAATAGGGGCTTTTGCTTGCGCTGCTTTTACGTTGATGTTCGTTTTGGTTATATTTGCGCACAGACACAATATCGCGCGTATTTTTACCGGCAGGGAAGCGCGTTTGGGCGTTCGCAAAGCGTTGCGCGGTAAAAGCGAACATCGTTTGCGCGAATTGGAAGAACGTAAAGCGAAAAAGCTTGAAAGCAGCGATTCTAACCAAAACGACGATAACGACGCGAGCGAATAATTTTGAATAGAGTAAAGTTGTAACTTGAATTATACGGAAGGATTTTAATGTTCGAAGAATTGCGCGAGTATGATAACGTAATTAAAATATTTGCAAGCAATCCTGTTAAAAAGGACTGCAAATTTTCGCGTATAAAAGTTCAATACGGCGAAGTGAAAAACGACGTTGTATTTTTTGCTACAAGATACGGCGAAAAACAAGCGTTTCAGAGCAACATCCGTACGAACGAATTGTATGATTGGTCTGTACAAAATATTGTCGGTCAATATAAACAAATATTGATTGTTACCAAAACGCAAGAAATAACTTACTTGACGAACGTCAAAGGCAAGGTTACGCGTTTATGCCGTAATATCGTTAATAATTCCTCGGCGGAGTGCCATAACCGTCGCAAGAATTACATTTTAAACGACGGCGACAATATTCCCGCGTTAGTCGATCTTGGCATTTTTACCAAGGATTATAAAGTCGTCAATTCTATGTACGATAAATTTAAACAAATAAATCGCTTTGTGGAAATTTTGGACGACGTTTTTAAAAAGTACGATAGACGGGACGTTACCGTTTTGGATTTCGGATGCGGGAAATCTTATTTGACGTTTGTAATATATCATTATTTAGTTAAAGTACGTAAAATCAACGCAAAAATAATCGGTTACGATTTGAAATCCGACGTTGTGGATAATTGTAATAAATTAGCGAAAAAATACGGCTACGATAATTTGCGGTTTATTGTGGCGGACGTAACCAAAGATAATCTTTGCAATGAGAAAATAGACGCGGTAGTGTCTTTGCACGCTTGCGATACGGCGACCGACTATGCGCTGTATTATGCCGTTTCTCATAATGTCCCTTACGTGTTTTCCGTTCCGTGTTGTCAGCATGAGATAAACGCTACTATACAAAAAGGCGGAGAGTTGGACGTTCTTCTTCGATACGGAATATTAAAAGAACGAGTTTCCGCTTTGCTTACGGACGGCATCAGAGCTATGTTGCTTGAAGACGAAGGATATTCCGTCGACGTTATGGAATTTGTCGACTTGGCTCACTCGCCAAAAAATTTGATGATTCGTGCCGTGAAGTCGCGTGTAAAAAACAACAATAATAAAGAACGAATTAGTAATTTGATTCGGAAATATAATTTTAAACAAACATTATACGAATTACTGAGCAACGACCGTTCGGACTAATATAAAGCGTTCCGTTTTACCGTAATTCTAATAGGGAATTTTAAGTAAGTCGCAGGTAAAAAGATTTAGGCATGGCGTTAGGCTATGCCTTTTCTGTAATTTTTTTCGTTGACGAACTAAGCTTCTCGTAGACTAGTGAGATATAGATATGTTTTATATATCCGCATTCGATCGGTTGCGCTCTTTCATTTTTCGTTATATAATGATTGTACGATAAACAGTAATTTAGTTGAGAAAAATAATGAAGATACTTTGCGTATGGGAACATAATGGAAATGATAGCATATTATACGCCGAGAACTTTGTCGGCGCTTTTACAAGAGGTGCAAGCTTACAAATATGCCGCGATAAAATGGTTGGTGAAATAAAGTCATATTTAAAATGGCTTGGTGAAAAATCTACTGATAACTTTACAGTGGAAATAGTACAAGAAAAAAGTTCGGAATTAAATATTCGAGATGCGGACACTGACGTATTATTTAATTCGGAACGTACAAAGTTGAGCAACGCAGAATATGAGCATCTAAAAAAAATTGCTTTAAAATCTGCGCAAAGCTTTCTTGATTTGTATAATTCAATTCCAGATAAATCAAGCACTTGTTTGCAAGCACGCAAAACTTTTTACGGAGCCATGCCGCGCACTGCAAGTGAAATGTACGAACATACAAAAAATGTTAACAGTTATTATTTTGGTGAAATCGGCGTTGATGTAGATAACAGTGGCGACATTTTGAAATGTCGAAACTGCGGTTTTGAATTATTGGAAAAGACTTCCGACTTTTTGCAAAACAAAGTCTTAGAGGGCAGTTATGGGGAATTGTGGTCTGTAAGAAAAGTTTTACGGCGTTTTATATGGCACGATAGAATTCATGCAAAGGCTATGTACAGAATGGCAGTTAAAACATTTTGCGATAAGAGCATAGGCAATATTTTTGAGTTTATGGTTTAATATTGCACTGTAATGATAAATTTCAATTCGGCGTCGAGAAAGGAGATATAAACGATGAAAAAACTTATTGCATACTGCGGACTTGACTGTGAAAAATGTGATGCGAGAATTGCTACGCTTAATAACGATAATGCTTTACGCGAAAAGGTTGCGAAGCTTTGGTCGGAATTAAACGGCGTAGAAATCACATCCGAAATGATAAACTGCGAAGGTTGTCGAGCAGACGGAGTAAAAACGCCGTATTGTGATAGCCTATGCACTATAAGACAATGTGCGCTTGTTAAAGGGTGCGAAACCTGCGGCGACTGTTTTACATTTAACGGCTGTCAAACTGTCGGTATGGTAATATCGAATAATGCCGAAGCTTTGGACAATCTTAAAAAACACTGATCGATAAATTTCAACTTGGCGGAGAAAGACAATGGCATTCGATTATAAGAAAGAATACAAAGAATTTTATATGCCGCAAAACAAGCCGTCTATCGTTACCGTACCGAAAATGAATTACATAGCGGTACGCGGTAAAGGCGATCCCAACGATGAACACGGCGAGTATAAAGATTCGATAGGGCTTTTGTATGCAATAGCGTTTACTATCAAAATGAGTTATAAAGGCTCGCGCAAAATCGACGGGTATTTTGAATACGTTGTTCCGCCGCTCGAAGGCTTTTGGTGGCAGGAATGCTCTGATACGATAGACTATGCGAACAAGAATGGATTTAATTTTGTTTCGCTTATACGCTTGCCCGATTTCGTTACCAAAGCCGATTTCGATTGGGCAGTGCGGGAAGCGACGAGCAAGAAAAAAGCGGACTTTTCAAAGGTGGAGTTTTTAACCTACGACGAGGGTGTTTGCGTTCAATCTATGCACGTCGGCTCTTACGACGACGAGCCGAAAACGGTTGCGCTTATGCACGAGTACATGAAAGCAAACGGCTATGCGTTGGATATAAGCAAAAGCCGTTATCATCACGAAATATATTTAAGCGATCCGCGCAAATGTGCCGTAGGAAAATTAAAAACCGTTGTAAGACACCCTATACGCAAGGTATAGCAGTTGACTTTCAATTTATCTTTGTAAATGATATGTATTTGCAAAGCTCTCGAACAAATTGTTTGAGAGCTTTTTATAATAGTATGTCCGATATTTATGGGAAGAGAACATTTCCTGAACGCTTTTACTTTTTAAATTGATTCCGGCGTTCTATTTAAAACGCGTTGTACATACAATCTAACAAACGGTTTTTGGAGGAAAGTATGAACAATATTTATCAGGATATAGCGGAACGTACCAACGGCGATATATACATCGGCGTCGTCGGCCCCGTACGTAGCGGAAAATCGACGTTTGTAAAAAACTTTATGGAAAGGATGATACTGCCGTCTATAGCGGATAAAAACGAAAAGCAAAGAGCTATCGATGAACTTCCGCAATCGGCAGACGGAAAAATTATTATGACTACGCAGCCGAAGTTTGTGCCGAACAATGCCGTAAGGCTTACTTTGGACGATAAAGCGACGGCTAATGTCAGATTGATTGATTGCGTAGGATATCTTATAGACGGCGCAGAGGGGCATTTAGAGGGCGACAAGGCTCGGCTGGTAAACACACCTTGGTCAACCGAACCTATTCCGTTTGAACGCGCCGCAGAAATAGGTACTCAAAAAGTCGCTGGCGAACATTCTACTATAGCGGTGGTAGTTACCACGGACGGAAGTATAGGAGATATAACGCGTCAAAGCTATATACCGGCGGAAGAAAGGGTAGTGCGCGAGTTGAAAAACGCAGGTAAACCGTTTGTCGTTTTGTTAAATTGCAAATATCCCGAAGACGAGCGCGCTAAAGAGCTTGCCGCTTCTCTCCAAGAAAAATACGGCGTATCAGTTATGCCGATAAATATTTTGAATGCGGACGGAAAACAAATGGAAGAAGTTTTGCGCTGCATTTTGAAAGAATTTCCTGTAAGACGAATTGCCGTAAATTTACCCAAGTGGATGCGCGCTTTGGATAAAGAGAATAAAGTTATACTTAATATCATAGACCGTCTAAAAGAACGCGCCGTAAGCGTAGAAAAAATGAAGGACGCCGACAGCGTATTGGAAGGTTTTGCCGACTGTGATTTTATAGAAAACGCGCGCGTTGACAGTTTAGATATGGGCAGAGGCGTTGTGAATTGCGTACTGGAACCTAAATCGGATTTGTTCTTTAACGTTTTGTCGGAACAAGCTCAAATGGATATCAGCGACGAATATTCTCTTATGAGCTTCGTTACCGCCTCGGCTTATGCAAAAAGCAGATTCGAAGCAATGAAAGACGCTTTGGACGAAGCGGACGCAAACGGTTACGGTATAGTTTATCCTCAAGTCGATAAGATGTCTTTGAACGAACCCGAAATGGTTAAGCAAGGAAACATTTACGGAGTAAGACTAAAAGCTACGTCTCCCAGTTACCATATCGTTAAAGTAGACGTTGCGACTGAAGTAAGTCCGATGGTAGGCACCGAACAGCAAAGCAAGTACTTGCTTGACGAGTATAAACAAAATCCGCAAGCTATTTGGAATACAAATATGTTCGGTAAGACTATGGCAGGGCTTGCCAAAGAAGGCTTGGAAGGCAAGTGTTCCGGCGTTCCCGTTGAAATTAAACAAAAATTGTGTAAAACTTTAAACAAAATAGTAAATGAAAATCGCGGCGGTTTGATTTGCTTACTTTTATAGTGTAAAGCCTTTGTGCGTTTTAAAATAGTGCGATAGTATCGTTTTTCCGCAAATCGTTGTATACTATTACACACATAATATGACTAAACTTGGAATTTTGAATAAAGACCTTGCATAATTGCAAGGTCTTTTAAAATTCAACTCGATTATTGCTCTTCGTATAAAGACTTCAGTTTACTCAGTATTTTGTTTTCTAATCTGGAAATCTGAACTTGCGATACTCCCATTTTTTGAGCAATTTCTCCTTGAGTCATATCTCTGAAATAGCGCAGTACGATAATTTTTTGCTCGCGCGGCTGCAGTTTGCTAAGCATATCTTTCAATATTATTTTATCTACCATTTTTTTATCTTCATCGGTAGGTAAGTGTTCTATCAGCGACGTTTGCTTGCCGTCGCTGTCGTTTGTTGTTTCGTAAAGCGAAATCGGCAGTTTGGCAGCGTCCATAGCAAAAATCACTTCGGTAGGTTCTATATTGAAATGTTTTGCGATTTCTTCGACCCGCGGCGATTCTTCGCCGTTTTTTACTTTTTCATCTACGTAGCGGGTTATTTTGGACGAAATGCTTTTTAACGAGCGCGACACTTTCAAATAACCGTCGTCGCGCATATATCTTTTTATTTCGCCTAAAATCATAGGTACGGCATACGTCGAGAATTTTACGTTGTAGTCGAGCGAGAAGTTTTTTATCGATTTTAACAGACCGACGCTTGCTATTTGGTAAAGGTCGTCGTATTCTACGTGTTTGCCCAAGTAACGCTTTATAATACTTTTAAGTAAGGGCGCGTTTTCCGTAAGCAATACGGTAGATGACTCTTCGTCGCCTTTTTGCGCAAGAGCAATCAATCTCATTGTTTCTTCGTGGCTAAGCATAATTGACGCCGCCTAAATATTTTTAGTTAAAGTTACGGTAGTTTGTCCGTTTTGAGAGGTAACGTTAACCTTATCGCAAAACGCCTGCATAACGGTAAAGCCCATTCCCGACCGTTCGCCCTCGGTTCCGGTCGTAAAAAAAGGTTGCATAGCTTTACCGATATCTTCTATGCCTTTGCCGTAGTCGGTAATTCTTATTTCTATGTTATTTTCGCTTAAATCGCATGAAATATCGATTGCGCCGCTTTGACTGCCGCCGTATGCGTGAACGATACAGTTCGTTACAGCTTCGGATACCGCCGTTTTTAAATCCTCGATTTGCTCGAGCGTCGGGTTTATTTGAACGAAAAAACTAGCGATTACGCTTCTTGCAAAGCTTTCGTTTTGCGATTTTGCTTCTATATTCAGTTTCATACTATTTATAACAGACATATTTCCCTCTCAGATTTTTGTAATGATTTCGTAAAGTCCGGACATTCTAAAAATTTTGTCTACCGTTTGCGACGGATTGCGGACGTAAACGGATTTATTCAGTTTTCTTGCAAGTTTATATCTTCCTATGATTACTCCTATGCCCGTAGAATCCATAAAGGTTAATCTGGACAGCTCCAATATTACGGCGTCAAAATTATTTTCACTTATTGCGGCGTCTAAGCGTCGTTTGACAAATTCGGCCGAGTGTTCGTCCAGTTCGCCGACCAATCGTAAAACGAGCTTTCTACCTTCAAATTCAATAAAAAGTTCCATTGTTTGCCTCCGAAAAAAATATAACTCAAATATCAGTAAAGCTTTTGGGGTGTTTTGTAAAAACAGGCGTAATACTGTCGAATTAAATACCTGATGAAAGCAAGTAAATTGATAATTTTAAGAGTTGATCGATATATTAAAATAAATTTATAAATTTAAAAAGTAACGTATTAGATTTGCGTTCCTTGTGGTAAATATATTCGACGTATATATTTCTATAACTGTAAACAATCAATATGGACATACAAAATATAAATTAGAATTAAAGCAGTCAATTTAATATAAAGGCAAAAGTCGGGACTCCTTACGGAATCTCGACTTTTCATTAACATATAGAACGCTAAATTGAAATTTATACACACAGTCGTGCATGCGGTGTATTAAGTCAATACTTAACCGCACGCTATTTATTTTTTATATACTTAAAAACATATTCGACAATAATTCGATAAACACAATATACAAGCCAAATTAAAAAAGACGTTTAACATCACCGACGAGCAACTCGACGATATTATGTGTACAGCGCTCGAGGGCGGTATTACATACTGGTGCGACGAGGCAAAAGTGGTCGGCGATTATCTCGGCGAATATGCGCACGAACAAATCGCGCGCGGCGGGCAGCTCATACTTTCAGATAGCGAGGAGGGGACTACTCACGAGCTTAACAAGGAAAAGCTACTCAAGGGGCTTGAGCTTTATTTGAGTAACGGAGGCGCTGCGGAAATCGCGGACGGGGATACAATCGACACCTCGGAGGTTGACGCAATCGCAGCGGACGAAATCGTCCAGTACGCGCTTTTCGGCGACGTCATTTACGGGTGAGGCGATTATGGGCGGATACATCTACGACGACGGCGGCAGAGCGGCTGCCGGTTTCAAAGGCACAACAGGCGACTGCGTTACCCGGGCAATAGCTATTGCAACCGGCAAGCCTTACAAAGAGGTTTACGACGCGCTCAATGAGCTTGCAAAGCGCGAGAGGACAGGGAAAAGAAAGCGCAAGATTTCCTCGTCGCGTAACGGCGTATATCGCAGCACCTACGGAAAATATTTGCAGACGCTGGGGTGGGAGTGGGTGCCCACTATGAAAATAGGGCAAGGCTGCCGGGTACATCTGAACGCAGCAGAACTGCCGAGCGGCACCATACTGGTAAAAGTTACGCACCACCTCACGACAATGGTTGACGGCGTGATACACGACATCTACGACCCGCGCCGCATTGCACCAAATGACGCAACCGAGGGGGAGCCCTCCGAGCGCTGCGTTTATGGATATTACCACAAAAAGGAGGTGAAAAGCTAATGTTACACGAAAGGCTCAAAGAGGCAAGAACAAAGGCGGGACTGTCGCAGGAAAAAGTCGCCAAAGAGTGTGGAATTACGCAGCCGGCGTATTTCGATATTGAACACGGCGACCGTGCGCCCTCGCTGGCAGTGGCAAAACGTCTTGCAAACCTTTTCGGCGTGTCGCTCGACTGGCTGGTCGGGACGGACGCGGGCGGGAAAGGCACCGCATAGGAGGCGCGACGAGGAGGACATACCAGTGGAAAGTTACGTGCAAATCGGTATCGCGGTGCTGCGTGATACCACCACCGGGGAGCCGCTCAAGCCTACTATACCGCTATACGCAAAAAGCAAGACGGAGCCCCAAGCCTCGGGACATACCCGAGCGGAGGAAAAACTTTTAACCGACGTCGCCGGCGTATTCGTGGATATTTTCCGCAGAT
>CAJUIV010000024.1 GCA_910586905.1 uncultured Christensenellaceae bacterium
GAGGGTTTTACCCTCTAATGAAAAACCACCAGCTAGGCTGGTGGATTTTTATTTTGTTGACAAAAACAGTTCGGGGGGGGGTACAATCGTTACATAACGGGCGTTTGTTTTTTTTAAAAAAACAAAATCGTTTTTGAATTAAAAAACGAAATATTTTAAGAAAGCGAATAATTATCCGATTTTAGTTTACGTCAATAAATTTCAGTAGAGCGTTGACTATATCTTGAACGAAGAGTATACTGTAATTGTTATAAAACACTTGTTTTAAATCACCGAAAAAGGAAGATGGCGCATTATGAACGTTATTGAAATCAAGAGTCTATACAAATCCTTCGGCGAAGTAAAAGCCGTAAACGATTTGTCTTTCAAAGTTAAGCAAGGCGAACTTTTTGCTTTTTTGGGCGTAAACGGCGCAGGTAAAAGCACGACCATCTCTATGATGTGCGGCAATCTTACTCCGGATAGCGGTTCGATAGAAATTTGCGGCAGAGACGCCGAAAAGCATATTGCCGAAATAACTTCCAGAATAGGCGTAGTGTTTCAGTCGTCGGTGCTGGATTCCGTACTGACTGTTCGCGATAATCTTTTTTCCCGCGCAAGTTTGTACGGTATAACGGGCAAAGCGGCGCGCGAACGCATAGACGAACTTGCAAGTCTGCTAGGTTTTTCGGATTTACTCAAACGAACCGTAGGCAAATTGTCGGGCGGTCAGCGGCGGCGCGTCGACGTGGCGCGCGCGTTGATACATAACCCCGAGATTCTTATTTTAGACGAACCTACGACTGGACTGGACCCGCAAACGCGTAAACACTTGTGGAGTGTAATAGACAGCCTAAAAAAGCAACGTAATATGACGGTGTTTTTAACGACTCATTACATGGAGGAAACTGCCGACGCCGATTACGTAGTTATACTTGACTCCGGAAAGATAGCCGCGGAAGGTACGCCTCTGGAACTTAAAAATAACTATACCGGAGACTTTATAACCGTATACGGCGCGGACGAAAAGAACGTTCAAGCGTTAAAGTTGCCTTACGAGCAGATACGCGACGCTATCCGTATATCAGTTAAAAATACCGAACAGGCGCGCGATTTGATTTTGGCAAATCCAAAACTGTTTTGCGACTTCGAAATAAGCAAAGGTAAAATGGACGACGTATTTTTAGCCGTAACGGGTAAAAAACTGGAAGGGGGAGTATTGTAATGAAAACTTTATTTTCGCTTACCAAACGCAATATCAAGTTATTTTTCAAGGATAGGGGTTTATTCTTTTCTTCGATGCTTGTTCCTCTTATTTTATTGGTATTGTACTCGACTTTTTTGGCGAACGTTTATAAAAGCAGTTTTACCGATGCGATTCCTCAGGGCTTTACCGTAGACGACAAAATTATCAACGGTCTTGTTGCAAGTCAGCTGTTCTCGTCGTTGCTTGCGGTATGCTGCGTAACGGTGGCGTTTTGTTCTAATATAATAATGGTGCAGGATAAGTACTTGGGCGTACGCAAAGACTTACTCACTTCGCCCGTCCGTAAGCCGATATTGGCGTTGTCGTACTATCTTGCCTCGTTAGCGGTAACGCTTATCATAAACTACGTCGCTTTGGGCGCAAGCCTTATTTACGCAGCCGTTGTCGGTTGGTATATGAGTTTCGCCGATGTTATGCTTATTATTTTCGACGTATTTTTGTTTACTATGTTCGGTACGGCGATGTCATCCGTTATCAACGCGTTTTTAAAGACTCAGGGACAGATTTCCGCCGTCAGTACGATAGTCTCGGCGTGTTACGGCTTTATTTGCGGGGCTTATATGCCTATTTCGCAATTCGGAAGCGGTCTTCAAAACGTACTGTGTTTCCTTCCGAGTACGTACAGTACGTCTCTGATAAAAAATCACGCTATGCGCGGAGTGTTTGAGAAAATGAGCAGCAGCGGTTTCCCAGACGAAGTAATTACTGGTATCAAACAAAGCGTGGATTGTAAGTTCGAATTTTTCGGACGCGACGTATCCGTTACCGCAATGCTATTGGTAGTGGTGATAACGGTAGTTTTACTTGTCGGCGCATACGTTCTTATTTGCGCGTTCAAGCGCGAAAACGGAGGCAAATCTAAAATCAAAAAAAGTCTGCCGGTTTCAAAGTAAATTTGAATAGTGCTAATAACACTTGAACGACGATATTTCGCATCGAATACCGATTGAAAGCGAAAAATATTATCAAAAACTTGTATTAACTCATATATTTGTGGTACAATACTTTTAGGTCGTATTCCTTAGGAAACGATACTACATATTTTTTATATCTTTTTACCGAATAAAAAAGATATTCGTACCGAGTAGTCGGGCGAAATTGGAGTTTTTATGGTAAACAATAACAAGGCGTATCAGGTGGCGCGTTATGCAATTATGCTTGCAATCATCTTCGTTGCCACGTTGCTCGACAGGGTCATAACTCTAGGTTTGCCTATTGCGGGCGCAACCGTAGAATTGTTGGTTACGTTCGCTTTGTGTTTTCTGTTTAATTCTTGGATTGACGGATTTTTGGCAAGCGCGTTTATGGGACTGTCTTCTTTTATTTTGGCGTTTCCTTTTGCCAAGGTCGCTTCGCAAAATCCGCTCATATCTATTGTTCCGAGATTGTTCGTAACAATTTTTGCTTTTGGTATTTACCGTCTTATTTTGTTCTTATCTGCAAAAATGAAAAACCGAGTATTAGCGCAAACGATAGCGATAGTGCCGGCAACCTTTATAGGACTGTTAACCAACACACTGTTATATATGGGTGCGCTGACGCTGTTTACTGACGCGTACGGTTCGCTTATTGCAGCTTTGCAAGCAGTCGTCATTCTTAACGTTTTACCGGAATATATTGTGTCTTTTATCGGCGTTGCGCCGCTTGTATTGGGCGTTCGCCGAGGTTTAAAACTCGGTATAGACGGTAATAACTGGAAATTAACCGCCAATCAAACAGCGGACAAAACGGAATCGTCAACAGAGACGACGGGCGAACTCGACGGCGATACGGAGGGCATTAAAACTGTCCCCTCGAATATACAAACTTCAAAGAAAACCGAAGACGGAGAAAACGAATGATTTTAGCGGTAGATATAGGCAATACCAATATCAAAATAGGTTTGTTCGAAGCGAACGGCAAATTGAACAGGTCTTTCAAAATGTCCACGGACGTAAAGCGTACTTCAGACGAATACGTTGCGCTGTTACTGCAGCTTTTAAGCCACTCTAAAATAGACGAAAAATCGATTTCGGGAGCGATAGTGTCGTCGGTAATTCCGCAGCTTGATTATACTTTTACAAACGTCATAAACTATTGTTTCGGCGTTAAGCCTCTCGTAGTCGGCGTAGGGGTTAAAACGGGTTTGGCTATTCGGTACGACTTTCCTCGCGAATTGGGCAGCGACCGTATTATTACCTGCGTAGCGGCGGCAAAACAGTACGGAGCGCCGTTCGTGTTGGTAGATTTCGGCACGGCTACGACTTTTAACGTTGTCAACGAACGTAAGGAATTTATCGGCGGAGCGATAACGTTAGGGCTCAAATCCACAATAGAAAGTCTAGCCGTATGTACCGCTAAGCTTCCGAGCGTAGAATTGGAAACACCCAAAAAAGCGGTGGCGCAATCTACCGGTAAAGCCATACAAAGCGGTGTAATTTACGGCGCGGTAGGGCAGGTAAAATATATGATTGAGCGTATAAAGTCGGAAACAGGGCTAGTTGATGCCAAAGTAATAGCCACTGGCGGACTTTCGCATATAGTAAACGACGTCGAACCGCTTTTCGACCACATCGACCGCGAGCTGTCGCTCAGGGGTTTGTATGAAATCTACAATTTGAATCAGCAATAGTTTTTATTTGATTTTTGTTTGTGTCCAAACGTTTTTGCAGATAATTGATTTTAAAGGCAAACGACTTTTTTACTTAATTAAGTAAGTATAAACAGTCGTTTTTCTGTTGACATTTTATTCGGCGTATTATACAATACTAAGCGAACACTTGTTCTATTTTTAACTGACGGTAAGGTAAATAATGGATTTTAAACTTCACTCTAAATTTCAGCCCTGCGGCGACCAACCGCAGGCGATAGCGGAGCTTACGCAGGGCATTCGCGACGGTCTCTCGACGCAGGTTCTTCGCGGAGTTACTGGAAGCGGTAAAACGTTTACGATGGCTAACGTTATCGCTAACGTCAATCGTCCCGCACTGGTAATCTGCCACAACAAAACGCTTGCGGCTCAGCTCTGCAACGAATTCCGCGAGTTTTTTCCGGAAAACAGAGTGGAGTTTTTTGTTTCTTATTACGATTACTATATGCCCGAGAGTTACATACCTGCGCGCGACTTGTACATCGAAAAAGAAATAGACACTAACGACGAGATAGACCGTTTGCGGAATTCCGCAACGTGCAGCTTGTTCGAGCGGCGCGATACTATCGTCGTCGCCAGCGTATCGTGTATTTACGGTTTGGGCGCGCCCGACGAGTATTTCAGATTAAGTCTTTCTTTGCGCCCGGGGGATAACGTTTCGCGCGAGCAGGTTATACGCAAACTTATTTCCATACAATACGTCCGCAACGATATGGATTTTCACCGCGGAACTTTCCGCGTGCGCGGAGATATAGTGGAAATATATCCCGCGTCCTATTCCGAACACGCTATCCGCGTAGAGTTTTGGGGCGACGAAGTAGAAAAGATTTCCGAAATAGACGCTCTTACGGGCAACTCGATAGCAACGTTACTGCACGTTATGATTTATCCTGCAACGCAGTACGTTGTGGAAGGCGTAACGATTGACAAGGCGACGGAGAATATCAAACGCGATATGGAAGCGGAAGTCGAAGCGTTTATGTCGATTAACAAAATTGTTGAAGCGCAGCGGCTTAAACAGCGCGTATCGTACGATATGGAAATGTTGCGTGAAGTGGGTTATTGCAGCGGTATCGAAAACTATTCGCGTTATTTTGACGGTAGGGAAGTCGGTCAGCCGCCCTATACGCTAATGGACTACTTCCCAGACGATTTCGTAACTTTCATAGACGAAAGTCATATGACAATACCTCAAATCCGCGGAATGTACAACGGCGACAGAGCGCGCAAAACAAATCTTGTCAATTACGGTTTCCGTATGCAAAGCGCGTACGATAACAGACCTTTGACTTTCGACGAATTCGACGGTAAACTCGGACAGCTTATATGCGTTTCCGCAACGCCTGCGGAATACGAATTAAAGCGAGCGGACAACGTAGTCGAACAGCTTATACGTCCGACAGGACTTTTGGACCCCGGCGTAGAAGTTCGTCCGGTCAGCGGACAGATAGACGACCTTTTGGGCGAAATTCACAAAGTTGTATCCGGCGGAGGCCGCGTGCTTGTAACCACTCTTACCAAACGTATGGCGGAAAGTCTTACGGAGTTTTTGGCAAAGCATAATGTGCGTGTAAAATATATGCACTCGGATATCGACACTCTCGAACGCGTGGAAATAGTGTCGGGACTCAAAAGGGGTGAGTTCGACGTGCTTGTCGGCATCAATCTGCTGCGCGAAGGCTTAGATATGCCGCAAGTAAAATTAGTCGCTATTTTGGACGCTGATAAGGAAGGTTTTCTGCGCAGCGACACGGCGCTGATTCAGACTATAGGTCGAGCCGCGCGTAACGCGGAAGGACGCGTTATTATGTACGCGGACGTTTTGACTGACAGTATGAAGCGCGCCATAGGCGAAACAAACCGCCGACGCGAAATTCAAAACGCTTTTAACGTAGAACACGGTATAACGCCCAAAACTATCGAGCATTACGTAGAAAATACTTTGGAAATAACGCAAAAAGACGATGCTAAATTAACCGCTAAAGATTTGGAACGTGAAATAGAAAACGTAACGGCGCGTATGAAAACTGCTGCGAACCAACTTGATTTTGAAACGGCTATTCGTCTGCGCGAACAGGTAGTCAAACTTACCAAACAGTTAGAACGCGAAAAACGACGCAAGTCAAAGTGAGAATTATATTATGACCAAATTTTACAAATGCGGAGAAGAGTTTCTTGCGGAAAATAGGGATATCCTGGACGCTTATTTGCTTGAAACCGTGTTCTTTGAATGCAATGCTAATTGCATTCACGAAGCGGACGAAAATAATTTTTTAGTAAAAATTTTTGACGGCGACACTTACTTGATAGCTGTTCACAACTCGCAATATCCTATGGTTATTTTCGGCGACAAATCGTTATGTGCCGAATTTGCGCGTCAAGCGTACGAACATAAGTTGACATTTGATAAGGTAATCGGCGCTTTGGATACGTGTGAAATGTTTTTAGCCGAATACGGAAAATTGGTAAAATGTACTCATCATGTAAACCATTCAATGGATATTATGCGGTGCGGTAAGACGTTAACTTCCGATGTTGACGGTGTGGAAAAACCTTCGGATAATGATGTGAACGAAATCGCCGAGTTGATTGTTTCTTTCACAGTTGAAGCGTTGGGCGACAGCGCCGACGTTGACGTTGTAAAGCAAGACGTAATCAACCGTTTAACCGATTTCGCCGTTATCCGTCGTAACGGTTTAATAGTATCAGTGGCTTCCGTTAAGCGCAAAACGGACAAACTTGCTTGCATAGCCGACGTTTATACTTTGCCGCAGTTCCGTAACCAAGGTTTGTCTTGCAAAATCGTTACTTATTTAACACTGCGCATAACGGACGACGGAAAACTCGCCTACTTGTTTGTAGACAAGACCAATCCCGTTTCAAATCATTTGTATACGAAAATCGGCTACGCCTACGCCGTCCCGCAATACGAAATAAAATTGATTAAAAATTGATTTCCGATACCATTGTTTCAGGATGTCCTCGAACTAGTATTGCTTGCGATGCTCACGGCGGCGGTTATCAATCGACAATGAAGATAAACGTCATTTCTCCCTAGCGCAGCAAGCGGAGAAATACAGCGTAGCGTAACCTTGTAAAAAATCTGTAAAGTGTAAATAATAATCAAAGGTAAAATATGAAAGATATAATCATAAAAAACGCAAAAGAGAATAATTTAAAAAGCGTAAGTCTGACTATTCCGCGCGATAAGCTGGTAGTTTTTACAGGACTTTCCGGCAGCGGTAAGTCGTCGCTTGCGTTCGATACGATATTCGCCGAAGGACAGCGTAGATACGTCGAAAGTCTTTCCGCGTACGCCAGGCAGTTTTTGGGACAGATGGACAAGCCCGACGTAGAAAGCATCGAGGGATTGTCTCCGGCAATATCAATAGACCAAAAGACCACTTCGTCAAACCCCCGTTCGACCGTAGGTACGGTAACGGAAATTTACGATTATCTCCGTTTGCTGTACGCGCGCATAGGTATTCCGTATTGTCCGCATTGCGGTTTGGAAATAACCAAAACGACGGTAGACCAAATATGCGACCGCGTTATGACTTTGCCCGGCGGCACCAAGCTTCAAATACTTGCGCCTATTGTGCGAGGACGTAAAGGCGAATTTGCCAAGCAGTTCGAGCAGCTGAAACGTCAAGGTTTTATGCGCGTAATAGTAGACGGCAATATGTATACTTTAGACGAAGAAATCAAACTGGAAAAGAATAACAAGCATAATATAAGCGTTGTTATAGACCGTCTTGTCGTCAAGGCGGAAATGAATACGCGACTTTCCGACAGCATAGAAACGGCTTTAAAACTAGCAGAAGGTTTGGTAGTAGTGTCCGCCGACGGCGTGGATACTACCTATTCCGACAAATTCGCCTGTCCGGAATGTGGATTTACTTTGGAAGAAATGGAACCGCGTTCGTTTTCATTTAACAGTCCGTTCGGAGCTTGTTCCGAGTGTTTGGGATTGGGCTTCAAGCAGGAGTTCGACGAGCGGCTGATTCTGCCGGACGATTCTAAAACTCTTCACGGCGGGGCGATACGTCTACTCGGTTTTAATCTCGGCGCGGCAAGCTGGATGCGTATGTATTTCGACGCGCTTGCTTTAAAATACGGTTTTTCATGCGACGTGCCCGTCAGAGAATTGAGCAAATCTGCATACGACACGATTATGTACGGCAACGGCGGAGAAAAAGTTACCTGCGTGCTTGACGACGGGCGTACGTTTAACGCCACGTGGGAAGGGGTAATCCCTATGATGACGCGTCGTCATAACGAGTGCAAGAGCGACTGGACGCGCGGAGAGTACGAAAAGTTTATGGTTGATAAACCCTGTCCGAAATGTCATGGTAAGCGTTTAAAAGACGAGGTTCTTTCCGTTAAAGTGGGCGGTCTCAATATATACGAAGTAGGCGAATTGTCCGTAGTTAAATCGCTGGATTTTTTCAATAATTTGCAGCTGGACGATACCCGCGCCAAAATTGCGTATATGGTACTAAAAGAAATAAAAGCCCGTTTAAAGTTTCTTGTAGACGTTGGTTTGGGATATTTAACTCTTAACCGCAGTTCGGGAACGTTATCGGGCGGCGAAGCGCAGCGTATACGTCTTGCAACGCAGATAGGCAGCGGACTTACCGGCGTAGTGTATATTTTGGACGAACCTAGCATAGGTCTTCATCAGCGGGACAACAACAAGCTGATTGCAACACTTACGAGACTCCGCGATATCGGCAACACGCTTATCGTAGTCGAACACGACGAAGATACGATTCGTTCCGCCGACTTCGTCGTTGACGTAGGTCCCGGCGCAGGCGTTCACGGCGGAGAAATAGTGTACGCGGGCGACGTTGAAGGTCTTAAAAAATGTCCGAGTTCTATAACGGGCAAATATCTTTCGGGAGAAATGTCTATTCCCGTGCCTTCCGAAAGGAGAAAGGGCAGCGGCAGTTTGCTGACCGTTACGGGCGCAAGTAAAAATAATCTAAAAAACATCGACGTAGGTTTTAAACTGGGTTGCTTAAACGTTGTAACGGGCGTTTCGGGCAGCGGCAAAAGCAGTCTCGTAAACGAGGTGTTACTGCCGTATTTGGAAGAAAAACTCAACAGAGCTAAGCCGACGGAAATAGCTTGCGAAAAAATCGGAGGAGTCGAAAATTTAGACAAAGTAATTTCCATTGATCAAAGCGCAATCGGTCGTACTCCGCGCAGTAATCCCGCTACTTATACGGGAGTATTCACTATGATTCGCGACTTGTTCGCCTCTACGATGGACGCTAAGGAACGCGGCTACACGGCGGGACGTTTCAGTTTTAACGTCAAGGGCGGCAGGTGCGAGCATTGCGGCGGCGACGGTATTCTTAAAATAGCGATGAACTTTCTTCCCGACGTGTACGTTCCATGCGAAGTATGCCACGGCGCGCGGTACAACCGCGAAACGCTTGCGGTTAAGTATAAGGGCAAATCTGTCGCCGACGTACTTGATATGACGGTTGAGGAAGCGGTCGGATTTTTCGAAAATATACAGTCTATCTATAATAAAATAAAAACTCTTAACGACGTGGGTTTGGGATATATAAAACTCGGTCAGCCGGCAACAACGCTTTCGGGCGGCGAGGCGCAGCGCGTAAAACTTGCTACCGAACTTTCCAAACGCAGCACCGGCAAGACTCTGTACATTTTGGATGAGCCTACGACGGGACTGCACACTCACGACGTGGCCAAACTCATAACTATTCTTCAACGCCTTGTCGCAAGCGGAAATACGGTAATAGTGATAGAACATAATTTGGACGTTATCAAGGTGGCGGATTATATTGTAGACTTGGGGCCGGAAGGCGGCGACCAAGGCGGAACGGTAGTCGCGTGCGGCACTCCCGAGCAAATCGCTGCAAATGCCGACAGTTATACGGGACAGTTCTTAAAATCCTTACTAAATAAATCTTAATCAAAAATGCCCGTCGGCAATAAACGACGGGCATTTTATGCGCTTTTTAGATTGTAAAAAACGTCAAAATAGTGTAAAATATCTACAAATACTTTTTTCGGTGAAATTATGTCAAATCAAAAATTATTGCTTATCGACGGCAACAGCATACTAAACAGAGCGTATTTTGCGCTTCCGCCTTTAAACGACAAAGACGGCTGTAACGTAAACGCGGTGTACGGCTTTGTTAATATATTATTAAAATGTCTGGATAACTACAAACCCGATAAACTTGTGGTAGCGTTCGATAAGCGAGGACACAATTTCCGCAAAGACTTGTATCCGGACTATAAAGCGAACCGTAAAGGTATGCCGGACGATTTGGCGCAACAAATGCCGGTTCTTCACGAACTTTTAAATCGTCTTTCTATAACCGTTGTCGAAAAGGAAGGCGTCGAAGCCGACGACATAATAGGCACCGTTTCAAAGTCTTTCGACGGCGAAAGTTTTATCGTTTCGGGAGATAGAGATATGTGGCAGCTCGTATCCGACAAAGTAACGGTATTGTACACGAAACGCGGCGTTACCGAAGTCGAAGTTATCACTCCAGAAACGCTTATGAGTAATTATAATTTGTGCCCTTCGCAAGTTATCGAATACAAAGCTCTTCGCGGCGATAGTTCGGACAATATTCCCGGAGTAAAGGGCGTCGGCGAAAAGACCGCCATGCTGCTGCTGTCAAAGTACGGCGATATCGAATTTCTGTATCAAAATATTCACAAGGAAAAAGGCGCTCTGCGCGAAAAACTGGAGCAGAATAAGGAATTGGCTTTTATTAGCCGCGTTTTGGCGACTATCGTTACCGATGCCGACGTAGAGTTCGACTTGACGGCAACCTCTACTTTGTCGTATAGCAATGAAGCGAAAGAATTGCTTGAAAAATTACAGTTTCGTACCGTTCTGGAAAAATTTGCCGTAGACAGCGGGGGTATGTTCGAAAATAATATAGAAGTGAGCAGCGAAGATATAATCTCAGCTGAACGTTTTGGCGAAGTACTGTCTCAAATGGAAAAATCGCCGTTTTTCGCGTTTCATTTTTCCGAAGGCTGCGTTATGCTGTCGAGCGATGCGAAAAAGCAATACAAAGTGTTGTGGTCCAATAACTTTCTGGACGAACTTAACGAGCAAACAGTCGTTGATTCGCTTCGTCCTTTTTTGAAATGCCAAACGCCTAAAGCGGTGTACGACGTAAAAGCATTAAGGCATCTTCTAAACGCTTATGGACTCGCAATAGAAAACGTAAGATACGATATATGTCTTATGCAGTATTTGGTGGAATACCGCGCGTATAAAGACTTGCCCGGTTTGTGTAAAGCATACGGTTACGACGATTTAGGCGCAGGTATATTTGCAGTGGCTGAAAAACTGCAATCGCTTTTGACTGAACACGGAGTTGAAAGTCTGTACTACGACGTTGAATTGCCTCTTGCGGATTTATTATACCGTATGGAAATGGAGGGCGTCAAAGTCGATACCGAGCTGTTGGAAACGATGTCGCGCGAATTGAGCGATAAGCTCGCTTCTTTAAAATCTGAAATCTGGGAACTCGCCGGCGAAAAATTTAACGTTAACAGTCCTATGCAGCTTTCTTACGTTTTGTTCGATAAGCTCAATCTTCCTCACGGTAAAAAGACGCATCGCGAATACTATACAACAAATAACGAAGTGTTGGAAAAACTCGTCGATTTGCATCCTATAGCAGGTAAAATTTTGGAACATCGCAAATACGCCAAGTTGCTTAACACTTACGTTAACGGACTTAGACCGATGGTAAAAAACGGTTTGGTTCATACCACGTTCAATCAGTCTTTAACGTCTACGGGAAGATTATCTAGCAGCGACCCTAATTTACAAAACATTCCCATCCGTAATGAACTGGGCAAAGAAATACGCAAACTGTTTTGTTCCAAATACGGCGTGTTTGTCGGCGCGGATTATTCTCAAATAGAGTTGCGGCTTCTTGCGGCTTTTTCAGCGGACGATAATATGCTTGACAGCTTTAAGCGCGAAGAGGATATTCACGCGCGCGTTGCAGGTGAACTTATGGGCGTGCCTCCTCAAATGGTTAACGCCGATATGCGCCGTATGGCAAAAGCGGTTAATTTCGGCATTATTTACGGAATAAGCGATTACGGACTTTCGCAAAGCACTAAGCTAAGCGTTAAAAAAGCCAGGGATTATATACAACTGTATTTCGAGCGATTTCCCAAAATCAAAGCGTATCTGGACGGCTGTGTGGAAAGCGTAAAAAACACCGGTTACGCGGTAACTATTACCGGCAGACGCAGACAAATACCCGAAATAAAATCGTCTAACTACAATTTGCGCAGCTTCGGCGAACGAGCCGCTATGAATATGCCTTTGCAAGGCAGCGCGGCGGATATAATGAAAATCGCTATGCTTAAAGTCGATAACGCTATAAAACAAGCGGGGCTTAAAAGCAAAATCGTGATGCAAATACACGACGAACTTATCGTGGATTGTTATATTGACGAGGCGCAAACCGTAAAGGAAATATTGAAACGCGAAATGGAACGCGCGGTAGAACTGGCGTGCCCTTTAACAGTCGAAACCGAGGAGGGCGCGACGCTTTATGAAGCGTAAAGTAGTTGCTATAACAGGCGGCATAGGCAGCGGTAAAACCCTGGTGAGAGATATTGTGCAAAAAAAAGGTTATTTTTCGATAGACTGCGACAGTCTTGCCAGAGAAGTGTCTTCCCGTCCGCAGGTAGTGCAATCCGTCGAACAACTTTTAGGAAGCGAATTCGTCGAAAACGGAAAACTTAACCGAAGAGCGATACGTAATAAAATTTTCTCCGATTGTAATCTGCTTGAATCTTATAACGCTTTATTTTTTGAGGAAGTAAAAAAACTACTTGACGAACGAATCGGAGGATTGCAGGGAAATGACGTCTCGCCGGTTTTTGTGGAAATTTCGGTATTCGACGCTTTCGAATATCCGTGGGACGAAGTATGGCTTGTAGAAGCGAAAAAACTAACGCGTGTAAACCGCGTGATGGAACGTGATCTAACCGACAGGCAAGTTGTAAGCGATATTATGTCGCGTCAGCGCGTTTGCCGTAAATATACGGTGAAACTGACCAACGACGGAACCGTTGACGATTTAAAAACGCAGGTTGAAACTGCTCTCGTTAATTTGCTTGAAAGCTAATCGAAAAAGCTTTGATTTTTAAACTTATATCAATCAAAGCTTTTTTTTGTTATCAAATATGAAGCTATTCGTTAAGTATTTACGGAAGAAAAAAAAACGTAATAATTTGATTGATTGGTTTTTTGTCGAATGAAAAAGAAAAGGTAACGGAATATTTTTTCGTCGCTTATTTGATTCCTCATATTGCGAATATTCAGTGTTCTTTGAATTTTTTTTCTTATAATCCGTGCTATTTAATTTTTTATGAAGATTATCGCATCGATTAAACAAAATTGTCGCACCTTTACGTATCGTTATTTTTAATGACGGTATTAATTTATTTCTATACCTATTTTTAACTATAACGGGCGGTAAATATTTGACATAAAACAACAAAAAGCATAAAATATTAAAGGCTTAAAATAAAGTTAAAATTTGCGTTGCGTTATTGCCAACGCATTTAACATTTTAAAACGTTTACAGAGGCAAAATAATGAATACTTTGTTAGTAGTGGCTATAGCGCTTATATTGGGACTTCTGTCCACGCGCTTGATGAAACTTATCGGACTTCCCAACGTTACGGGTTACTTAATTGTCGGACTTATAATAGGACCGTACGCTTTGGGCGGACTTATCCCCGGCGAAGAAACTAATCAGGCTTTCGAAAGTTTGGGAATAGTAAGCACCGTAGCTCTCGGCTTTATTGGATTTTCCATCGGCGTAGAATTTAAACTTTCTCACATAAAAGAAATAGGAAAAAGCGCCGTTGTGATAACTTTTTTCCAAGCTCTTGCGGCTACTTTATGCGTTGACGTGGCTTTGATTCTTATCGGTTTAATTCCCGGAATAAATATGCCTGTTCACGAAGCGATAATTTTGGGAGCTATTGCGACGGCAACCGCGCCTGCGGCAACGCTTATGGTTGTGCGTCAGTACAAAGCCAAAGGCGTTGTTACGGGAACGTTGCTTCCGGTAGTAGCGCTTGACGACGCCGTGGGTCTTATAGTATTCGCAGTGTCTAATTCCATTGCGCTGTCTCTTGCTCAATCCGCAATCAGCGCCGCGGGAGCGGTAAACGCTACGCAAATGGCGTTGAGTATAGCTGTTTGGCCGTTCGTAGAAATATTGGCTTCGATTGCTATCGGCGCTGGAATCGGGGCGTTGCTATCGCTTATACCTCGGTTTTTCAAATCCCGCGATAACCGTACAATCGCAACAATCATAGCTGTTGCTTTGTCTCTAGGTATTTGCGAATTGTTTTCTTATTTGAAAGACAATTTCGGATGTCCGTTCGGTTTGTCCGATTTGCTCGTATGTATGATGGCAGGCGCAACGTTTGTAAATATGCGTAAGGAAGCGACTCAAATGATGGAGAGTACCGACCGCTGGACTCCCGTCGTTTTGATGCTGTTCTTTATTCTTTCGGGAGCGGAACTCAACGTTCGCATGTTTGCCGATTGGAGCGTAATAGTGTGTCTTGTTATATATCTTGCAGCTCGTTGTTGCGGAAAGTATTTCGGCACTATGGCGGGCGCGGCGATTACGAAAACCGACAAAAAAGTGCGTAAATATTTGGGTATAACTTTGTTTCCGCAAGCTGGCGTAGCTATCGGTATGGCTACAATGTGCAAAACCGAATTTGAAAAACTTGCGAAAACACCCGGTATAAGTGCCGAAAACGCTTTGTATTTTAGCGACATCGGAGCCAAAATTGTAACTATTACTATGTGCGCGGTTATGGTTTACGAGCTTTTCGGTCCCGTTCTTACCAAGTTGGCGCTTGCAAAAGCCGGAGAAATATCTCCCGAAAATCTCAGAAGACCCAAGCGCAGCAAAAAAGCATTGGCGGTTGCCGGCTCAGACGTAACTGCCGTTCCTACGGAATCGACGGCTGAAAAGGTAACGCAGCAAAGCGCTCCCGTCGAATCGGTTGCGGACGTTACTCCGAACGATAATTCTGACGGCGCAAAATAGATTATATAATAAAACGCTTGAAATCAAAACTTTCAAGCGTTTTGCGATATAGCAAGGCAGTAAAATAACGGGGCGTATCGAACGTTAACTGAAATTTTATTTCAGCCGCTAATATCGAATAGTAAAAAGTAATATCTCTTTTGTTACTCACATATCGGTCGGTATCCGCGCGTATTCGAGTATAAACAATATGTCTGGGATGAAATAATGAGCAATTATCAGCCGCTGTGGGAATACGTTGTGAAAGCAGAAAAATTTCCGTTAAAAATGACTTTTAAAGAAATAGAAATATTGCTCGGTTTTCCGCTTAATCACGCTTTTCTTTCAGAAAAGAAACAACTGCTTAAAATAGGAATAGTCGTAGAAAAAATCTCTTTAAAAGAAAAATATATTATTTTTAACACGGCGCGTCGATAGTTTTACGTGCAGAAGGAACTTACAATGAAAACGAAATCAACGATGTACAATCTTATGCGCCGTTCGGAATTTATGGATGACGACGGTATGAACGTCGAAGAAGCCGAGATTCGCGACGAACGCGCTCCGGCTGAGAAATTTAAAGAAAAATACAAAGAGTTTTATACCGATATAAAAACGAGCGTAAAAGAAGATTGGTAAAAACGTTCATCAAAGAGTTTTGTAATATAGAACACGCATTACTAATTTTAATAAAAAGTCGTATGCTTGTACGTTTTTCTTAAACATAACTTAATAAGAACAAACAATCGTTTTACAAGTATTTTATTATGTGATATAATATCAAATTGGTTAGATATTATAACTTCATACGTTCAAAAAACGTATGGTACAAAAATTAAATGAGGAGTATTCGCATTTATGAAAACATTTAAAGGCGGTTTTCACGTGCCTGATAACAAGGAACTGACGGCGACGGCGGCTATCGAGCAGATGCCCGTAGTGCCGGATTATTTCGTTTCGTTGTCTCAGCACATCGGTAAACCGGCAGAACCTGTAGTAAATGTCGGCGATACGGTAAAGGAAGGACAGTTGATAGCCAAAGCCTCGTCTTTTGTTTCGGCTAATATCCATTCTCCCGTTTGCGGCGACGTTGTCGGTATCGAAAAGCGTAAAAACGCTCAAGGCGCCACGGTGGATTATATCCATATCAAATCCAACGGTAAACAAGACGCGGCTTTGCTTAAAAAGTTGGATAATCCGACTCGCGAACAAATCGTCGAACGCGTTGCGGAAGCCGGTATAGTCGGAATGGGCGGAGCGGGATTTCCTACTGCGGTAAAAATTCAGCCTAAAGACGCAGTTGATTGTCTTATTATTAACGCGGCGGAGTGCGAGCCGTATCTTAACTGCGACAATCGTTTGATGATTGAAAAAACACGCGAGTTTATCGAAGGCGTAAAACTGCTTGCTAAAGCTATAGATGTAAACCAAATTTATATCGGACTAGAAGCAAACAAAATGGAAGCGTACTCGGCTCTTGTCGCTTTGGACGGCGTTGTCGGCGAAGAGATGCCCAAGCAGGAAGGCGATATCGTAGTGGTGCTGCTCAAAAAGAAATATCCGCAAGGCGCAGAAAAAACTCTTATAAAGGCTTGCGTCAATCGCGAAGTACCTGTCGGAGGTCTGCCTTCCGCCGTCGGATGTATCGTTAATAACGTAGGAACCGCTTACGCAACGTACGATGCGGTTGTAAACGGCGTTCCTCTTTACAAACGTCTTATGACCGTATCCGGAAGAGGAGTTCGCAACCCTAAGAATATCGAAGTGCGTATAGGTACTCCTTTATCCGCTATAGTGGATTTTTGCGGAGAGTTGACGGAAGATACAGTCAAACTCGTTTCGGGAGGTCCTATGATGGGATTTTCTCTTGCGGATTTGGATGTTGCGACTACCAAAACGGACAGCGGTTTCTTGGCTCTCACCGATAAGGAAGCGAGTACCGTTTTGCCTACTCCCTGTATAAACTGCGGACGCTGCGCAAACGTTTGTCCTATGAAACTTATGCCTATGTACATCGATTTTTACGCTACGGTGGGCGATTACGACAAAGCTGTTAAAATCGGCGGAGCTATGAACTGTTTCGAATGCGGAACCTGTGCATACGTATGCCCTGCAAAAAGACCTATAGTACAGAGCGTAAGGCTTACAAAATCTAAAATGAAGGAGAAAAAGTAATATGTCAAAATACGTATATTCCAGTTCTCCGCACGTAAAATCTCCTCGTACGACCAAGCAAATAATGATTGACGTTTGTATTGCGTTACTGCCCGCGTGCATAGCAGGCTGTGTTTTGCTCGGTCTTGCCGAAGCGCGTTTGGGATGGCTTTCGTTAATGGTATTGGC
This sequence comes from uncultured Christensenellaceae bacterium, assembly GCA_910586905.1. Taxonomy (GTDB): domain Bacteria; phylum Bacillota; class Clostridia; order Christensenellales; family CAG-314; genus Fimimonas. The sequence continues at coordinate 17,310 of CAJUIV010000024.1, forward strand.
GTTGGCATCGTTATCTGCGGTTGCGTCGGAATTTATATTTTTGCTTTGCTGCAAAAAGAAATTTACCGAAATTCTTAAACAGTTCGATTTTTCGTCTCTTGTTACGGGGCTGCTTGTCGGTATGAATATGTACGCTACTTCCAAGTGGTACGCAGTTATTCTTGCCAGTGTGTTCGCCGTTATAATCGTAAAAATGTTATTCGGCGGTACTGGTAAAAATATCGTCAACCCCGCTATCGCAGGAAGAATATTTGCGTTTATCGCTTTCGGAGCGGCATTCGGCGGCGTTATGTCGTTCGACAAAAAAGTGTTCGGCATCCAAGCGGGATTCGTTCAAACTGGCGCAACTCCTTTGCAAACGTTGTTCGACCCCGAAAAAACGAGTACGCTTAGCAATTTGGATTTGCTTATCGGTACGGGCGTTCCGGGATGTATAGGAGAAATCTGTAAACTCGCTCTTATTGCCGGAGGCGTTTATCTGGTTGTTCGCGGAGTTCTTAATTTCCGCTGGCCGCTTGTATACATACTTACTACCGGCGTTGTATCCGTACTTATTTTTTGGATTGATAGCTGTTTTAAAAACGGACAGTTCGTCGGCGCGTTGATGGGCAGTAAATTCGTTCCCGCTTTAAAAACCTTCCTTCCGTCGATTTTATCCGGCGGCTTGATTTTAGGCGCTATATTTATGGCTACGGATTACGTAACCACTCCCAATACTAAACTCGGTAATTATATTTATTTTGTGTTGCTGGGTATTTTGACGGCAGTACTGCGCAAGGCGGTTAAAGGCGAGGCCGTTTCGTTTGCAATATTGCTTATGAATCTGCTCGTTCCTTTATTCGATTTGTATATTCGCCGTAAACCTTTCGGTTACGTAAAACCGGTAAAAGAAAAGAAAGTCAAGGAGGCAAAATAAAATGTCGAAAGAAGTAAAAAACGACGTTGTAGAAACGAACGAGAAAACAGCCTCCGCCGAAAAGGCAATGAAGAAAGGCACTGTTATTCAAGCGGTGAAAGCAATCGCCGTACTTGTGATAATATGCCTTGTATGCGGAATTTTACTGGCGCTTTGTAACGACCTTTTGTACGTTTCCGACGACGTCAAGTTCGACAGAGCGATGCAAAAGATTTATCCTAATTTTAAAAAGGCCGACGATTCTCCCGCTCTGGATACTGCAAACGCCAAAACTCCTTACGGAGAAGTGTTGGATTTGGTAAAGTCGTCCGACGGAGCGTACATTTTAACTGCTAAGAGCAGTAATATAGGTTTCAGTAACGGCACGGTAACCGTTTACGTTGCCGTAAGCGGCGGAGAAAACCCTACCGTTGCCGGTTGGTCAATTAAGGAAAACGTAGGGCAGTCGTTTATCGGCAATATATCCGAAAAACATCAAAAGACTTGGTTTATAGGTCAATCTATCACGGTAGTAAATCCGGAAAATCCCGAAGGTTCGGGACTTGGCAGCGGTGCGACGCATACGGAAAATGCCATCGGTTACGCTATTAACGCAGCTGCTTATTACTGCATTAACGTATTAAAATTGGTATCGACTCCCGAAAGCGAAGCGAAAGACGCTCTAGTTGCATTGCTCGGAACGGAATACGACGGTTACGGTTTCGTTGCCGTAAACGACGCTGAGTATCTGGAAGCGTGCAAAGTAGGAGATAAAGAATTGTCGTTCTATTTCGAAGGAACCAAGGCGGATTCCGACCCTCTTGCGGCATACGTTTACGGCGAAGACGACGCCAGACAAATAGTAGTAGTCAAGGACGGTATTACTCACGCTGAAAGATTGGAAGAAGCGGCTGTAGTTAAAAAGAGCGAAGGCATTGACGAAGAACTGGTTGCCAAAGCTCAGTCGAGAAGTTACTTCGAATATCAAATTCAAAAGTCTCACGCAGGTTTCGAGTTTGCCGGTATGGGCGAAGTGAACGAGGAATTTGCAACGGCGGAAAAGGGTACTGTAAATAAAATTTACTTGTCAACCGACGGCGCAATTATCGTAGAAGCGACGGGTAACGGCGGATTTATGAACGGTACCGTAACGATTAACGTAATAATTGCCGATAGAGAAATAAAGGGTTGGTCGATTGTTTCCAACACTGAACAATCTTATATCAGTAACATTATCAATTCTACGCAAGCTTCTACTTGGTACGTGGGAAGCAGCATAGACGGAGCTTTAGAGCTTGGCGACAACAAGGTAACCGGTACGACAATGTCCAGTACGGCGATAAATAACGCTGTCAATACGGCTTGCTACTACGCAAGAAACACTTTGCCGCAAGGAGGTGCTGAATAATGAAAAAAGAAAGATTTTCGCAAATCGCTCTTGACGGTTTAGTCAGACAAAATCCCACTTTCCGTTTGGTTTTGGGTACGTGTCCTACGCTTGCTATAACAATATCGGCAATTAACAGCTTCGGCATGGGTATGGCGGTACTGTTCGTATTGGTGTGCAGTAACGTAATTATTTCGTTGCTCCGTAACGTGATTCCCGACAGAGTTCGTATTCCGTGCTTTATCGTAATTATCGCAACTTTTGTTACAATCGTAAGTATGTTTATGGAAGCGTTTTTGCCCGATTTATTCAACAGTTTGGGAGTGTTCCTGGCATTGATAGTCGTAAACTGCATAATTCTTGGCAGAGCGGAAAGTTTCGCTTCGCATAATCCCGTAGGCGCTTCGGCGCTCGACGGATTGTTTATGGGACTTGGCTTTACCGTTTCAGTAACACTGATAGCAATTGTCCGCGAATTGTTGGGAAGCGCGTCTTTCTTCGGAATCGAATTATGGGACGCATCTAAATTTTCGATAAAGTTCTTTACTTCTTCAGCGGGAGCGTTTTTAACGTACGGATTGTTTATCGCAATCTTTAACGTGTGCTACAACGCTGTAGAAAGAAAATTAAAACATAATCGCGCGCATAAAATGCTGAAACCCGTAACGGCAGAGACAGCAAAGGAGGCTGAGTAATATGGACGTATTAGGTATCATTTTCTCGGCGTTATTCGCCAATAACTTTGTACTTGCTCAATTTTTGGGGATTTGTCCGTTTTTAGGCGTTTCCAAAAAGCCTGGCTCGGCTCTCGGTATGGGTCTTGCAGTAACTGCTGTTATGGTTATTACCTGCGCGGTTACGTACCCGATTTATACGTTTGTGCTGTTGCCGTTAGGTTTGAAATATCTTAACATTATCGTTTTCATACTTGTTATCGCATCGTTGGTGCAGATGTTGGAAATGATATTGAAAAAATTTACTCCGGGCTTATATTCTTCTTTGGGAATTTATCTTCCTTTGGTAACTACAAACTGCGCTATTCTCGGTATCGCCAAACTTGTAACAGCCGAAGCCGCCGCAGGACTTGCCAATTTTTCTACAAATATGGTAGTGTTCGGCAAACTTGTTAAAATCAATATGGCTATGTCGTTCGGAGAAGCGGTGTTATCCGGTTTGTTCTACGGACTTGGCTTTACTCTTGCAATCGTGTTGCTTTCCGGTCTTCGCCAAAAGGTTGACAGACTTAACGTTGCAAAATCGTTGCGCGGATTTCCTATGACTATGATTACGGCTTGCTTTATGGCAATGGCGTTCTACGTCTTTACGTTGATTGGATAGGGAGGTAGACTATGAAATTACTATTGTTATTTGCAGGTATAGGCCGCGATATTCAATGGACAACGTTTGGTATCGCCGTCGCTATAATGGCTGGCGTGGCTTTATTGATGGCGTTATGCATAATTCTTATTTCGCGTTTTTGTACCGTAAAAGAAGATCCTCGTATCAAAGAAGTCGAACAGCGTTTAGCCGGCGCAAACTGCGGCGCGTGCGGACATCCCGGTTGTTCGGGTTTTGCAAAAGCGCTTGTCGAAGGTACTGCGACGCTCGATTCCTGCGGTCAAACAAACAAGGAAGCGCAAATCGAGATTTCCAATATTCTCGGTATCGCATACGACGGAAATGCAGAACCTACTATTGCGGTCGTGGCTTGCTGCGGCGGAAGTCAATGCGACGATAAGTACGCTTACCAAGGTTACGGAAACTGCGTCAACCAAAATATGCTTGCCGGCGGACGCAAAGCATGCGAAGTAGGTTGCATGGGCAGCGGAAGCTGCGTAGATGCCTGTCCTTATATGGCGATAGAGTGTTTTGACGGCTACGCTCACGTAGATCCCGAGCTTTGCCGTTCTTGCGGACTTTGTATTCAAACTTGTCCCAAGCGTCTTATAAAACGCGTTCCAAAATCGGCAACGGTGTACGTTGCGTGCTCGACCGAATGCCGCGGTAAAGACGTTATGACAAAATGCAAGGCGGGCTGTATCGCTTGCGGTAAGTGCGAAAGAACGTGTCCCAGCGGCGCGATTCACCTTGTAAACAATATTCCTATAATAGATTACAGCAAATGTACTCATTGCGGAAAATGCCTTGAAGCGTGTCCCAGAAATTGTATCAAGTACGTTCATCCCGCAGACAAGCCGAACAAAACCGTAACAAAAGTCGAACCTAAGACTGAAGTTAAAAAGGAATCTTAGTAATATAAAAAATCCGTACGCAATCGCGTGCGGATTTTTGATGTTTTAAATCTAACTGAGCATGCGAACGGTTTGATGTTTCTTTTTATCATATTATAGCTTTTAAAATATTTATCAACGATTAGACTGTAAGTTTCGGTAAGAATGGAAAATCTGACGACTCAGATAGCAAAAAATTTATAAAAGATAAAATAATACGTTTTGAATCGGCGTAGCTAAACGGCAATTAACTACAATTACTAAGCTTCGTGTTCTACTATTAAATATGCTTAAAGGATAAGCGTGATTTGCGCATATGGGAGCAATTGCGTTACTCTTTTGCTATTCGAAAATCGACGGATACTGCAAGCGTGTTTGAACATTTTAATTTATAGAGTATTAAATATTTATTTGCGATTATAATTTTAAATTGTGTATTGATTTTACT
>CAJUIV010000025.1 GCA_910586905.1 uncultured Christensenellaceae bacterium
AAGAAATTTTTAAAAAAGTTAAGAAATTTTCTGAAAAATGCTTGACAAACATCATTTGTTTACGTTGAGTTTACTTTTCAAAGTTAAAATAGTCGCGATAATGTGAAATACGCTCTTTAAGGGCAAAAACGTTAAATCTATTAGAAAGGCGCTATAAATGCAAAAAGTTAAAGTCGTATGTTTGATACTCGCTACGGTATTGGCTTCCGTAGGTACGGTGGCGGTCGTTCAGAATATGGGCGATTCCGCCGCTCCGCCGGTAATACCGCAGGATTCGGTAAATACTACCTTGGAAAAACCTTCCGAAGGCAGTCCTTCGTCGTACGACGCAAAGCAGAATTTGTTTATAGCGGCAGGAGAGTTGCAGCGCAGCGGAGGATTTGTAGGAGAATCGTACGGGAGTACTACGTCCGCCGGTATTACTCAGGAAGTTTTAAACAAGCGTACCGTCGTGGGCGGCAACGTTTTCAAACAAATGTCGACTTGCAGCAGCTTGGTTAAAAACGCTTATCAAGTTTATCTGTACGGAGACAGTTATCTTTATCGTAAAGCCAATAAAATCAAAGACATAAACGCTATAGAATGGGATTCGACCGCGCAAAATTTCGGAAAGGAAGGTTTTTTAAATAAATTCGGACATCGTTCGGATTCTCTTTCCGGTTACATACTTAACGAAGAAACCGTAACGAGCGGTGAATTCGTTAAAGAAGAGAACGGTCTGTTTACTTATCGTTATTCTTTGGACATAGAAAAAGCTCCTGCATATATGCTGTACGAAATGCGCGCGAATTCCAATATGGACGGTTATTCGACTTTCGTACGCGCCGATATAATCGTTACTATGGATTCCGACTGGCAGGTAAAAACGCTTACGACCGATTGCGAATACAAAGTACCTTTATTCGGCGGAATCAAATGTAAGGAAGATATCACCGAAACTTTTACTCAAATAGGGTATAACGACGATTTGCCGGAGAAAGAGTTTTTTGAACAATTTTTCAATGCGCAAATCAAAAATCCGGTAGACGCGCAGCCCGACGCTTTAAGCGTCTTGATGAAAATTTTTGAACCTTATATATCCGGCGACAAACTAAATCTTTCCTTAGTTGCGTCATACGGTGAAAAAATTCTCGTTGACGGACTTATATCTGCAAAAATCGATATCGAAAACGTTGAAAATATAGCTTTAGACGTAAAACTCGGCAGCGATTTATACTTAAATTACAATGCCGGTAAACTTTACGTAAGCTATCAGGAATTTAAAGGCAGTACTACCGTCGACGGAATAATGTCTTTGCTGGGCGGATTTTTACCTCAAGCTTCGGCTGAGTGCGGACAAAACGATTCCGATTTCGTAACGGAACTTATATCGAAATTCAGTTTTAAAATCGAAAACGACCTATGCACGGTAAATCTGCCTGTGGAACTGGACGGCGCGGTTTTAAACGTGAATATCTACGCTAACGTAAAAGAAGGCGGGTACGAATTTACAAGCGCCGAAGCAACGTTCGGCGACGTTAAAGTAGAGTTAAAACCCGTTGCCGCTTGGAACGCGCCCGAAATATCCGGGGACTATCCCGAAATTTTAGGATTGCTCGATTTGGTAAAGGACGGAGCAATATGCGCCAACGTAAACGTAGCGGGTTTGGCGATAGACGTTCAATTCGATTTGGCGTCAAAATCTCTGTACGCCATGTGCGGGGACATGTCGGTAGTTTTGCGTGATAACGTCGCGTATTTGACTTACGGCGAAGTTAAACTCAAACTTGATTTGGACGATGCGGAACAGCTTATTACTTTGATAAGCTTATTTGCCGACGGCGGTTTTTCGTTTGATTTGCCCGATTTGTCTGTAGATTACGTTTTGGAAATACTGTCTGACGTAAAAGCGGTAGCAACAGACTCCGGAGTACGTTTTGAAATTGGTTTCGGCGCTACGTCGGTTACGGTAGATTTGACGACGAATACAAACGGTTGGAATTTATCTAAAATTAACGTTGCCGTTAACGAAATTTCGGCAGAGATAGTTCCGATTGAAAAATTTGGAGAAATACCTCAAATCGAAGCCGGCGAATACGCCGACGTAACGGAAATAGTAAACGAATTCGCAGCTCCGGTTCTGGCGTTAATTAAAGGTGAAAACTACGCGGCGGATTTCGATTTGTCGTTAAGATTAGATAATAAAAATTACAACGTAAAAGGCACTCTCGTTTTAGACGGCGCGGGTAACGTGCAGGTTGACGCTAAGGTGTTCGTTGGCGGCATTGCGGTAGTTAACGCAAATATCATCGTTGCCGACGGCACGGTATTCGCCGACGTTAACGGAGTAAAAGCGGCGTTTAAAATCGGCGATTCGGAAATAGATTTAACCGGAGCGGTTAACGCTTTAAAAGGCGCGGACGAAAACATAGACGGTATTATCGACAGGATAACTTCGGTTGCCGCTAAACTTCAAAATTTGGATTTGTCTAATTTGGATTTCGCGGCTATTATAAAAGAATTCGGTTACAGCGACGGAACGCTGAATATCGTTCTTAACGCGGAATCGTTAGGACTGGGCGATATAGGTTTGAAACTTGGCGTATCGTACGGCAATTTGCGCGCGGAAGTTTACGATTTGACTTTGGGCGGAGCAAGCGCAAACTTAGTTGCCACCGTTAAAACCAACTTGCAAAGCGTAGAGATACCGGATGTCTCCGATTATGTTTTAAAACTCGCCGGCACGGCGTTCGGAGCGCGCTTTACGGTCGCCGCCGATTTCGTTTCTATGAACGTCGACGCTGAAATAGAATACTGCGGAGTAACCGTTTTGGCGAGATACTTCGACGGCAATATTTACGTTAAAGCCGGAGAAATAAAGCTGTCTTGTAAAGCCGAAGATTTGGGAACTCTTATTAACGAAATCCTGCCGTTATTAGGTAGTCAATCGACTTCTTCGTTACCTCTCGATTTAAGCGGCGTAAAGTTAGACGTTAAAAGTATTTTTGACGGTTTGACATTCGATTTGAATTCCGATAATCCTAACGTAAGTTTGATGTTCGGAAATATAGCGGTGGCGTTAAACTTCCATTCGGATTTCCGTTTTAACAATATAACCGTTAAAATTGCCGATAACGAAATCGTCGTCGAACAAACCGCTCAACAGACCGAACAACTTGATTTAACCGACGATTACGTCGATATGGCGTCTGTGGCGCGTCAGTTACTCGGTATTTACAATTCCTTTAAAAACGTTTTGCAGACCGGCTTAACTGCCGACGTCGAAACGGTAGCGGTTATAAACGGCAAATCGTACGTAGTTAACGCTGCGGCGCGTTATAACGGAGGTTTGCAGGTTACGGCTACTGTTGCGCTTGACGGCAAGATTCTTGTTAACGCCGAAATTTATTTGGTTGGAAACACGCTGTACGCCGACGTTAACGGTATTCGACTTGCAACGCAAACGTCCGCTCAATCCGGTTCTTTAAACGGAAATCAAGTAGATTTCTCAACGATAATAGGCGCGCTTAACCAAATTAAAGGCTACAACAACGTTTTGGACAGCGTAATAGACGTTATAACAGATTTTCCGTCCAAGCTTGAAAATATCGATTATTCCAAACTCGTAAATTCATTCTCTTGCGTAAACGGAGAATTACGCTTGGGCATAAACGGTAGTTTGCTTGGACTCAGCGATTTTGTCGTTTCGCTTAACGGCGGCAGCGGCGTAATGTTAGATATTCAAAATCTGTCTGTCGGCGGCGTGAATATCGATTCTCTATCGATGAACGCACAACCTTCTTGCGCCAAAGTTGACGCTCCGGCTGAAGAGTACGTTACGGAATTGCAGCTTGGCGTTATGGGAATTACCGTAAACGTCAAACTCGATTTGCTAAATCAAACGGTAGAAGCGAACTCAGTTCTATTGGGTACTAAACTTAACGCTCTATATAAACAAGGCAGAGTTTACGTAACTTACGGCAACGTTAACGCTGTGCTAGACGTAGCCGATATCGGTAATCTTATTTCGGTCGTAAGTAAATTTGTAAAATTCGATTTCCCGTTCGACTTCAGCAATGTGGATTTGGGTAAAGTTTTAAACAGCGCTGCGGTTGTAAACGTTCAGAACGGATATTCGTTAAAATTACAAATAGAAGAAATGGCCGTTACAGTGAGTTTCGACGATAACGCCAAACTTATCGGCGCCAATGCGGTCTTGGGAGATTGGGATATACGCGTCGGACTTACAAGCGGTATATATTACGATTCGATAGATACGACGGGCAGTTTTGTAAATATTGCAGACTTGTTAGACGCTTTCGAACAACAAATAACCGATTTGCTTAACGCCGAAGGTTATGCTTTGGACCTTAAAGGAGAGTTTGATTTCGGAGGTTACGTATACGGCGTTCAAGCCGAAGTCGTGTACCACGGGGGTTTGTACGTTAACGCAAATCTTACGTTTAACAAACGGCAAGCGATTAACGCGGAAATTTGGTTGGTAAACGACACGTTATACTTGTCCGCAGGACAGTTAAAATTTGCCGTTAACGTAGCGAACGGTAATTCTTCCTCAGCCGAAAAGAAAAACGTCTTGGATGCGCTAAACGGACTTAAAGGTTATAACTCTCACGTTGACGCTTTGTTGAGTCTGGTTATAGATATTGTAGATAAATTCCAAAATAACAGTATCGATTACGTTGCGCTTGTCGGCGGTTTAACGTTTGAGGACGCGATATTGCGCGTGAACGTAAACGGTTCGCAGCTTGGGTTGAGCGACTTTGATTTGCAAGTCCGCAGCGACGGTACGCTTACGGTTGCGCTGCAAGGTTTAGCTTATCAGAATATGAGAGCCGGTTTAACTGCGTCGGCTTCTCCGAGCAACACGGCGGTTGACGAACCTCAAGGCGACTTCACTACGAATTTGTCAATTAAAATCGACGATAAAAATACTGTTTATGCCAACTTGGATATTCTAAACGGCGTATACAACTTAAAACTCGGCGAGTTGAACGTAACGTATTGTAATAACGTAGTAAAAATCAATTACGAAAATATTTACGTTACGGGCGACGTCGCTCAAATACTGGATATGATAAAACGTATCGACGACCTTGTTAACGAGTTTAGCGGAGCGGATAAGAAAGACGGTAACGGCGGTTTGGATATCGTTTCTATGATCGGTAACGTCGATTTGAAGCAAATAGTTCGTTCTGTTTCGATTTTCGACTCGTCTGACGGAACGGTAACGCTCAATCTCAAAGCGTTCGGTATGACCGTGTCGGTTAAGCTTGCAAACGGAGAATTGACGTCGGTAACTATTCCCGTCGAACAACTAAACAAAACTTTGGAAATCAAACCGACCGAAAAGCAAAGTTATTTCGAGTTCCCGTCTGAGAACGACGTGGCGTACGTATCTATAGAACAAATATTCAACGATTATTTCCCGACTATCGAACAACTGGTGCATACTAATTGTTGGCAGTTCGTATTCAATAACGATGCGGTTATATCCGTTGGTCAGACAATGTACAAACTTACAGCCGGTTCGTATTTCGAATTTTACTACAACAAAACTCAATCGCAAGATTTTAAATTGCGCGCGGGAATAACGTTGCAGAAATTTGAAAACAACGTTTGGAAAGAGTTTATTTCTGTGGACGTTGCTTATATCGACGGAGAAATATTTGTAACTTACAACGAAAAACTGAAAATAACGCTTTCGACGGCATCTATAAAAGAGTGCGCCGGTTTACTCCCCGAACTGGAGCGAGTTATACCACAAATAAAGACGCTAATCGACAATATGAAGGCTGCGTTGAACGAAGCTCAAAATAATGCGGCGGAAATTGATTTCTCTACGATTTTAAGGGACATTTCCTATAACGACGGCGTATTCCGGTTTGTAATAAACGGTAAAGTGTTCTTAAGCGGTCTTGGAGACGTTGCTTTAACAGTCAGTAAAAGCGGCGATGCGATTTCTCTTGACGAACTTACTTTAAGCTACGGTAACGTCAGCGTTAACGTGAACGGTTTTGCAGTCTCTCCGTCTGCTAAATCAGTGAATAACGGCGTTACCGAATACGAATGCGTAAATCATATATTGAGCTACGATAAAACGAATCATATCGATTTGAATAGTATTTACGAGTTGCTTTCCGCGTTTATCAAAACTGCGGACAAGAAAACGATTGACCCGGCAACGGGCAAGGAACTGCGGTCGTTTAACTTAAGCGGAAGCGCCGTTGTGGACGCAAAGATTAAAAAAGTAAATTTGGGTTTGTTTGCTCAGGTTGACATAAACGAAGACGGCAAGAGTTTTGTAACGGTAAAAATTTCAAGAGACAAAATAGGCAGCGCCGTTGATTTGGCTAATATGGCTTTTGACGACCGCGGCGGCGACAGTTATCTGTATTTTGACGGCGTAAACGAAACGGTTACGATTATACGTAATTCCTATATCAAAAAGACTGTCTATTGGGAAGAAGAGGAAACGTATTATTATTGTACGAAGCACAACGTCGAAACTTGGAGTAAAGATTATTGCCAAAGATGCGTTATAACAAGCAAGTACATAGAAGCTCGTACGCGTATCGTACAAAAGTCCGATAACGGAGTGTATATGGACGAACGCAACTACGTCGCGGAGAATTTAACCACGAGGCAATTTGCGGAAAATTTGATGGACTACATTTTGGAAATGGTCAATTTCTCCGGTATGATAAAAGACCAAATTACCAAGCCGCAGGAAAATACCAACGAATACGGTTTAGAGGATATTGTCAAGGCGTATTCTTACGACGAAAACGGCAGTGCGTTTAAAGCGACTGCGGATTTGTCGCCGATAAGCAGCGCGCTGGGTACTCTTAATATAAGTATTCTGCACGACCAAGATTTCAACTTGACGAAATTGAGCGGAGATATCGGTTTGGTGTCAATTATGAATGCCAGCGTTAATATCGATCTGTTAACCCCCGTTTACGGCGACGCTACAAGATACGTAACGCAAACAATTTATTGGTAAAATATTTCAAAGCGCTTTGCGGATATTTCGCAAAGCGCTTTTCGCTTGCAAACACAAAACCGTTGCCGTTTTGTGTTTAGGTTTAGACTGCTTAAATAAAAGTTAAATCAATATGTCTAAAAAACTTTACTTAAATTGCAACTTGTGATAAAATACATAAGCAAACAGAATAGAACTTGCATACCGGATATGGAGAAATACCCAAGTGGCCGAAGGGGCGCCCCTGCTAAGGGTGTAGTACGTGTAAGCGTAGCGAGGGTTCAAATCCCTCTTTCTCCGCCAATATGGTTAAAATGACGGCTTTTAATTGAATATTTTGTCATTTTGCGGATTTTCCGCCCCGTTTTCGGGGCGGTTTTTCCTTGTTTTTAGCAGTTTAGCAAAAAAATTATTCGTAATAAGTGTCAAAATAAGTGTCAATTTTATCACTTTCTTTTACTTCAAATTCTTGTCTTACTTTCATATAAATATTGAGCGTTATCTGTGCGTCTGCGTGTCCCATCCACTTTTGGCACGTTTTCAGGTCTATTTTCCATTCTGCGCAACGCGTTCCGAACGTTACGCGCAAGCTGTGTGAAGTATACTTATCTTCCGGTATTTCTGCTTTTTCGCAAATTCGTTTCCACAAGCCGTAAACTTGTTTGTCGTTTTTGTACCGCCATAAACCTAATTTTTTTATAGCGTCGGCAGTAACTTTGAACAATGGTATTACCCTGTTAGACGCGTCTGTTTTAGGCGTATCGAGTACGTTGTTCGTAAACGTTTTATTTACTGAAATCTTACTGTGTTCAAAGTCTATATCTTCTTCCAGTAAAGCGCGCGCTTCGCCGATGCGCAAACCTTGATACAGCATTATTAAAAACAAAATGCCGCCTTTTTCGTTTTCCGCTGCTTTGACAAATCTCTTTTCTTCGTCAATGCTCAGCGGTAAATGTTCTGCTTGCTTGTAATTTACCAATTCGACGTTATCACAAGGATTGCGCCGTACGTATTCGCAGCGGTACGCCTTTTTCAATGCTCCGTTAATTATTCCGTAAACTTTTTTGCGTTTGTTTCCGTACGGAATAGCTATTAGAAACTCTTGTATCATTAGGGTTGTTAAGTCTTTGAGCTTTATTGGATGCAGCGGTTTTAACGCTCGAATGTGCTCCAAAGTCTTTTTGTAAGTATTCTTCTTTTGTTTGGGCTTTTTGTAGGCTTCCGCCCACTTTGTCAGCCATTCGCCGAGAGTAAACTGTTTGTTAGCAGTTATGCCGTTGGCGCAGTCTTTTAATGCTTGTTTTAACTTTACCAAGCAATCGTTTTGCGTTTTCCCGTAAACGCTGTGTTGCTTGCCTTCTTTGTCGTAATAGCGCGTCCAGTATCTGCCGTCGGCGCGCTTTTTTATAGTTTTTCCTTTATATTTTCTCACTTCGTCCTCCTTTGTTGTCAATAAGCCTGACACCTGTTTTGACACATTATGGGACGAATTTTCAGTTGCTACCGAACTGTCAGGAGCATTTTTTTTGGCTTTAATATATCGCCGATTATCCACGCTTCGATTTTAACAATTTCGTCGTGCTCGATAGTGTGCAGTTTTTTGATTAACGCCAATGTTTGCAAGTAGTCTTCAAGTTGCATAGTAGTATCTCCTTATTTTAAGATAAGGAAATTATACGGCAACCGTTAGGCGTTTTCAATAGTGGCGTCAGTAATTCGCATCACGCGCAAACGTACGGCAAAATCACAAATACAGTGATTTTTAAGAGAATCGTCCGGAAGCTGCGGAGAGAAAAATCACACGGAAACATACGCTTGAACGATATGGAAAAGTTTGTTTTGTCCGTCGTGGTCGAGTTTCCGAAACATTGTTATCAAATCGTTTTCAATCTTCGTTAAGCCGTTTTCTAATTTTACAAGTCCAACTTCATTTTCTCTACCTACTAAATAATCTATTGAACACTCGAAAATGTTTGCTAATTTAGTTAACATATCAATATTCGGTTCAGTTCGTCCTTGTTCCCAAGACGCATAACAGTTTCTTGAAACTTTTAATATTGCGCAAATAAAATCTTGTGTAACACCTTTATCTCGCCTCAATCTTTTTAAGTTCTCTGTAATCATAATAATTACCACCCCCTACAATTTTTTATAATTTTATCATAAATTACCCAAAACGGGTTGACAACGACCCATATTGTATAGTAGTATTATTAAAAATGCTACATTTTGGGTAGTAAATCTAACTTATGGAGCAATCAAAATGAAAACCTTAAAGCAACTACGCCAAGAGAAGTTCAAAAAACAAGCGGACTTTGCAAGGGCTTTGGAAGTATCGAAATTATCGCAATTTCGCAATGGGGGGGGGACGCATTATTCAAAGCGTACTTACACATTACTGGCTAAAACGCTGTATCTCAGATATATATCGGGGTTTAGCAAAAAGAATAAACGGGGGTAACTCATATGAAAAAGCCTGACGTTATACCAGGGCAACTGTCTATTTTTGACAGTCCGTTTAAGGAAATTTTAGCGGGGGGGGGTACTCTCCGACTACACAAAAAGGAGAGATAGAAATGACGAACCAAAAGCCAATCAAACGAAAGAAGCTTAACGACTTTATCCGAACGAAACTGCAAGTGCCCGGATACAAGTTTGCCGAGTTTATCGGCGTATCCGCGGCAACCGTCCAAAAGTGGCTTTACGGCGAAGCCGCTCCGTCAACTAACAAAATACGCAAGATTGCAAAAGACTGCGGTATTACGTTTACGGAAGCGTGCGAACTGTTTGACGATTAGCCTATGAATAACTGCAAAAACTGCTTTTGGCACACCAAAACGCAAAACGGTACAGACTACTGCTGTCTTATAGATATGCCTTTGCTATTCGATGAGCCGCAGGGCTGTCCCGAATTTATAGGAGACGACGAAATTGAAAATAGCACTAATTAAAACGCCGCCAGCTCGCGCTGCACTCAGCAAGAATTTTCTCAAACTGGCTGTACAGGACTTTCATACAGTCTGTAAACATACAGACTGTTCGCTTGCCGACGTTTGGTCGGCGCATTTAGACAGAACGCAAAATAAGGAGGCAGAACAATGCAGGCAACTATCAGAGCAAACGAGTTTTTTACCCTGCAAGAAAAATACTTGCAAGCAACGGCGTACGCAATCGCCAATAATTGTTCCTTTATCACTGCGCAACAGCGATTGTTCGGAACAGTCTATTTCGACTGCGACTAACACGCGCGCAGAAGTGTCTATTTTCATTTGGGAGCAGTGGAGCGACGGCAAGTTCCGTAAGAAGTTTTTATCCGACGAAGAAGCGAACGAACTTTTAACGCGGCTTGCAATCGAGCGCGCGCAACGTACGGCAAAATCACAAATATAGGGATTTTTCAAAAGAATCGCCGGCGAGCTGCGACGCTAAAATCACAAAAAGTCATACATACAACTTGCGGGAACGCGTGAAAAACCGCGCTTCCGAGTACGTTTATTACCTCCTTTCGTACCCCGCATTTTACAAAAAAACGGTAGCAAATAACTAAAAAGGAGACGACGGAAAATGCAATGCGCATTAAAAAACACCTGCGGCAGACGGGACTATTGCTGTAATTTTTGTACAATCAAATGCCCTGTACGTTGCAAAGACAATCACAAGAATTGTCCCTGGTTCGAAGACCAACCAATCGAAGACGAAACGCTTGTTGACGGCAAAATGCCAAAGGAGAGCCGACAATGACCGTTAAGAAAAGTGAATTTTTACAGTTTGCAAATCTCCACACGGACGTTAATCAGTTCGGCGAGAACGTAGCAATCTACTGGTACGACAATCCGCCCGAGCCGAAAGAACCGTTTGCAATAAGGCAGATTTACGGCAGCAGGTACAGCATAGACGTAAACAAAAAAGCCGAACGTAATATCCTTGCTTGCGCAATGGTGTTCCGACCGTCGGCGAACTCGTACAAGGTCGCATTTAGCAAAAACTACGTCAAAAGCGGCGTTTGCGAACTTACGACTTTCAAAAATTACGACGAGATTATCTCGTATTTGACCAAGCAAACAAAGACAATAAAGCAATAACGGTTTTGGGATTTTCCAATCAAAGCTTTTCGAATCGGAAAGGGGAAAATCACAAATACAGTGATTTTTATAATGGCCGCGCGATCGATGCGCGGCTTAGTGTTAGGAAAAAATCACAAACAGGGAGACAACGGAATGCCAAAAGAACGTTGGAAAACAATAGACGGACACCCGAACTACGAAGTAAGCAGCTTGGGCAAGGTTCGCAATATTAAGACCGACAGACTACTTACGCCCTACGACGACGGCAAGGGCTATTTGCGCGTCAAGGTGGACGGCAAAAGTCTTCGGCTACATATTCTTGTCGCTTCGGCGTTTCTGTCCAATCCCGACAATAAACCCGTAGTAAATCATCTGCACGGCAACAAATACGATTGCCGCGCGTCTCAGTTAGAGTGGGCGACGTACAGTGAAAATCTTGTACACGCTTGGCGCACGGGCTTACGCGCAAAGGAAAAGTGCTTATGACGGAAAAACCATACAACAACATAGACGTCGTAATACCGGGCAACGTGGCTTGGTGCGACGATAAAGCAATGATATGGGAAGTCAAACTGTTCTATGGCGTTATTCGGGGCTTGACGCGCAACGATTACTATTGCTGTTACGCAAGCAACGAACGTTTGGCGGAACAGTTAGGCAAGAAGCCGCGCTCGATACGCAGGTTCTTAGAGATACTGGAAGATAAGGGCTTTATTTATCGGACGAACACTTACATTATCGACAAGTACGACAATCTTACCTACGTGCGCGCTATTGTACCGACGGACTTAAAAAAGCAGTTCGAAAAGAAGAAAGAAGCAATGCTCGACCTTAAAACGGTCGCAAAAAAATGCCCGTCGGGTGGCAAGGAATTGCCACGCAAGGGTGGCAAAGAATTGCCACCAAATATAAATATGTATCCTTGTAAAGAAAATAAAGAATTATTAACTAATAACAAAGATAGAAATAAACCCCCAACCCCCTTACAAGGGGGCGACCAAGCGGCGACGCTGTTGGAAGCCGAACAGTTTGAAGTTTTAGGCAAATTCGGCAACGTTCGCTTGACAAAGTCTCAAAAGGCGGCTTTGAGTGGAGAGTTCGGCGAGAGTTTGACGTTGGCTCTTATTGAACAGTTTGACTCCTATATACAGTCTGATGAGCGCAGACAGAAGCGTTTTGCTAAACGCGAAAGCGATAGGCTGTACGCAAATTTGAGAGATTGGGCATTGAAAAGACAAGAGCCGCAGGCAAGACAAACTATTACGTCGGATAACACCGACGAAGATTTTACGGGAGATTCTTTCCTATGACGAAACAACAGACTATGACGCTCGAAGAAGCGGAAGTTATTGTTAAGAAATACAATATTTCGCTTTTTGTCGAACAGATGAACGAGCAGGTCGGCAATCTGGACGGCTGCGACTGCGAAATCTGCAAGAACAGGGGCTACTACTACGTCAATCACGGCGACTGGGCGGAAAAGGTTGTCTGCGAATGTATGAAGAACCGCAAAGTATTGTCGCTTGCGCAGCACAGCGGACTGGGCGCGCTTTTAGAAACGTGCACGTTCGAGAACTTTCGCGACTTCGGCGAAGACTGGCTGAAAAACATTTACACTCGCGCGCAGGAGTTTTTGGCGGATAACAAGCCGTTTTTCTTTATGGGCGGACAGGTCGGCGGTGGGAAATCTTTTACTTGTACCGCAATGGTAAACGAGTATATTCGCCGCGAAATGGACTGCAAGTTCGTAATGTGGTCAGAGTTGGCGACAACGTTAAAGCAAAACGTTATGAACGACGCGGACAAGTACAACGAGATAATGACGGAGATACAGAACGCGACCGTTTTGTACATAGACGATTTTTTCAACACTACTCCGACGAACGCGGACGTAGACAAGGCGTTTCAGATAATTAACTACCGTTACAATCAATCTCGGATAAAACCGAAACGATATATAACGCTAATATCCAGCGAAAAGTATCTGCCTGAGATTAAAAAGATACACGAAGGACTTGCAACGCGGATAGCCGAGCTCGCAACGCCGCGCTATACCCTTAACGTTAAACGTGTTGCAGGACGAAATATCCGAGAACGCATAATACGAGAAACGGAAGCAAGTTCGGAGATTTAATAAATTGCTTTTTACGACGCAAGTCGTTGAAAAGTGCGCGACTGAGACACAGCGCGCAAGATAGCCCAATAGGGCAAAGGAGAAAGAAATGAGAAACAGAATTTCAACGGGGGGGGGCGTAATAATAGCCCTTGCAATCGTACTCGTAGCGGTAATCGTCTGCGGTGCTATCGGCTTCTTCAATAATTGGACAGTTTGCAGCTGCTTCGGACATAAGTATGGCGACGACGGCGTTTGCGTCCGGTGCGGAGATGTTAAGCCTATTGACAAAGCCGACGGTAGCGCAGTCGTAGACAGCGACGGCAACGTTATGGATTCGGATAAGATTTACGCAATGCCCGCGGGTATGGTGTTTTCATCGGCAAAACAATTAAACGCCGAGCCGTCCGAAGAAACAGAAAAGAGCGTAACTATTACGGCTACAATCGAACCTGCCGACGCTACTAACCAAAGCGTAGATTGGTCGGTCGCGTTTGTAAACGCAGACAGTACTTGGGCAAGCGGCAAGACTGTTACAGACTACATAACGGTAACGCCTACGTCAGACGGTTCGCTCACAGCTACGGTAACGTGCAAGCAAGCGTTCGGTGAGCAAATACAAATAATTTGTACGGCAAGAGATAATTCGGAAATCTCGGCGCATTGCGACGTTGATTATAGAAAACCTTTAACTAACGTCTTAGTAACAATGCCGCATATGTCTGGCGGAAATACTTCGGGTAATATTTATGTCTATTCAACTGTTCAAAGCAACAAAACGGAGATAAAAGCGACTAAAACGTATGGAACCGGAACAAAAGTTGTAGACGACGAAGTTATCGTTGAATATAGGTTGTCTGACCAAATGTACGGTTATTTGGGTTCTATATCGCAAAACAATCTATGTACAGGCGGTAGCCACACTTGTACTCATATGTTTTCGGGCTACGATAAAGAGTGGCATAGATTTAGTAATTCAATGAGCTACGATATAGATTGGCTTAAAACGCTCATAAGACCGGCAGCTAATTACACTTCTGGTATAGCAAGGATTTTCCCCAATAATTACACTGTCAAAAACAACTTTGTATGTATTCGAGTAACTTGCGGCGAATTTAGCAGGGAATACACTTACGGAGCTAACTTTGCCGATTGGAAAATCGCAGTAACTAATTTAACGTTAAATCAGGGAACATTAGAGTTTTAGACGGTAAAATGTACTTCTTTTGCATTGCCGCTAAAACAACAAAATGCTTTTAGCGGCAGTAGTGCCGTAAAAGCGCGCAGTCGGGAGTCGATGCGCGTATAGCCCCGAAACGGGGAAAGGAGTACATTATGAAAATGAAAAGTAAAACGGCGATTTGGTCGGTAGTTTCGGCGTTATTGTTAGCGGCGATACTTTGCGGGATATTAACCAACGGCTTTTTAGATTGGAATCGGTATTGCCTGTTCGGACACGACTACGGCGAAGACAACAAGTGCACCCGCTGCGGAGCGGAAAAGCCTGTAGATACGGAAACGCCCGTTACAGCGATAGACAGCGACGGCAACGTTATGGATTCGGATAAAGTTTACGCTATGCCTAAGGGAATAGCGTTTGCTTCCGCTAATAGCGTTGCCGCTACGCCTGCGGACAGTTCCGTTACTATTAAAGCTACCGTTACACCGACGGACGCAACCAACGCCAAACTAAATTGGACAGTTGAATGGGTATCGGATACTTCCGATCGGAGAGCAGATAAGCGTCAAAGCGACTGCGCAGTCAAACCCTAATGCTTCGGCAAGCTGTACGGTAGATTACATAAAGAGAGTAACGGGGATAAAGTCTTTCGACGTATTACAGGGCTTTACGTTTACTACAAATACCTGCACTTACGAAGCGGAAACAACACCGTATACCATTGACGCAGAAACGGTAATATCGATAGATTCCATTCATTTGTTCGACCTGTTTGTAACAGATATATTTCCGGACAAATTCAAGGCTTATTGCGAAGAGATTGGCGAGTATTTTGACGAGAGTTTCTATGACGACTTCGGGCAAATGTTCGTTAATGAAGACTTTTCTATAAGCAAAGAAGATTGGACGTTTGACGCGTCAACAATGGAACTGACGTTCGCATACAACAGTTTTTCCGCTTTGTTCTTGCAAGTTGGGCAAAATATACACGAAGCCGACCCAATTTTTGACGGTGCGTATTATAAATTACTCCAAGAGTACCCGTCTTCTCCCGGTATGAACGTTACGGTAAAAACCGTATTAAACGGTACGGTAATTTCAAGCGTAACAAAAGAATTTCAACCCGACGTTAATTTGTCGGAGTTCTATGTCCAAGTATCCAACGTTTCGCTATCTCAAAGCGGAATAAGGTTTTAGGACAGTATTATTTAGAGTAAAGGAAAAGTATGAAGAAATTTTTAGCATTTATAGGGATAGTCTTAATATTAGCGTTATCCGTATTTGGGTGTAAATAAGAAAACACAATTCATACCGCTTCCCGAAGTAGACGGTCATCGCTTTTTTGATATCTGTGTCGGCGAAGGTCCGGGCATTGCAAAGTACGCGTTCCATTTCGGCGAGTACGATAGCAAGTACGACGGCGCAACGGGAGCATTAAACGGTCCGCAATATTATTACAATCAACTGGATTGGCTGTTTTACAGCAAGAATGGAAAAGTATCCGCTTCCGAAGTCATACACGAAGCTCAGAATTATACGTCTAAAATAGGCGGCGAGCTGCTGATTGACAAGTACAGTAAAAACCTGTTTGTTGCAGAAGTTGACAAGGAACGGCAATATGGTTGGCAGGGAACGGACGGAAGCGGAATAGTAATTGACGCCGATAGTAAATTCGACGTTGACGGGTTCGACGCGGGTAGTAAGTTTATGACGTGGTTTACGCAAGTTTGTTACGGTAAGTTGGACGAAAGCGACCTGCCAAATATTACGCCCATTTACTTAGTAAACGAAAACGACGTTATAGGGAATGCAGAAACAATCGCGCAAAAATTATACATAGAAGAAAGCGATGTAACGGAGTTTTTGCAGACATACGAACAAAACAAAGTCGAAGGTAAGAAAACAGTACTTTTTCGTTTTGCTACAACAGACTATACCGCTTATCCGCTATGGGCGCGTTGCGAGAAAGCCTTTCATTGCAGCATAAATAACAAGGTTGGATACGGCGCACAGCAAACGGTATTTTTAGATTTCGACATTATTTGGTTGAAGTTCATAAAAGCCGGACAAGCAACGGTAATACCGTGCGTTTCCAGTCCGATAGACGTATTTCACGGTTTAACTCCGCCGCCTGATCAGAATGGAGCAAGAAACATTTGGGTAATTGTTATTGCCGCACTTATAGTCGTCGCGCTGATAGTTGCAGTAATTCTGTTATTGCGTTTAGTGTTTAAGCGCAAATCTAAGTGATTTTTTCCAATAGCAACGTCGCGCATCAGCGCGCGAACGTACGGCAAAAACACAAATATAGTGATTTTTAAGAGAATCGTCCGGTTGCTGCAGAAAGAAAAATCACTGAAACGGCTCAGGCGCGCGCCGAGAGAAGACGCGCCAAATCTTAAAAAGGAGACATTATGAAAAAGAAAGATATTAAAAAAGCAAAAGTACCCGCACCGTTGACCGTTAAAAGAAAACGTAACGGTAAAGAAGTAGACGAACGAGTGTATACCAATACTCCGCACGGTTTCAAAAAAGACGACGGAGCAACGACCGCGCCGTCGGGTACGGTTATAGCTGCTAACGGAAAGAGTTTATTAGCCACCAAGCCCAACGGCAAATCCGAACGTAAGCAAGTAATAGTACTTAAAGACAAAGGAACGTTCCGCGCAAAGCAAGGCAAGTCTTCGGCAAAAGCCGCTCCCAAGCAAGCGGACAAGCCTATTGCCAAGACCAAAACGCCAGCTCCGAAGAAATCTAAAAAGATTGAGTTCGGCAGGCTTGGAATTGACGGTAAGGTTGTTAAAGCCCAAGGCGACTATTACAAAATGTCAAACGGTATCGAAGTCGCTATCCACAAGGACAAAAATAAAAAGTATTACGCAACGGAATTGTCTACGGGAAAACTTGTAACTCTAAGAAGCGGCGAAACGTCAATCGTAGATACGGTTAACTTTGTAGAAAAATATTCGTCCGAGATTAAAAAGGCAATAGACACAAATACTCAGATACCCGCTTCGGTATTAAAAACCGCAAAACAACCTGTCAAGAAAACGGACAAGCCCAAGTCTAAAACAGCAACCCCGAAAAACGCGACTACAACGCCGAAAACAGTTGCTCCGAAGCCGACCGTAGCAAAGACAAGCCCAAAGGCTACGGGGAAAAGTCCGTCGGTAAGTAAAAATTCTGTCAGAACGGCTGTTACAGCCAAGGCAAAAACGTCTGCGCCAGATCTTCCGAAGAAGTCGGAACAACCTACGGAAAAACGCCGCGTATACAAGTCGCTGCCGAAAGGTTACAGCGTAGTACAAGGCACGGTAGCGCAAAGCGACGGTACGATACTTATACATAACGGCAAACCGCTGTTCAAGCAAGGCAAGGACGGCACGACGCAACAAGCGAAAGACCGCCGCGGCAGACCCGCGCACAAGACTGCGGCGTTAGTAGTAGACCCGAAAGCGTTTAACGAAGCAAAAACCGCAGAGCGCAAGCTCGTTGACGTAGAAATAAGGACACACAAAGACGCCAAGGGCGGACATCCCCATATTATGGTGGATACCGTCGGAGATAAAAACGTATCGGTAGGAACTACGCACGACAAATACAAAGGTAAAAAGCACGCCAATATTCCTTTGGAAGTCAATCCTTTGGGCGAAAACAGACAAGCGTATATGCGCAAACAAGGAACGGTAGACAAAAAAGAAAATTACAGTTCAACAAAGCAAAAGGGGAAAATGACCGTTACGGATAACGTAAAGGCGAAACAGATAGGCGAAAGAGCCAAGCAAAAAGAATTGAACAAACAACCGCCTAAAAAGTAAAAAGTGCATAAAAAAAAGTAACGCCCGTGCCAAATGTTAACCTAAGACATCAGCCCTGCTTCCTAAAAAAGCGGCTCGTTACTTTATGTATGTATTATATACCACTCAACAAAAAACTGTCAACAACTTGGAGCAAAAAATATGCAATCTTCAATAACAATCATAGGCGGAGTTGTCGGCGCAGGCAAAACGTCTTTGGGAGTTGCGTTCGGTATAGACCATATGCACGGAGCAACGGCGCGCGAAGCCGTACGTACAAGCCGTGCAATGATTGCCGCAATGAACGCCAACGGCTACAACCTTACGCTTCCGCAACGGCATTTAACTTTTGCCGACTTCGGTATAGATTACCGAAGTCCCGATTGCGGACGCCGCCGTTCGTACGACGTAGACGGATATAAATTAGGCTTTGTCAAAGACAAATACTTACCGCAATTTCTTCCGCCCTGTTCCTGCATTATCCTGGACGAAGCGGTCAAGTATTTTAACTCGCGCCGCAGTCAGCAGTTTGCAGATAACATAAGTCGCTTCTGGGAGCAGTTGCGGAAGTTTAGGCTCACGGCAATTCTTATAGTCCAACGTGTCGGACTAATTGATAGAAATATCCGAGAGTTGGCGCGCATTATTATAGTCGAAAACTTACGTTTTAAGTTCAACAGTTACGGCGAAATAATCGAGTGTATTTGGTATTTCCGAGAATGGGAAACGTATCAACAATACGAAGCGGGAGAACGCGGAAAGCGCGCAACTTACATATTTCAAGGTAACATTTTCAAGTACTACAATTCGTACGAAGGCGACCTGCTGTATATGCAAGGACTGGAAAACGCCGACTTCGATTATCACGTGCACGAAGACTATTTGCCGTCGCCCGAAGACGTAAAGAAATATGCCGAACGACACAAGCAGCTTGCGCCCGACGGATTCTATGAAAAGAAATCAAATCAAGCTAAATCTTAAAAGGAGAAATTATGGATTATAATCAAATAAAAAACGTATATAACGAAGCACTGGACGACTTTGTCGCTTTTGCAGACAAAGCCGACTACTTAAACGAAAAGCCGAAACAACAGTTTATGAGCTTTAAGTTAAAAATGTTTAATCAACGTTTGGATATTGTACATAAACGCGAAGCGTATATCCGCAAAGCCGCGAACAAACTTTTTCAAGCGTCGTTAAAAGAAATGAAACGAGAATTGAAAGAGAAAACCAAACGCCGCCGTCAAGAATTTATAAAGTTAAAACTTCTAACTAAATTGAGAACTGGAAGCGACGTCGCACCTATCGAAAGCACGGCAAATTGCGAAACTTGCGCGAATTGTCATTTTGACGAAGCAACGTGCAGTTTATGCTGTAAAGCGTATAATCTGTCTTTCACGTCGGAAGAAATGTATATGCAGTTCTGTAAATGTTTTTGTAATTCCTATGCGGCGGACGAAGCCGTAGACGAGCCTACGACGGACGAAACGGCGGAAACCGAACAAGTAAACGAAGAAACGGAAACGCCGTCCGATACGACGACAGAGCCTACGGACGAAGCGAAGCCAACGAAAGAAACGAAGCAAGAACCGACTTGCTGTAAAGAGTGTACGTCTTGCAAGATAGACGAAAACGAACAATGCTATTGCAGCAAATACGACGTAGATTTAGACGCTAACGACGCGGACAGTATTTGTTACTGTGAACAAGACGACTTCTTCGGGGAGAGTGATGAATAATGTTTTTAAGATTAACCGATGAGCAAAATAACCTTATAGTAATAAACGCGGATAAGATTTACGCGGTATGTTTAGAGAACAATAAAAGCAAGGTAGAAACTCGCGTCTTTATGGTAAACGGCGGATATTTCATAGTGAAAGAAACAGTTTCGGAAATATCTTTGCTGTTACAATCGGCGGGCAAAGTTCTAAAATACGGGGAGAGTGAAGAATAATGACAAATTCGGATAGCAATATTATTGTAAACTTGCCCAACAGCGTGGAAGCGGAACAGGACTTACTGTTCTGCATTTTACGCAACCAGGCTGTACAGTTGGAAATCTTGTCGCGATTGTCGGCAGAAGATTTTTATCAGGCAAATCACGCAATTATATTCGAGACTA
>CAJUIV010000026.1 GCA_910586905.1 uncultured Christensenellaceae bacterium
GAGTTAACATCGAAGCAACTTGCCGACGCATTAAAAACCGCAATCAATTCGGTATATGGTTTAACTTCCGCACGATTCGAAAACGCATTCAAAGACCCTCGAAACATAGATAACATCGTTGCAAAACGCGGCGCATTGTTTATGATAGACTTAAAGCGAGAGGTTATGAAACGCGGTTTTACGGTTGCACATATTAAAACTGATTCTATAAAAATTCCGAATG
Source organism: uncultured Christensenellaceae bacterium (assembly GCA_910586905.1). Lineage (GTDB taxonomy): Bacteria > Bacillota > Clostridia > Christensenellales > CAG-314 > Fimimonas. The sequence goes on from CAJUIV010000026.1 coordinate 224, forward strand.
CGACATCCGAGATTATCCGTTTCGTTATGGATTTCGGCAAGCGGTACGGTTATACGTTTGAACACGAGGCTACATACGAAAGGATGTGCCTTGTCAATGACGCTGTATATATTGCACGTTATATGAAACCGGAGAAAACCGAAAAGATTTACGGGTATGTTCCGAGTGAAAATCGTAAGCACGGTTGGGAATGGACCGCGACGGGAAAGCAGTTTGCCGTACCGTATCTATTCAAAAAATTATTTAGTAAGGAGGAACTTATATTCGACGACTTATGTGAAACATTCGAGGTCAAGGTCGGGGATTTATATTTGGATTTGAACGAATCTTTACCCGATGTTTCTACATATGAAGACGAACTTAAAAAAGCAAAAGAGCAAAATAAAAAAGCTAAAATATCGGACGCCGAACTTGAAAACATTGTTGCGGATTTGACCGATAAAATAGCGAAAGGACATAAGTATCGATTTGTCGGTCGAGTCGGAAGATTCACGCCGATGAAAAAAGGTACGGGCGGCGGGATATTGTATCGTGGAGCAAATGATAAATATTATGCTGCTACGGGAACAACAGGTTATAGGTGGATGGAATCGGAAGTTGTTAAGCAACTTAACAAAGAAGATGACATCGATAGAACTTATTATGACGAAATGCTTAATAAAGCTGTAGATGCAATATCCGCCTACGGCGATTTTGAATGGTTTGCGTCGGAAGACGATTCTTATATTCCCGAAAACGAGAGTACGCCGCCGTGGTTTATGCCTTGCGGAAGGGAAACTTGTAAGGGGTGCGAGAATTTGAATGACGATCAATTCCATTATGATTGTAGCTTGGGCTACGATATTTCCGAATATATTTTCAAAAAGGAGCAAATCAACAATGACTAACGAAAGGGACTGTATTGTAATCGAGAACGCAAAAATTATATTTCGCAACTTTTCGGGTATCGAAACGAAATATAATCGGCAGGGAAGTCGCAATTTTTGCGTGATTATCGAAGATGAAAAAGTAGCCAACGAACTTAAATCGCGCGGATGGAATATTAAAATTCTTCCGCCGAGAGAAGAAGGCGAAGAAGCGGTTCACTATATTCAAGTAGCCGTAAGTTTCGACGTCATTCCGCCTAAGGTATTCTTGATAACAAGAACGTGTAAAACGGCTTTGGACATCGACACCATAAACACTTTGGATTATGCGGAAATCAGCAACGTCGATGTGGAAATAAGACCGTATAATTGGAATGCGAACGGAAAGAGCGGCGTAAAAGGATATTTAAAGAGTATGTACGTTACGATCGTAGAAGATGCCTTTGCGCATAAATACGAAAAATACGATTCCGCGCAGTAGAACCCCAAGTAAAAATAACGAGAGGAGTCGATAGTGAAAGCTGTCGGCTCTTTCTCTTATATTTTTGTGGAGAAAAGATAATGAAAGAAACTCGTTATAGATGTGATAGTTGTTACAAACTTATATGCGATGAAGAAGTCGGAAGTTCGAAAGTAATAACTGTTAATATTTTTCTTGGAGAAAATGTTAGTGCAAATAATAAGGATTTATGCGCAAAATGTGCGGCAAAATTGCTAACTAAAATTCGTGAGGTCTTGCCGTATATTGACATCAAATAAAGAGGTGTGAAAAATGCTTATAAAACCCAATAGGCGGAGATATCATATTTTCTCATGCTCTTCGCGGCCTGACGAGCCAGTTCGTAAAATACACCGCGGTTCTATAGCCATATGCGAACCGTGTTTGAATTGTACGGACGAAACGTGTAAAGGAACTTGTAAAAAAATTAAAAACTTAAAATAGAAAGGAGATAAAAAGAATGGACCAATCTCGTAATTTTAAGAGCGAGTTCTTACGAACTTTTACAATTTTATCTTACAGTCATAACAAATACAATGTATGGCAGGATTTTATATTTGCGTCCGCTTGCTCGTTTTCGAATGCTGTGGATAAATTTCATTTTGCTGAACGTGAAAAAGAATATTTACAACGCATACACAAATACGACAAAAAAGAACAACAGTTATTTCCGAAACTTTTGTCGCAAGTCGTAATGGAATTTGATAAGAATACCGACCAAGATTTATTGGGCGATTTGTTTATGGACTTAAATTTCGGCGATGCTTGTAAAGGACAGTTCTTCACACCATATCATGTCTGTAAATTGATGTCGGAGATAACCCTTGGAGATGTTGTATCAGAGGTTAAGGATAAGGGATATATCAGCATACACGATTGTGCTTGCGGAGCCGGCGCAACATTGATAGCGGCTGTAAACGACGCCAAAGAAAAATTAGCAAAAGCCGGGATAAACTATCAAAATCACATATTTGTTACAGCGCAAGATATCGATCAAACGGTTGCCCTTATGTGTTATATTCAGTTATCGCTTTTGGGAGTAGCCGGATTTGTAAAAATAGGCGATTCTTTGGCTAACCCGATGTCAACGGACGACGGCGGTAAAAATTATTGGTATATGCCAATGTATTTTTCAAGACCGTGGCAAATGCGTAAACTAATAAAACAACTTAAAGGAGAAAAGTAATGGAAGAAGATTACGATGTATCGAAGATGGCGGATATAATGTGTGGATGCGTCAGTTGTAAAGAACGGCATAAGGATGCGACTTCTTGCAAGGATTGCAAAGCATATAATCTTGCTATGAAATTGTCCGCAGTGTTATTTTTAAAAGGGTATGGAAATGTAAAAAAAGGGATTCGCGGATTTTCAAAAAAACTTAAATCGGTAGCGTATATTCCCGGAGATTATTGTGAACCTGTTGTAAAAGTATCGCAAATCGATTCGTTGTTAGAGGATTTAAAGATATGAGTAATGCCGTATTGTCGTTATTCGATTATCAGCAAGATGCTCTTAAACGAATGAAAAACGGTTGTATCTTGTGCGGCGGAGTCGGGAGCGGTAAATCCAGAACGGCGTTAGCTTATTATTATGTTTCCCAAGGCGGAGTAGTCGGAGCGGATAATTACATACCGATGGACGATTTAGAGTGTAAAGACCTTTATATTATCACAACGGCGAGAAAACGCGACACGCTCGAATGGGAACAGGAATTAGTTCCGTTTTTATTATCGCCCAAAAAAGATAGAAACTGCGGTTTGGAATATTCAAATAAAATTGTAATTGATTCTTGGAACAATATTCAAAAGTATTCCGAAGTTAGGAATGCTTTTTTTATATTCGACGAACAGCGAGTTATCGGTTACGGTAGTTGGGTAAAAGCATTTCTTAAAATCGCAAAGAGCAACGAATGGATTTTATTGTCAGCTACTCCGGGCGATACATGGCAGGATTATATTCCGGTTTTCATAGCAAACGGGTTCTATAGAAATAAGACAGAATTTATTCGTGAACATGCTGTTTACAGTCATGTGACAAAATTTCCGAAAATAGACAGATACGTTAATACGGGAAAACTGATTCGCTTGCGGAATTCCATTCTTGTAGATATGGATTTCAAAAGAGAAACGGTTCAACATCACGAAGACGTATATTGTTCATTTGATGTATCGACGTATAAAGATTTGATTCGAAATCGGTGGAATGTTGAGAAACAAAAACCGATTGAAACGGCTAGCGAATTTTGTTACGAACTTCGCAAAACTGTTAATTCAGATACTTCCAGACAAATTTTACTGATGGAGATTTTGGAAACGCATCCGAAAGCAATCATATTCTACAATTTTGACTATGAACTGGATATTCTTCGAGGTCTTTGTAATGGAATTGGTTTGACCGTTGCCGAATGGAATGGACATATTCATCAACCTGTACCGAATGGAGATCGATGGGTATATTTGGTTCAATATACAGCCGGAGCCGAAGGCTGGAATTGTATTACTACCGATACAATTATATTTTACTCGCAAAACTATTCATATAAAATCATGACTCAGGCGGCAGGACGTATTGACAGATTGAACACACCGTATAAGGATTTATATTACTATCACATTAAATCAAGAAGTGGAATCGATTTGGCTATATCCAAAAGTCTCGAACAAAAAAAAGATTTTAATATGCGAGGTTTTGCAGGGAAGTATGATTTTAAGTAAGGAGAACGTATGGGACTAAATAGAAAGCGTGGAAGAATATCAAATTCCATTAAAGCTATGGCAAAGGAATATGTGGATAAAGAAGGTTTTCTCGCTTATCATTATGCTTGTTATAACTGTGCGTTCGATGGCGGAGAACAAGCCGTAGAATTAGATTATCCGCTTATAGACTGCATTGTTAAAGAATTAAAGAAACGAAATCTTTGGTGAAAGGAGAGAAATATGGCATTTAAAATTATAAACGAAACATATCCATGCCTTAGTGGAGAAAATCCCGAACGATACGGTTTTATAGAAGGGTATACTTCAAACACTGTCGGTGAAATGTATCTTCGAGTAAATTGTAAAGTGTTGGTAGATGCAAACAAATTAGACTGGTATAAACAGTGCTACGGAGATATTCCGACAATTCCCAATGGGTTTGGAATTTGTAAGAACGAAGGCTGTCGTCCGTTACAAGATGGCGATGTAATAGGCGAAGGCGTAAGGCTTAATCGCAAACAAGTAAAAAAGCTTATACGCGAGTTAAAAAAATGGCTTCGCAGAGGCTATTAAAACACAAAAAAAGAATGGAGGATTTTATGGTAAGAATTTTTTACATAGTGACAGTAATGTTTTTTATATTATTCGTCACAAATGTCGCGGCGTATGCTATTGGTGTTAAGACCGAGAATGAGAGGATCGCATTGAGATTTCGATTTGCGGCGGCAATAACGATGAGTTTAACAATAATATCTCTTATAGTTACTTTATCACTGTTTTTCGGAGGGTAAAGAATGAGTTCTTTCGATTTTGAAAAGCCGAGAATAATTTATGCGTGCAATAAGTGCTGTACAAAATTATCCAAAGAAGGAGAAAAATGTTTTCGCTGCCATAGCGGCGTCGGAGTGCAAATAGATCCGGTTCCGCATCATATCGCTAAAATTAAACCTTCTGATGTTTATAATAATATTCTTTATTACGAATGTAATGGCGAGATTCCGTCTTGCACTAAAGAGGAATGTCATAAGCATGGCGGAGATTGTCATTTAACGAAAAATATTGACTATGCTGTAAAGAAATAAACTATGGGAGAAGTATAAATGAGTAGTTTATCTAAATCCGAACGACTGTATAAAAAGAAGTTGTTCAGATATTTAAAAATCCGTAAACGCGCCAAACAAAAGGAGGTAGCATCCATAATAGTTAAATCGTCTTTATACAGACGTAAGGGCTATAAGGGTGTGTATGAAGCTCTATATCAATCGATACCGGAACTATCAAGGGTGTTTAGCAAATTGGCACGATCTGTCCAAACCATCACAAGAGCGTACGAACGGTTCCGTGTAAGTATACAAAAGGATATTGACAGGATACTAACAGAGAATAATAACCCATAAAAAGTGGGTTTATGCCCGTTTTTGAAATAAAAAGTGGGCAGACCGATTCGCGACGAAAACATTTTGAACCCCTTAAAAACTATGATTTTCTGGTGTTTTTCGCGTGGAAAACATTTTAAGGGTGTTCGTGGTCAAATGCCCGTTTTTATGTTTGATTATTTGTGATAAAAAGTTTTAATAAATAAAAGAGTTAACGTAAAAAAGTGGGTTTTTGTCCAAACCTTAAAAAATCAAATTAGGAGGTATTTTTGTGAGACGGTAATAGCACTATTGTGTTTTTCTCAATTTCCTCGTCCACCACCATACTCCATCTCTTGATTATAATCAAGTTTTGTGTTATAATTACAACGAGAAAAGGAGATTAAAAGAATGGGACGTCGAAATTCAAATAATACAAATTTTCGTAATTCTTTCGTTAATAATGACGATTCGGGATACGAAGACAACTATATTGCAACCAGAGATATTTTGGGTTATTATCCGCCCGATTGTCCGTCTTGCGGAACTGCAATGAAATTTAATTTCGGAACAAATACGTTCAAATGTTTTCATTGCGGTTATACAATCGAGGAAGACATAGTAGATTCAGTACTCGATCAAGACAGCGAGTATGATGATATTTATGATGACCCCGATGAAAGCGAGATTCCGGAATGCTGTAAAGCTTGCGGCGGACCGTGGCCGAAATGTCAAACGAGTTGTAAAATATTCGACGATGATTGATTAGTCTTAATCGAGAAAGAGGAGTAAGAGCCTGTACTTTAATCGGTATAGGCTTTTCTTCTCTTTCTTTTTTCTCGCGAAAAAAACATTCTCTATTATGGAGAGAGTATATATCTATTTTTTAAAACATACTCTCTCTATTCTTATGAGGAGGCGCATATGCTTGAAAACAAGTTTAAGACAAATCTTATAAAAGAAATCAAAGCAAGATTTCCGGGTTGCGTTGTTTTTCATTTGGATCCCAGTTCAATGCAAGGGATTCCTGATTTGCTTATTTTGTTTGGAAACAAATGGGCAGCCTTGGAAGGTAAAAAAACACGGAATTCTTCTCATCGTCCGAATCAAGATTACTATGTTGAGTTATTGGGGAAGATGTCGTATGCGGCATTTATATTCCCTGAAAATAAGGAGAAAATTTTAAATGAACTTCAACAGACATTTGGATCTTGAAGGACAACACGCTTTTCTCGGAGCCAGTAAGTATCATTGGATAAATTATTCGGAGTCAAAGATTGTCGAAGCTTATACCAATTTTATGGCTGCGCAGAGAGGAACGGAACTTCATGAATTTGCAAGGCGATGTATCGAACTGAGACAAAAACTTCCGAAAACACGGCAGACATTAAACATGTATGTCAATGATGCTATCGGATTTCAAATGCAACCGGAACAGGTTTTATATTATTCGGATAACTGTTTCGGAACTGCAGATGCGATAGCGTTTCGGAATAATTTTCTGAGAATACACGATTTAAAAACCGGCGTTACAAAAACACATATAGAGCAGTTGCGTATTTACACTGCTCTTTTTTGTTTGGAGTATCACGTTAAACCATCGGATATTGAGATAGAATTGCGAATCTATCAAAACGACGAAATTCTTGTGGATAATCCGACGGCGTCTAATATTGTACCCATCATTGATAAAATCATATTTTCAGATAAAATCATTTCCAAAATCAGAAGCGAGGAGAATTAAAAACATGAGTTATTTAGATGATGCGGAATCCGTGTTTCCGATAGACATCGATTACGCCGACGATTATGACGTCGACGAATTAGACGAACTTATGCACTATGGAACCAAGTATCATTCCGGAAGATATCCTTGGGGTTCCGGCGAAGACCCGTATCAGCGAAGCGGTGATTTGCTTAGTCGTGTAGATCAATTAAAACAAGAAGGGTTTACCGAACCCGAAATTGCAAAAGCAATGGGTATCGTAAACGACAAAGGTGAGCCGTCCACCACAAGACTCAGGATACAAATATCGTTAGCTACTAACGAGCGTCGTGCCAATATGGTCGCAACGGCAAAAAGTTTAAGAGCCGACGGACTGAACTATTCGGAGATTGGAAGAAGGATGGGGATAAACGAATCTACTGTTCGGTCTCTTTTAAATTCCGACTCGGAAGCAAGAATGTTTGCGGCGCAAAAAACCGCTAATTTTCTTAAAGAGCAAGTGGATACCGTAGGAATGATTGACGTCGGAAAAGGTGTTGAAAAAAATCTCGGTGTTTCTCAAGGTCGTTTAGCGAACGCGCTTTATATTCTTAAAACGGAGGGGTATGAAGTGTATGAAGGAAGAGTTCCTCAAGTAAACAATCCGGGAAAACAGACAACTATAAAAGTGTTGTGCCCTCCCGGTACCGCACATAAAGAGATTTACGACTATTCGAATGTGCACCAAATACAAGATAAGTATATTTCGTACGATAACGGACAGACATTCAAACCGGCTTTTGTTTATCCCAAAAGCATGGATTCCAAAAGACTGGCAATATGCTATAAGGAAGACGGCGGGGCAGAAAAAGACGGGCTTATAGAAATTCGTCGCGGAGTAGACGATTTGTCACTTGGCAACAGTCATTATGCACAAGTTCGTATTTTGGTAGACGATACGCATTATCTCAAAGGCATGGCGGTATATGCAGACGATTTGCCCGAAGGAGTAGATGTTCGTTTTAATACAAATAAAACGAAAGGAACTCCTGTTTGCGGACCGAAAGACAACACCGTTTTGAAAACAATTAAAAAAGACCCCGACAATCCGTTTGGTTCGCTTATAAAAGAAGTCGGAGGTCAAAGTTATTACATCGACAAAAACGGAAACGAACAATTATCTTTGATAAATAAACGTTCCGAAGAGGGAGATTGGGATGATTGGGGAAAGGTTCTGCCGCCTCAGTTCTTGGCAAAACAAAATCTTTCTTTAATCAAAAAACAGTTGACATTATCGGAAGCGGATAAGCAAGCGGAATTAGACGAAATAAATTCCCTTACGAATCCGACTATCAAAAGAGTATTATTGAGCAGTTTTGCCGATGATTGTGATACTGCCTCGGAAACATTAAAGGCAGCCGCTTTACCCAGTCAGCGTTGGCATGTTATACTCCCGATTTCGTCAATGAAAGATACGGAGATTTATGCTCCGAATTACGAAGACGGAACAATGGTTGCCTTGGTGCGATATCCGCACGCAGGAACTTTTGAAATTCCTATATTGACGGTAAATAACAAACAACAAGATGCTCGAAATACCATCGGCGTAAACAGTATAGATGCAGTTGGAATCAACAGCAAAGTGGCTTCTAGGTTATCCGGAGCCGATTTTGACGGAGATACTGTTATGCTTATTCCAACAACCGGTAACGGTAAAAACAATAAAATAAACATATCGACAACTCCGCCGTTGAAAGGATTAAAGGATTTTGACCCTTCCGAAGCATATCCGTATCAGCCGGGAATGAAGATGATGACCCGTACCGATTTGGAAATGGGTAAAATCTCTAATCTCATCACGGATATGACATTGCAAGGCGCATCGAGTGAAGAACTTGCCCGTGCGGTAAAGCATAGTATGGTTGTTATCGATGCAGAAAAGCATCAGCTGAATTATAAGTTGAGCGAGAAAGAAAACGGAATACAGGAATTAAAAAACAAATATCAGCGAGGCGGCGGTGCTTCTACATTGCTTTCCAGAGCAAAGTCCGAAATAAATGTAAACGAAAGAAAAGAAGGCTTATTGGTTGTAGACCCTGAAACCGGAAGAAAGAAAAAACAATATGTGGATCCCGAAACCGGTAAAAAACTGTATACGGAAACGGGACGAGTATATCTTAAAGCAGACATTCCGGGTGTAGGAAAAAGTATCAACATCATAGTTAGGGATGGAAAGAATTATTACAAAGATTCTCAATCGGGAAAGTATGTTGAAGTTCCGTCCACGGCTAAGATAACATCCACCCTTGCAACGTCGAAGTCTACGAGAATGGCAGAAACGGATGATGCATACAGTCTCGTATCGTTCGCCAATACGCCACAGGAAAGGGCTTATGCAGACTACGCCAACAAATTAAAATCATTAGCTAACGAAGCTCGTAAAGAATGTCTTAATACCGGACGCATAGAGTATTCTGCGTCGGCTGCAAAAGTGTATGAAACGGAGGTGGACCATTTGAATGCGCAATTAAGCATAGCACTTAGGAACGCACCCCGTGAACGTCAAGCACAATGCCTAGCTAATTCTCGAATAGCGGCCAAAGTACAAGCAAATCCGGACATAACGAAGAAAGAGAAAAAGAAGTTAAGCCAACAAGAACTGACCAGAGCGCGCATAGAAGTAGGCGCCCACCGTACGGCAATCGATATAAGCGATAGGGAGTGGGAGGCTATACAAGCCGGCGCCATTTCGGATAGCAAGCTCTCTCAAATTCTTTTATACACTGACCAAGACAAGTTCAAACAAAGAGCTCTTCCGAAACAAACAACAACACTAAGCAACGCTAAGATTGCCAAAATGAAAGCAATGAAAGCTTCCGGTTATACAAATGACCAAATGGCAGAAGCTCTCGGCGTTTCGAAATCAACCGTCATTCGGTATCTGAAAGGAGGTGGGGACTGATATGAACAGTAAAAGAGTAGCACTAACCACATTTGATAACCCCTATGACCCTTTCATGCAGTTCGACCGCTGGTTCTTGTATGACGTAGGGAGGGGTTACAACAGTTGTTCGTTTCTTGCAAGAATTGCTAAAACTTCTGATTCGCTTTCGGAAGAAGAGAACGAAACAGAAATTGAACGAGCAATCGACGAAATCGTAAAACAGGATTTCACAAACACATACAAAAAAGTAACACGATAAGTATCAAACGCGGGTATGGGGGTAGACAAATAAAACACCCCCTGCCCCTATCGCGCCGGTCTTTGATTTTTCCCCGGCGGGATTTTTTAGGGACGGTTATGGGGTATCGGTAGTATTCTCATAAGAGCCTATAAGTCGGATCCGGAAGGTTTAACTTTTTCCATTCTTTTTCTCCTTTCAAATATATTGGATTTGGTTTATAGGTTCTTATGAGGGTACTACCGTGCTCTTTTAATCATACCCGAAAATATACGGAAAGGAGCGTAAAAGGATGAAAAAGTCGAGCAATACCGGTTCTTCCGATTCGTCCAAACTCCTTCGAAGAGCATCGACGCCGGAAGCCAGAGAAAATCAACTCATAGCACTAGCAACAGATTTAGCGGAGAGACAGCTTCGCGAAGGAACTGCGTCGTCGCAAGTGATAACGCATTATTTAAAGCTCGGATCAACTAAGGAAAAACTCGAAAAAGAAATTTTAGTCGAGCAACGTAAGTTGATTAAAGCGAAAGCAGATAATATCGAATCTGCTAAACGTAGTGAAGAATTATACCGAAGTGCATTGGACGCTATGCGTAAATACAGCGGTAACGGAGGAACGGACGACGATGAAGTTTAAGACATATTTCGAACTCATCGAGTTGCCGACGTTTGCAGAACGGTTTGAATATTTGAAACTAAACGGAACGGTCGGCGACGATACATTCGGATACGGAAGATATTTGAATCAAACGCTTTATCGCTCGGTTGAGTGGAAGCGTTTTCGAAGGCAGATTATTATGCGAGATAACGGATGCGATTTGGCTTTTTCGGATAGGCCGATTTGTGAGAGAGTAGTAATAATTCATCATTTGAATCCAATTACGAAAGAACAAATTCTGAATCGTGATCCCATAATATTCGATCCGCAAAATGTTGTTTGCTGTTGTCATAATACGCATATGGCTATACATTACGGGTCATTGGAAAAAGCGGATTTTCAACTAATAGAGCGCAGAGCAAACGATACTGCTCCGTGGCGTCATTAATAAGGAGGACAAATGGACGACAGTATTCTTACATCTATAAAAAAGTTGCTCGGCATCGACAAATCATACGATGCGTTTGATAAGGATGTCATATTTCATATCAACACAGTTTTGTCGGAACTGATACAAATCGGAGTCGGTCCGAAAAATGGGTATTGTATTTCATCGGAAGAAGAACGATGGTCGGATTATCTCGGCGAAGATAACTCCGGACAGCAGATGGTCATATCGTATATTTACTTGAAAGTCAAATTACTGTTTGATCCACCTGCGAGTTCCGTCGCTGTACAGGCAATTAAAGACCAAATAAGCGAAATCGAATGGCGTTTGAGCGTTACAAATACCGATAAATAAATTGGAGGAAAACATTATGCAAAATTATTTGCAACACTACGGAACAAAGGGAATGCGATGGGGTGTTCGGCGTTATACATACGACGACGGAACATTGACCGATCTCGGTAAACGTCGATATAAGACCACCACGGCGAATATGAATACATCCAAAAAGATATTGGATGCATCTTCCGGAGCCGTAAGAAACATAAAACAAATGCACGATTCGGGTGGCGGGATGAAAAGCCGTAAAAAAGTAAATAACGATTTACGCGGTATGTCCGATCAAGATCTTAAGAACAGAGTTAATCGAATGAATCTCGAACGGCAGTATTCCGATTTAACCGCGAATCAAGTATCGAGAGGCAGAGCCAACGTAGGCGCTGTTATCGATGGTATCGGCGGCACATTGGCAATAGCCAGTTCGGCATTGGGAATCGCCATTGCCATACGCGAACTTAAAAAGTTGCCGACAAAGTAAAAGGGAGATATTCAAATGGCATTATCGAACACAGCCGTTCCGAGATATTACGGTATGTTTCGAGATGCCGTAATAAGAGGCGAAATACCGGTCAACAAAGAAATTTCTATGGAGATGAATCGAATCGATGATTTGATTGCGAATCCGGGAATATTTTATGACGACCAAGCTGTTGAGGGCTGGATAGCTTTTTGTGAGAAAGAATTAACTCTTACTGATGGCGGCGATTTGTATTTACTTGACAGTTTTAAGATATGGGGCGAACAGATATTCGGTTGGTATTATTTTGTAGAGCGTAGCGTTTACGTTCCAAACAAAGATGGCCACGGCGGACATTACGTCAATAAGAAAATCAAAAAACGCCTCATAAACAAACAGTATTTGATTGTAGCACGAGGTGCGGCAAAATCGATGTACGCTTCGTGTTTGCAAAACTATTTTTTGAATGTAGACACATCGACAACGCATCAAATTACGACGGCGCCAACAATGAAACAAGCCGAGGAAGTATTATCTCCAATACGAACGGCTTTAACTCGCGCTCGAGGTCCGTTATTTCAGTTTTTAACGGAAGGTTCGATACAAAACACAACCGGGTCAAAAGCGGATAGAGTTAAGCTGGCATCTACAAAAAAAGGTATCGAAAACTTTTTAACAGGTTCGTTACTTGAAATACGCCCGATGAGTATCGCAAAACTGCAAGGTTTACAAATCAAATGTGCGTCAGTTGACGAATGGCTTTCAGGAGATATTCGGGAAGACGTAATAGGGGCTATAGAACAGGGCGCATCAAAGGTTGATGATTATCTCATAGTCGCAATCAGTTCGGAAGGAACGGTTCGTAACGGAGCCGGCGACACAATAAAGATGGAACTTTCGGATATTCTGAAAGGCGAGTACATAAATCCTCATGTGTCTATATGGTGGTATAAACTCGATTCCATTGACGAAGTCGCCGACCCGAACATGTGGCCGAAAGCAAATCCGAATTTAGGAAAAACGGTAACGTATGAAACGTATCAATTAGAAGTCGAACGCGCCGAAAAAGCTCCAGCCGCAAGAAATGACATACTTGCGAAACGTTTTGGTATCCCGATGGAAGGGTATACCTATTACTTTTCGTATGAAGAAACACTTCCGCATCGCAAACGCGATTACTGGCAACTTCCTTGTGCGCTTGGCGCGGATTTGTCGCAAGGCGATGATTTCTGCGCTTTTACGTTTTTGTTTCCTTTATCAAATGGGTGTTTCGGAGTAAAAACGAGAAACTACATCACCACCAATACACTCGCGAGATTGCCTTCGGCAATGCGTGTTAAGTATGATTCGTTTATTAACGAGGGAAGTCTCATTGTTTTAGATGGAACCGTACTTGATATGATGCAAGTTTACGAAGATTTGGATGAGCATATTGTTCGATGCGGTTATGATGTTCGATGTTTCGGATATGACCCGTATAACGCCGCCAAATTCGTAGAACGTTGGTCGCAGGAAAACGGACCGTTTGGAATCGTAAAAGTTATACAAGGCGCAAAGACAGAATCGGTGCCACTCGGAGAATTAAAGAAACTTTCTGAAGAAAGATTACTTCTTTTTGACGAGGATTTGATGACGTTTGCGATGGGAAACTGTATCACAATGGAAGATACAAACGGGAATCGTAAACTCTTAAAACGGCGTTACGAACAAAAGATTGACGCCGTTGCAGCTATGATGGATGCTTACATAGCGTATAAAGACAATAAAGAAGCATTCGAATAGAGGAGAAATTCAAAATGGAAAACCGTAATGTAATTATTCATCATGGAATTTTGGGTCAAAAGTGGGGTGTTCGCAGATATCAGAATGAAGACGGAACATTGACAAAAGCCGGAGTGCGACATCAAAGAGCTTTGGAGAAAAAAGACACCAGATGGGCTAAACGTCACGGCGAAAAGATTACGTCTCGTGCAAAAGCAAAAAGCGCAAAAGAACTTAAAGCTTATCAAAAAGAGTTGCTTGGCGGTTCAAATGCAGTAACCAAAGCCGGTCGACTCAGTTCCGCGACGATATTGGCATACAACACGAAAATGGCGTCGCTTATGAACGAAAAGGTATCTGGGTTAAAATCTCCGTCCGGTCGTAATGTTCAATTCGTTGCAAAGCGCGGCGAAATCGGTGTTTTTATGGCTCTTGCGGATCAGGGTTATAATATTTCGCAATTAAAAAACGGAATTTACGATTCGGGCAAAGTTGCGTATAAGAAAACCGTTATAGACAAAGTCGAAACGTAAAAGGAGAATCGAATGAGAGATAAAGAAAAACCGGGTTTGGGTTCTAGGCTGAAAAACGCTTGGAACGCTTTTTTTAATAGAGATCCCCCGACCGACACATGGCAAGACATAGGAATGAATTATTCCTATCGTCCGGACCGGCCTCGTTTTACAAGAGGTAACGAAAAATCGATTGTAACGTCGGTTTATAATCGCATCGCAATCGATGTTTCGGCAATCAGCATAAGACATGTGCTTCTCGATGAAAACGGAAGATACTTAAAAAACATCGATTCGAATTTGAACAGGTGTCTTATGCTCGAAGCGAACGTCGATCAAACCGGACGCGCTTTTATACAAGATGTTGTTATGTCTATGTTTGACGAAGGTTGCGTTGCGATAGTTCCGGTAGATACAACCGTGGATCCGATAGATAACGATTCGTTTGATATTTTGAGTTTACGAACCGGCAAAATCTTGGAGTGGTATCCGAATCACGTTAAAGTTCGAGTTTATAACGAAAGACGTGCGGTAAAAGAAGATATTATTCTTCCGAAAAAGTCGATAGGTATAGTTGAAAATCCGCTTTATGCGGTAATAAACGAGCCGAACTCGACTATGCAACGGCTTGTTCGTAAACTCAATCTGTTGGACGCCATAGACGAACAGAGCGGATCCGGAAAATTGGATTTGATTATTCAATTACCGTATACGTTAAAGACCGAACTTAGAAAAGAGCAAGCCGAAAAACGCAGACGTCAAATTGAAGACCAACTTGCCGGTTCCAAGTACGGTATCGCTTACACAGATGCAACCGAGCATATAACGCAGTTAAACCGTTCGGTAGACAATAATCTTATGAAACAAATAGAGTATCTGACGAGTATGCTATATAGCCAGTTGGGAATTACTCAAGGAGTTTTGGATGGGTCTGCCGACGAAAAAACAATGCTGAATTATCAAAATCGAGCAATCGAACCTGTGGTTTCTGCGATTGTCGATGAGATGAAGCGAAAGTTTCTGACGAAGACCGCTCGTTCGCAGCATAAGTCCATTTCGTTCTTTACAGACCCGTTTAAGCTTGTTCCCGTAAATGAAATCGCAGAGATGGCGGATAAGTTTACGAGAAACGAGATAATGACGTCGAACGAAATACGACAAATCATTGGTATTACGCCTTCAAAAGATCCGAAAGCAGATGAGCTTAGAAATAAAAATCTGAGTGCGCCGCAATCGGAAAAAACGAATCCACAGGAAGGCGAAATCGAAGAAAATCAATCCGATGGAGGTAAAAATCAAAATGGTGGATAATTACGATTTCAGCGGATGGGCAACGAGGGCAGATGTTAAATGCTCCGACGGAAGAGTGATTATGAAAGATGCTTTCAAAGATGACGACGGCAGAAAAGTTCCGCTCGTTTGGAATCATCAACATAAAGACCCGGAAGAAGTATTGGGACATGCAATTTTGGAAAATCGCGGCGACGGCGTTTATGCTTATTGTTCGTTTAACGATAATCCTCGTTCTCAGAAAGCGAAAAAACTTGTAGAACACGGCGACATTGCGTCGCTTTCGATTTATGCCAATCAGTTGAAACAGCATGGATCGTGTGTTATGCACGGAAAGATACGCGAAGTAAGTATCGTATTGGCAGGGGCAAATCCGAGCGCGTTTATAGACAACATCGTTGTTCACGGAGAAGAATTGCCCGATGAAGCTATCATTTTCAACGGTAAAGAAATCGAACTGTATCATTCCGAAGAACCCACGGCAGAAGAGCCGAAAGAACAAAAAAAGGAGGAGTCCGAGAATATGGACGACAAAAAGAAGGAAAAGACTGTTCAGGACGTTATCGATTCGATGACCGAAGAACAAAAGAACGTAATGTATGCGCTCGTCGGGCAGGCATTAGAAGACAACGGTAACGACGAAAACGAAAACAATAATAAAGGAGACAACGATAACATGAAACACAATGTGTTTGAAAACGACGAAAAGAACGGCGACGGCGTACTCAGTCATGCCGAACAAATGGAAATTCTCTCGGATGCGAAGCGTTACGGCAGTTTGAAAGATGCGGTACTTCAACACGGAATCGAGAATATCGACTATCTTTTCCCCGATGCGAAAAACGTAACGACGACTCCCGGTTTCATCGACAGAGACCAAACGTGGGTAACCAAAGTTATGGCCGCCGTACATAAGACGCCGTTCTCGCGTATCAAATCGACGTTTGCCAACATCACGGGCGACGAGGCGCGAGCAAGGGGTTATACCAAGGGTAAAAAGAAGCTCGACGAAGTATTCACTTTGCTCAAGAGAACGACCGACCCGACGACCGTTTATAAAAAGCAATCTCTCGAGCGCGACGACGTTGTAGACATTACCGATTTCGACGTGGTTGCGTGGATTAAATCCGAAATGCGCGGCAAGCTCGAC
Organism: uncultured Christensenellaceae bacterium; assembly: GCA_910586905.1. Taxonomy (GTDB): domain Bacteria; phylum Bacillota; class Clostridia; order Christensenellales; family CAG-314; genus Fimimonas. The sequence goes on from CAJUIV010000026.1 coordinate 17,082, forward strand.
GAGGAACTCGCGAGAGCATACCTTATCGGCGACGGTCGCAGCAGTTCTTCGAACGATAAAATCGACCCGCTTAAAATCCGTCCGATTTGGACCGACGACGAGCTGTATACGATTGTGGCGTTGGTTGCCGCAACCGAAGCGGAAGCTCGCGCCAAAGAATTCATAAAGGCGTGTATAAAAGCGCGCAAAAACTATAAGGGCTCGGGAAATCCTTCGCTTTATACGACCGAAGACATGGTTACCGATTGCTTGCTCTTGACGGATAGCACCGGAAGAGACCTTTACGAATCCATCGAAAAACTCGCTACCAAGCTTCGCGTAAAGGAAATCATTACGGTTCCCGTTATGGAAAACAAAAAGAGAACCGTCGACGGCAAGGAAAGAGAACTTCTCGGCATAATCGTAAATCTTACGGATTACAACGTCGGCGCCGATAAGGGCGGTGCGGTCAATATGTTCGACGATTTCGATATCGATTACAACCAGCAGAAGTATCTTATCGAAACGAGATGCTCCGGCGCCCTCATCAAGCCGTATTCGGCAATCGCTATCGAAGCAACGGCGGCATCCGCTCCCACTCCCGAAGAAGAGGAGCCTACGGAATAATCGGATTATCCGAAAATTCAAAATGGAATAATTCGTTGGTAAACAGGAGGAATTATGGCTAAATTTTACGGAATCGTAGGGTTTATGACGCCGAAAGACAACGGTAACGGAGTATGGACCGACGAAATCGTTGAGCAAAAATATTTTGGCGATATCGTAAAATCGCAGTATGGTTATTCATACCAAAGTTCGGGCAATTTAAACGACGATATCACGGTTTCAAATGACATAAGCATAATTGCCGATTCGTTTGCCAACGAACATTATTCCGCTATACGTTTTGTTGAGTTGAACGGTACGAGATGGAAAGTTACAAGCGTTTCCATGCAGTACCCGAGACTGGTGCTGTCAATAGGGGGTGTATACAATGGATAGAAGACCAAATCTTCAAACCCTGCTTGAAAACGTGTTGGGGAGTCATAATGTGTATTTTCAACCCCCTCCGACAGTACAAATCAAATACCCTGCGATTATTTATTCGAGAGAGGATATTGATAATACATACGCTGACAACGCCGTGTATTTCAATAAAATAGGGTATCAGTTAACCGTCGTGGATAGAAATCCGGATAGTAAAATCGTCGATAAAGTATCGAAACTTCCAATGTGCAGATTCAATCGGCATTATACTTCGGACAATTTAAACCACGACGTTTTCACAATTTATTATTAAAAAGGAGAACCATAAATGAAACTTAAATGGGATCAGGTTAAGGAACGCTTTTTTGAAACGGGTGTCAAGAAAGGCGTTTTGTATATGCAAGAAGACGGCGCTTATCCCAAAGGCGTCGCTTGGAGCGGATTGACCGCCGTAACGGAAAGTCCTTCCGGCGCGGAAGCTACGGCACTTTATGCGGATAACATAAAGTATTTAAACCTTACTTCCGCCGAAGAGTTCGAGGGTACCATCGAGGCTTATACATATCCGGACGAATTCAACGCTTGCCAAGGATATTCGGAAGTCGCAAAAGGCGTCATCGTGTCGCAGCAAGCGCATAAACCGTTCGGACTTTCGTATGTAACTCAGGTGGGTAACGACGAGAAGGGTTCGGATTTCGGATACAAACTGCACTTGGTTTACGGCGCAACCGCACAACCTTCCGAAAAAGGATACGAGACGATAAACGACAGTCCCGAAGCGATTACATTCTCGTGGGAATTCACGACTACGCCGGTAGAAATCAACGACGAGTTGAAACCCTCGGCGTCTCTTGTTATCGATTCGACCAAAGTGGACGCGGCGAAACTCAAAGCACTCGAAGACGTTCTTTACGGAACGGAAGAAAACGAACCGCGCCTGCCGCTCCCGAGCGAGGTTATTCAACTTCTTACGGAAACAGCAGGAGCATAACAACTTCATAGTCGGAGAGCCGTGAGTATAAACGCTTGCGGCTCTTTGATTATTATTTAAAAAATTGAAAGGAGAAAACAATCATGTTAAAGAAAACAATCACTTATAAAGATTTTGACGGTAACGAGCGTACCGAAGATTTCTATTTCAATCTTACGGAAGCGGAACTTACGGAAATGCAATATTCCGCGGAAGGCGGTCTTCAAGAAAAATTGCAACGAATCGTAAAAGCGCAAGATAAAGGAGCGCTTATTCGTGTATTTAAGGAAATTATCCTTGCGGCATACGGCGAAAAATCGGACGACGGCAAACACTTCCGCAAATCGAAAGAGATTTCCGATTCGTTTACCGCAACGCCGGCATATTCCATGCTTTTCATGGAACTTGCTACCAACGAAGAAGCGGCGTCGAATTTTGTTAACGGAATCGTTCCTGCTTCGGCAAGGGAGAACAAAGGTTAAAAGCTATGCTCAAAATTGTGATTCCTCCGACCGAGTTATGGGACGAAAAAAAGAACGAATTTGTTTTCATTAGAGGTTGTGAATTACAATTAGAACATTCTTTAGTGTCGATTTCAAAATGGGAAGCAAAATGGAACAAGGCGTTTCTTTCGAAGAATGCAAAAACAAACGAGGAAACTCTCGATTATGTTAAGTGCATGACCATAACGCAAAATGTAGATCCGGTTGTATATAACGCATTGTCCGGCGCACATATTTTAGCCATTACCGAATACATCAACGCACCTATGACGGCGGTTCATTTTTACGAAGGCGAAGAACAGAACCGAACAAAAAGAACCATAACATCTGAAGTTATATATGCTTGGATGATCGCTTTGAATATTCCTTTTGAATGTCAAAAATGGCATTTGA
>CAJUIV010000027.1:0-18379 GCA_910586905.1 uncultured Christensenellaceae bacterium
GCTGCCGGCTTTAAAGCTACTCTCTTCGGCGGTAAACACTCCTTTAAAAATGCTAAATTCGCGGGAGCTAATGATCCGTTTAACTCCGGCGGATATATTATGGGGTTGTTCGGAGTTTTAAATAACGCTAAAATATACGATATAAATATTGACAATTCTTGCAAATACTCGTTTTCTCCTTCGGCAACTGTCAGAATCGGAGGCATTGCGGCACATTCTATCAATACTTACTTGGTCAATTGCTCTTCTTACGCTAATATTACAATGAATAACTCCGCATTAAACACTAACGCTCAAAATAACGTTAGATACAATATTGGAGGACTTATTGGCGAAGAACGAGGTTCCAGCACCCGTTTCTATCTTTGCTCATATAAGGGAACCATCGAAGCGACAGCTTTCGGCGCTAATGTAACCGAATCGGGAAACGACTGTCATGCTGCAGGAGGTTTTATTGGACTGCCGATAGCAAACGTTACAGCTGACGGTTGCTTTGTAGACGTTAAATTACTACTTCATCGCGGCGGTATAAACGCTTGCGGCATTGGCGGCGGTTGGTATGCCTCAGACGCTAAAGACGTAATAACTAATACTATTGTTATAATGGAAATTAAAGAAGACGGCGTTATCGCTTCTCACGATACCTCTATGTTAATAAACAGACCCAGTACAACGGCTCAACCGGTTGCGACTAATGTTTACTGTACTCTTAAATCCGGAAGTACGCAACTCAAGTACGGAAATTTCTTTTGTAACACGCCAACCACTACGTATACCAATGCGGTTTGCAACTATTCCACTTCAGACGGAGGAGCGCCGTCGTCTAGTATAACGGTTAACGCAAATCCTAACGAATTGGCAAAAAACAATTCTAACATTATTGCCAAATTTGATTTTTTACCAAACGGAGTCCCAGTCCCCAAGTTCGCGCCCTTTTCCCCCTCTTTTCCGTTGGGGCGATTTACCTCGCGGGACTTTAGTCCCCGTGAGCTAAATCGCCCATCGGTCGCCTAAGCCTTTGGTTAGACTTTTTTTCTTGTCGGCAGACTTTTTTACTTATATCTCTTTTGAACTTGTTTGTTTCTCTTGTGTTGTATTAGATATTTATACTCGTTTAAAACCAGATTTGCAAGTATACAATATTGCTGACGGATTTTAATATTCCATTTTCTTGCCGCATATGCTTGTTTATACATATGTGCATATTTTATTATCTACGTTTTATAACCCTTTTTCTTTTAAGTATTTTATCGGTTGTTTATTATTTAATTGTTTTAACCGTATCAGTATATAGACAGCATAAAAAAATGCAGCCGATAATTCGACTGCATTTTTCAGTTTTAATTCTTTAGCTAAATTACGCGATGATTTTGGATACAACGCCGGAACCAACGGTATGTCCGCCTTCACGAATAGCGAAACGAAGTCCGTCTTCCATAGCGATAGGAGTAATCAAAGAAACTTTGATGTGCGTATGGTCTCCGGGCATTACCATTTCTACGCCGGGGTCAAGTTCGATAGAACCCGTAACGTCGGTCGTACGGAAATAGAATTGAGGACGATATCCCTTGAAGAACGGGCTATGACGTCCGCCTTCTTCCTTAGTAAGTACGTATACTTGACCTTCGAAATCCTTGTGAGGAGTAACCGATTTGGGTTTAGCAACGACTTGTCCGCGTTCGATTTCTTTACGGTCTACACCGCGAAGCAACAAACCGACGTTATCGCCTGCAAACGCTTCGTCAAGAAGTTTACGGAACATTTCAACACCCGTAACAACGGACGTTTTGATTTCGTCTTTAAGTCCTACGATTTCAACAGGGTCGGAAGGTTTAACGGAACCGCGTTCTACTCTTCCGGTAGCAACCGTTCCGCGTCCGGTAATCGTGAATACGTCTTCAACGGGCATCAAGAAAGGCTTGTCCGTATCACGCGCGGGCGTGGGGATGTAAGCGTCGACAGCGTCCATCAAATCCAAAATGGGTTTAAAAACGGGGTCTGCAAGATTGGTGTTACCGCTTGCGGCAGCATCCATTGCTTTTTTAGCGGAACCTTTAACGATAGGAAGGTCGTCGCCGGGGAATTCGTACTTGGAAAGAAGTTCTCTGACTTCCATTTCTACGAGTTCAAGAAGTTCTTCGTCATCGACAAGGTCGGTTTTGTTCATAAATACTACGATATAGGGAACGCCAACCTGACGGGCAAGAAGGATATGTTCGCGAGTTTGAGGCATCGGACCGTCAGCTGCTGAAACAACCAAAATCGCGCCGTCCATTTGAGCAGCGCCGGTAATCATGTTTTTAACATAGTCGGCGTGTCCGGGGCAGTCTACGTGCGCATAGTGGCGTTTATCAGTTTGATATTCTACGTGAGCGGTATTTATCGTTATACCACGAGCTCTTTCTTCGGGAGCCTTGTCGATTTCGTCATATTTCATGACTTCTGCTTTACCTTGCATAGCCATAACCATCGTGATAGCTGCTGTCAAGGTTGTCTTACCATGGTCTACGTGACCAATAGTACCAATATTGACGTGCGGTTTGCTTCTGTCAAATTTTGCTTTTGCCATTGTTGTGATTCCTCCTGATTTGATTGTTAATGTCAAAACTTTGTTTTTTATTTTGAATAAATTTATTATATCTTATTTTTTCGTTTTGGTCTACACTTTTTAAAAAGTTTTTTTAAATTGTTTAAAGCTTAACCTACGACGTAATTACGATACATCCGTTACTTGGATGCCGTTTCTTTAGCCATTTTTTCACGAATAGCTTTAGGCACTTCGGCGAAATGGTCAAACTGCATTGTGTAGTTACCTCTTCCCTGAGTGCGGCTGCGCAAATCGGTTGCGTATCCGAACATTTCCGCCAAAGGAATAAACGCGTTAACTACTTGTACTCCGTTACGAAGTTCAATTCCCGATACGTTGCCGCGACGTGAAGAAACGTTGCCCATAACGTCGCCGAGATATTCTTCCGGCATTGTTATTTCAACTTTCATCATTGGTTCGAGCAGTACGGGGTCAGCCTTAACGGCGGCGTTTTTAAACGCGAGCGAACCGGCGATTTTAAACGCCATTTCCGAGCTGTCTACCGCGTGGAAACTTCCGTCGAATACCGTAACTTTAAAGTCTACCATCTCGTAACCTGCCAAAGGTCCCGTTTTAGAAGCCTCGATAATACCGTTATTGACGGGTTGTATGTATTCCTTTGGAATACTCCCGCCGACGGTTGCGTCGACAAATTCGTATCCTTTGCCGGGCTCTTGAGGTTCCATACGGATTTTACAATGTCCGTATTGTCCCTTACCGCCGGATTGACGGACGTATTTACCTTCCGCTTCAACGGATTTACGGATAGTTTCGCGGTACGATACCTGAGGTTTACCTACGTTTGCTTCTACTTTAAACTCACGCAGCAATCTGTCTACGATAATCTCCAAGTGCAGTTCGCCCATACCCGCTATAATCGTTTGTCCCGTTTCCTTATCGGTATACGTTTTGAACGTCGGGTCTTCTTCCGCAAGTTTTATAAGCGCAAGAGTCATTTTTTCCTGTCCCGCTTTCGTTTTAGGTTCTATTGCAACCTTGATTACGGGTTCGGGGAAAACCATACTGTCAAGCACGATTTGATTTTTTTCTTCGCACAGCGTGTCGCCTGTCGTCGTATCTTTAAGACCCACCAGCGCAACTATCTCGCCTGCGTAAGTCTCGTCGATTTCCTCGCGCTGCGCAGCGTGCATTTGAAGCACTTTGGTTATACGCTCACGCTTGCCTTTGGTAGAATTGTAGACGTAACTGCCCGCTTGCAGTTTACCGCTGTAAACGCGGCAATAAGCAAGTTTGCCTACGAACGGGTCGGCGACGATTTTGAACGCCAAACCGCAGAACGGCTCGTTATCGTCGGTTTTACGTACGATTTTCTTACTTTCGTCCTTAACGTCAAAACCTACCACGTGGTCGATATCTACGGGACTGGGCAGATAATCGCATACTGCGTCGAGCAACTTTTGAACGCCCTTGTTTTTGTAAGCCGTTCCGCACAAAACGGGATTAACTTTAAGTTCTATAACCGCTTTACGAAGAGCCTTTTTAATTTCGTCTACAGACAAATCGCCTTCGGCGAAAAACTTTTCCATAAGTTCGTCGTCCGTACCAGCGATAAATTCAACAAGTTCGTCGTGCGCCTTGTTAACTTCCGCAACCATATCGGCAGGAACTTCAACTTCGTCGATTTTTATACCGGTAGGGTCGTTATAAATATAAGCCTTTTTAGTTATAACGTCGACCAAACCTTTAAACGTTTCTTCTTTACCGATAGGCAACTGAATAGGCAGCGCGTTGGCTTTCAGTCTTTCGCGCATCATTTTTACAACGTTGTAAAAATTCGCGCCGTTAATATCCATCTTGTTTACGAAAGCGATACGCGGAACGTTATACTTCGACGCTTGATGCCATACAGTTTCGCTTTGCGGTTCTACGCCGCCTTTTGCGCAAAATACGGCTACGGCGCCGTCAAGTACGCGCAGCGAACGTTCTACTTCTACGGTAAAGTCAACGTGTCCCGGAGTATCGATTAGGTTGATACGGTAGTCTACTCTGTCGTAGTTGTTAATCCAATGTACGGTAGTAGCGGCGCTGGCAATGGTAATGCCGCGTTCCTGCTCCTGCGCCATACTGTCCATTACGGCGGTACCTTCGTGCGTTTCGCCTATTTTGCGGGTTTTTCCCGAAAAGAATAAAATTCTTTCACTGGTCGTTGTTTTGCCTGCGTCGATGTGCGCCATAATTCCTATATTACGCACGTTTTGCAGGGGATAAATTCTAGCCATTGTTCTCTCTCACTCTTTATTAAATTACCATCTGAAATGCGCGAACGCCTTGTTTGCTTCGGCGGAACGATGCATTTCCTCTTTTCTCTTGAAAGCGTTACCTTGTTCGTTATACGCGTCCAACAATTCGCCCGCCAAACGAAGATACATATTTCTTTCGTTGCGTTTACGAGCGAACAATACCAACCATCTTATAGCCAACGTCTGACGTCTTTCCGGACGTACTTCCATAGGTACTTGATAGTTTGCACCGCCTACGCGTCTTGCTTTACACTCGAGCATAGGCATGAGATTGTTGATTGCCTTATTGAACACTTCCATAGGTTCCTGCCCCGTTTTGGCTTTGATTTCGTCAAAAGCGCCGTAAACGATTTCCTGAGCAGTACCTTTTTTACCGTCCAGCATTACTTGGTTGATAACTTTCGTAACAACTTTGCTGCCGTATACCGGATCGGGTAGCACGTCCCTCTTGGGGACTCCACTTCTTCTTGGCATGTGTTTTTCCTCCTTTTAGATTTTGTGATTTAATTTTGTTTTTTACCAAATACAGCCAACTCGACGCGGTAAATTCCCCGCGGAGAAACTTCTGTCTATTTAGCGGACAATGCCGCAGACATACTGCTTACTCGGCGAAAAGTCAAAATTAAAACTTCGACTATTCACCAATTGAACTGTAAAAGTTTGTCCCTAAAGCCTATTTTTTGGGACGTTTCGCGCCGTATTTGGAACGGGCTTGCTTGCGGTTAGCAACTCCCGCGGTATCGAGAGTACCACGTATAATGTGATAACGAATACCGGGCAAATCTCTAACGCGTCCGCCGCGAATCAAAACAACGCTGTGCTCTTGAAGGTTATGACCTTCGCCGGGGATATAACACGTACCTTCCATACCGTTCGTACGGCGTACGCGCGCAATCTTTCTTAGAGCGGAATTAGGCTTTTTGGGAGAAGTCGTAGTTACGTTTAAGCAAACGCCGCGCTTTTGAGGACAGCTATCCAACAACGGAGATTTGCTTTTTTCCGCTTCGCTACGTCTACCCTGTCTAATCAACTGGTTGATTGTTGCCATTTTAGTACCTCCTTTCAATAGTGAACAGTCGAAACTCTAAAAGAGTATCTTATACAAGCAGCTTACGCCGCGATGTACCAAACTAAATTTTTGCCAAACTTTCTTTCAATATACCTATCGCTCCGGACGGAACGTCTATACCGAAATGAGAGGCGAACTCTTCCATAGAACCGCAAATCGAATATTTAACTTCGTTTTGTTTCGCGATTTCTATCAGAGAGTGTATATACGCTTGCTCGGCATTCGCCGCGATTTTGATTTCCGCTATATTATCGTTTTTCAATTCGCGCACTATCTGCCTTTTGCCGATTACAACTTTTAAACTATCGTTAGCCATAAAACACCAATGTATATTTTAACAAAATAACAATAAGCAGTCAAGCGTTTAAGCCTGACTGCTTATCAAATTGTTATTATTGCCGAACAACAAAACTATTCTTGCGGTTCATCGTCGTTTATAATCTCTGGAACCTCGGTTTTCGGGACAAGTTCCAATTCTCTGTAACGGTTCAGTCCCGTACCCGCGGATATCATCTTACCTATGATTACGTTTTCCTTAAGCCCGTAAAGCGGGTCGCACTTATTCTTGATTGCGGCTTCAGTCAAAACTCTCGAAGTTTCTTGGAACGAAGCGGCCGACAAGAAACTATCCGTAGCCAAACTTGCTTTCGTAATCCCGAGAAGTATCCTCTTCGCCGTCGCGGGTACTCCGTCGTTTTCGAGCGCTTTGTTATTTTCTTCTTCGAACTTAAAGATATCCACAACTTCGCCCGGAAGCATATCCGTCGTTCCGGCGTCCTCGATACGAACTTTGCGAAGCATCTGACGAACTATAACTTCTACGTGCTTATCGTTGATTTCTACGCCGTTAGTACGGTAAGTCGCTTGAACTTCCTTTACCAAATATTCTTCGACGGCGCGAAGTCCTTTAGTTGAAAGCAAATCCTGAGGATAAATAGAACCTTCCGTAAGAGGCGTTCCGCTTTCGACCTTATCGCCTTCGTGAACTTTGATACGAGAAGTATATGGAATAGCGTAGTCGGTCGATTTACCCTGAGCGTCCGTAACGCGTACGATTTTTTTGTCTTGATTGGTAGGAATACTTACCGTTCCGTTAACCTCGCACACCACCGCGCATCCTTTGGGTTTACGCGCTTCAAACAATTCCTCGACGCGGGGCAAACCTTGCGTAATATCGTCGGACGTTGCAACGCCGCCGGTGTGGAAAGTACGCATTGTAAGCTGAGTTCCCGGTTCGCCTATCGACTGAGCGGCTATAACGCCTACCGCTTCGCCGAGGTTTACGGGCTTACCCGTAGCCATATTCGAGCCGTAGCATTTACAGCAAACGCCGTGTTCGCTGCGGCAAGTAAGAACAGTTCTCATATACAGCTTACTTATACCGGCTTTAACTATTTCTTTTGCCAAATCGTCGTTAATCATAGTATCTCCGCGGCAAATGATTTCGCCGGTTTGCGGATTAACAACGTCGTCTATAACGTATTTACCTACAATACGGTCTTCGAACTTCTCGATAATTTCGTCCTTACCCGAACCGCGGAAAGACTCTATCCACATACCTTGCGGACGGCTTCCTGCCGAACAATCCTCTTCGCGGACTATAACGTTTTGAGCTACGTCTACCAAACGACGGGTTAAGTATCCCGAGTCTGCGGTTTTCAATGCCGTATCGGCAAGACCTTTACGTCCGCCGTGCGAAGAAATAAAGTATTCGAGAACAGACAAACCTTCGCGGAAACAAGCTTTAACGGGCAATTCGATTGTACGTCCGGACGGGTCGCTCATCAGTCCGCGCATTCCGCAAAGCTGACGGATTTGGTTCATGCTGCCGCGGGCGCCGGAATCTGCCATCATCCAAATGGGGTTATCTTCTTCCATAACGTTTTTAACCAACGTCTCCACTTTGGCAGCGGCGTCTTTCCAAACGTCGATAACCGATTTGTAGCGTTCGTTTTCGGTAAGGAAGCCTTCGTTATAACTTTCTTCGATTTCAATAACTTTTTGTTCCGAATCTGCGAGAATCGTCTTTTTCTCGGCGGGAATATTCATATCGAATACGCTCGTTGTAAGTCCGCTTACCGTACTGTATTTATATCCGAGAGCTTTTACGTTATCGAGCATCGTAGCCGTAGGCGTAGTACCGCGCAATTTGAAACACTTTTCTACGATTTGAGAAAGCTGCTTTTTACCGACCAAATACTTTTTGGGATTGCCGATTACGTCTTTGGTCAATTCCATTTTAATACCCAAAGTACGTCTTTCAATCGCTTTTTGCGCAAGAATTTCGGGGTCAGTAATATACTTATCGTCGGTTTCGGCGGAACTGTCCGCGTAATCGTAGTAAATCGCCTGACAGAAAATCAACCGTCCCACAGTCGTCCAAATTTTACGTCCGTCGTCAAGTTGAATATTCACAACCGTTTGGAGAGTAATATCGCGGGCAACGTACGCCTCGTACGCTTCGTCAAAACTGCTGTAGTAATGTCCCTTGCGCAAAATTGCGAGTTCGTCTTCGGTCAAATTACGTTCCTTACGGGTAACGTCGTACAACTCGATAAGCTTTTGCGTTTCTTCAACGTCGCAGCGTACGGTCGTAAGATAGTAACATCCCAAAACCATATCCTGCGTAGGGGAAATTACGGGTTTGCCGTCGGAAAGCTTTAAAATATTATTGGCGGCAAGCATCAAATATCTGGCTTCCGTTTGCGCCTCGATAGAAAGAGGTACGTGAACGGCCATTTGGTCGCCGTCGAAGTCGGCGTTGAAAGCCGTACATGCCAGCGGGTGAAGTTTGATGGCTCTGCCCTCGATAAGTACGGGTTCGAAAGCTTGAATGGACAGTCTGTGCAACGTGGGCGCGCGGTTGAGCATTACGGGATGGTCCTTTATTACGCCTTCCAAAATGTCCCAAACTTTAGCGTCCGCGCGTTCAACGCGTTTTTTAGCCGACTTAACGTTGTGGCATTGTCCGTTTTCAACCAGTTTTTTCATCACGAACGGTTTAAACAATTCCAAAGCCATTTCCTTGGGAATGCCGCATTGATGAAGTTTAAGTTCGGGTCCTACCACTATAACGGAACGTCCCGAATAGTCTACGCGCTTACCGAGCAGGTTTTGACGGAAACGTCCCTGCTTACCGCGAAGCAATCCCGAAAGAGATTTAAGTTCGCGGTTACCGGCGCCAGTTTGCGGACGTTTGCTGCGGCTGTTGTCGAGCAAACTGTCTACGGCGTCTTGAAGCATACGCTTTTCGTTATTTATAAGAATTTCCGGCGCGTTGATTTCTATAAGCCTTTTTAAACGGTTATTACGATTTATAACTCTACGATACAAATCGTTAAGGTCGCTGGTCGCGTATCTTCCGCCGTCGAGAGGAACCATAGCGCGGAGTTCGGGAGGAAGCACCGGCAAAACGGTTAAAATCATCCACTCGGGACGATTGCCGCTTTTTCTGAAAGCTTCTACGATATCCAAACGTTTGATTGCTCTTACTTTCTTTGCTCCTTGATTCGTCTTAGCCAATATGTCGCGTAATTCTTTGCTTTCGGCTTCCAAATCGATATTTTGAAGCAGCTCTCTTACCGCTTCCGCACCCGTTCCGGCGCGGAAATTCATATTGGGGTCGGCTTTAGCTTTGCTTTGCGCTTCGCGGTACTCGCTCATAGTAAGTATCTGCTTGTACATCATACCGCTTTTCATCGGGTCGATTACAACGTAGCTTTGGAAGTTTATTAACTGTTCCAAATACTTAGGCGACATATCGAGAATCAATCCCATACGAGAAGGCGTACCGCGGAAATACCAGATATGCGAAACAGGAGCGGCCAGTTCTATGTGTCCCATACGCTCGCGGCGTACTTTGGATTTGGTAACTTTAACTCCGCATTTTTCACAAACTACGCCTTTATAGCGTATACGTTTATATTTACCGCAGTGGCACTCCCAGTCCTTAACGGGTCCGAAAATTCTTTCGCAGAAAAGTCCGTCTTTTTCCGGTTTTTGCGTGCGGTAATTTATAGTTTCGGATTTTTTAACTTCTCCGTAAGACCACTCACGGATTTTTTCGGGAGATGCAATTCCGATACGGATAGAATCAAAGTCGTTCATAATACCCGTTCTCGCCAGCGTATTGGAACGCAACGTCGATATAGATTGTCCGGTAATTGTTGATTCGTTACTCATTTACGTTACCTCCCTTATTCGTTTTCTTCGTCATCGTCGGCAAACAAATCGCCGTCGTCGTCCGCGTCGTCGTCATCGCTTAACGCGTCCAGTAAATCGTCCAAACCGTCAAGTTCGAGGTTTTCCTCATCCTCCGGTTCTAAATCGTTTCCATCTTCTTTATCGTCGAACAAATCGCTCAAATCGTCTCCGTCGTCGAATAAGCTATCCAAACTGAAATCGTCTTCGTCGTCGTAGTCGTTATGCTCGCCCACTCCGTCAAGGCTGATTTCATCGTCGTCGTTAAAGCTATGCATAGCTTGTTTGCGTTCTTCTTGCTCCGCAAGCATAATTTCGTTATAGTCGGCTTCGTCGTCGGTAGAATCGCGAACGATAATTTCTTCCTTATCGGCAGACAATACTTTTACGTCGAGAGCCAAAGACTGCAACTCTTTTATAAGAACTTTAAAACTTTCGGGAACTCCCGGGTCGGGGATATTTTCGCCCTTAACGATAGCCTCGTACGTTTTTACGCGTCCCACTACGTCGTCGGATTTAACGGTCAATATTTCCTGTAATACGTTAGCGGCTCCGTACGCTTCCAACGCCCAAACTTCCATTTCGCCGAAACGCTGTCCGCCGAACTGAGCTTTACCGCCCAAAGGCTGTTGGGTAACAAGGCTATAGGGACCGGTGCTTCTTGCGTGAATCTTGTCGTCAACCAAGTGAACCAGTTTGAGATAATACATATAACCGACGGTTACTCTGTTTTCAAACGGTTCGCCGGTACGTCCGTCATAGAGCTGAACTTTACCGTCCACCTTGCCCGTAACGGGATTTACCATTCCGTTATCTTCAAACAATTTGCGGATTTCTTCCTCGGTAGCTCCGTCAAAAACCGGCGTCGCGATATTCCAGCCGAGCATTTTGGAGATAAGTCCCAAGTGAACTTCCAACACTTGTCCGATATTCATACGCGAAGGAACGCCCAAGGGGTTCAATACGATTTGAAGAGGAGTTCCGTCCTCCATAAACGGCATATCTTCTTCCGGCAAAATACGCGATACGACGCCCTTGTTACCGTGGCGGCCCGCCATTTTATCTCCGACTGAAATTTTACGTTTTTGCGCGATGTAAACTCTTACCAGTTTGCTGACGCCCGGGTCGAGTTCGTCTTTATTTTCACGCGTAAACACTTTTACGTCTACTACTATTCCGCCCTCGCCGTTAGGAACTCTCAAAGACGTATCCCTTACTTCGCGCGCTTTTTCAGAGAAAATCGCCCGCAAAAGTTTTTCTTCGGGGGTAGCGTCCGTTTCTCCTTTCGGAGTTACTTTGCCTACCAATATATCGCCGGGATGGACTTCTGCGCCGATACGGATAATTCCGTCCTCGTCCAAATCCTTTAAAGCGTCTTCTCCGACGTTTGGAATATCGCGCGTAAATTCTTCGGGACCGAGCTTGGTTTCACGCGATTCGATTTCGTGTTCCTCTATATGTATAGAAGTAAACGCGTCTTCTTTTACAAGACGTTCGGAAAGCAATACTGCGTCTTCGTAGTTGTAGCCCTCCCACGTCATAAAGCCTATCATCATATTGCGTCCCAAAGCGAGTTCTCCGCCGTCGGTACTTGGACCGTCCGCCAATACTTGTCCTTTTTCTACTCTGTCGCCCGTTTTGACGATTATCTTTTGATTTATGCAAGTTCCTTGGTTAGAACGGATAAACTTTTTAAGAGTATAATCTTTAAGCGTTCCGTTATCGCTTTGAACGATAATTTTACTGTCGGAAGCGCGCAATACCACGCCCGCTTCTTCCGCAATAACCATAACGCCGCTGTCGTAAGCAATTCTTGCTTCTATGCCCGTTGCGACTATGGGAGCTTCGGGTTTGATAAGAGGTACGGCCTGACGCTGCATGTTACTGCCCATCAACGCGCGGTTGGTATCGTCGTTTTCCAAGAAAGGAATAAGACTTGTAGCTACGGAAATAAGCTGTCTCGGAGAAACGTCTACGTAATCTACTCTTTCGCGCGGAAATTCCAAAATTTCTTCGCGGCGGCGGCACGTTATACGGGGACGAACGAAATAACCTTTTTCGTCCAGCGGTTCGTTTGCTTGTCCTATAATGTACTTATCTTCTTCGTCCGCGGAAAGATATTCGACGGTATCGGTTACCGTGTTGTGAATTCTGTCTACTCTTCTATACGGAGCTTCTATAAAGCCGTATTCGTTTATGCGCGCGTACCCCGCAAGAGAAGTGATAAGACCGATATTCTGTCCTTCGGGCGTTTCGATGGGGCACATACGTCCATAGTGCGTATAGTGAACGTCGCGGACTTCGAAAGTAGCGCGGTCGCGGTTAAGTCCGCCGGGACCCAAAGCCGAAAGTTTACGTTTGTGCGTAAGTTCCGCAATAGGGTTGGATTGGTCCATAAATTGCGACAACTGAGAAGAACCGAAAAATTCTTTTATAGCCGAGCTTACGGGACGTACGTTTATTAGAGTTTGCGGCGTAGCTTTACCCGGCTCCTGAATAGCCATTCTTTCGCGAATTACTCTTTCCAAACGAGATATACCTATGCGGAATTGATTTTGCAGCAATTCGCCTATGGAACGGACTCTGCGGTTACCCAAGTGGTCGATATCGTCGGCGCTGCCGATGCCGTATTTCATACACAAATTGTAGTTTACGGTAGCGAAAATATCGTGATGCGTAATATGTTTGGAAATCAGCTCGTCCTTACGCGATTTCAACGCGTCCGCGGTATCTTCGAGAGAAAGACCTGCGGATAATATTTCGCGCAAAATGTCCGCGTCAACCGATTCGTATAAACCGCAGGATTTAAAATCTATATCTTTAAAACGCTTATCTACGGTTACTGCAAACGATTTTGCGTTGACGGAATTGTTGCCGATAATTTTTACGCGGGGACATTCTTTCGCAAAAACAATAACGCCCGCGGTATTTGATTTATACAAATTCAATCCGTTTTCGTAAGCTATTCTAGCCGCTTCGGAAACCAAAATTTCCCCTTTGCGCTCTTCGTAAGTCGCTTTGGGAAGTTCGACGATAATTCTGCCGCTGGCATCGATTTGCTCGCCGAAAACGTCTACTGCGCCTTGCGCCGTCATAACCGCGCATCCGATATGTTTATTCAAAACGTTTTCGTAATCGCGTGCGGTTTTAGACGCGGTTGCCGCGAGAAGCTGAACGCAGGTTTCCTGCGTCGTATAAACTTCGTTGATGCCGCTCATTTGAATGTCGTAAGCGTCGGCTGCAGTCAAAACGGTTCCCTTTGATATAACGCGATTGTATGGAATAGTTACGTCCGCGTCGATATAAGCATCCACCGCCGCTGCGTAAAAAGCTTCGGAATCGGAAACTTTTAATTCAACCGTGATACCGTCGGCGTTTAGAATTTTAACGGTATCTACAACTCCGCTCTTTGCGATAAGTTCCGCTTGTTCACGGCTGAGACACGTATATTTTGCAAAGGTCATAAGGGCGACTTCCAAATCGCAGCCGAGCGTTAAACCTTCGATACGCGTAGCCAAAGATAACTTTTTGTTGAATTTATAACGTCCGACGCGAGCCAAATCGTAACGTTTGGCATCGAACAACAAATCGTTAAGCGTTTTTTGCACCGATTCGTCAGTAGGAATTTCACCCGGACGTAAACGTCTGTAAATTTCAACAAGCGATTCTTGGTCGGTAGCCGTATCGTCTTTTACAAAAGTCAAAGCAAGCACTGGGTCGTACTCAAACATCTTAGCAATATAGTTGCCGCTGCAATTACCGTTTACTTCGCTGTTGTGCAAAATACCTCTTAAAAGTATAGTTACGGGCAACTTTCTGTTACGGTCGATATGTACGTTTAAAACGTTATTGTTCGCGTCGTGTTCGAATTCGAGCCAAGCGCCTCTGCTGGGCATAGCCGTTGTATTGAACACGGGTTTACCGTTTTTATCCAAGGTAGATTCGCAATAAACTCCGGGAGAACGTACGAGCTGAGATACGATTACGCGTTCGGCGCCGTTTATGATAAAACTTCCCGTTTCGGTCATAAGCGGGAAATCGCCCATAAATACTTCCTGATCGACAAATTCGCCGGTACCTTTATTGGTAAGACGAACCGTCAAGCGGAGAGGACTTGCGTACGTTGCGTCGCGCAAACGACACTCCGCCTCGCTATACTTCGGCGTAGCGTCCAATCTATGATCCAAAAACTCCAAACGAAAATGTCCCGCAAAATCCTCGATAGGCGAAAAATCTTCGAAAACTTCGCTGATTCCTTGCTCGAGGAACATTTTATAACTCGACTTTTGAACCTCGATCAGGTTGGGCAAAGGCAGCACTTCCCTTGTTTTGGAAAAAGATTTTCTTTCGTGGTTACCGTATTTAACGGTTTTGATGTCTTGTGCCATTAACAAAACTCCTCAAAAAATTTTTTCAATAAATTTGTCGTAAATTGTTGCAAAGTCGCCTGCAATGTGGTATTTTGTCAATAACGCACGTGCAAACTTCCCATTAAAGCCGAAATCTTGTCCGTATCCGCAAAAAAACGTTATAAAAAAGCGTTTTTTCCGCAAAAAAGGGCAAAATCTCCCCTATGGGCAAAAATATACTCATATATACTATCACTTTGACGGTCAATAGTCAAAGACAAAATCTGTTTTAAATCAAAAAATAAATATAAAAATATTTTTTCATTTTTGAATAATATATTTAATTAGCGGACGGGTTAAATCCCGTCCGCTAATTCAATTACTTTTTCAAAATATATTTACCGCTTTCGCCTTTTTCATATTCGGTTTTGCAAATCGCTAAACCGTCCTTAACTACCGCAACTACGGCGTCGAAACCGTTAAAAACGTTTGTCAGTACTTTATTTAAAAGTATCGTACGTCCGTCGTATTCTCCTCCGATTACGTATGTCGGGCAACTCGCCTCCACGCCGATATTTTGCAAAAGCATCTCCGGATTATCTGCGGAATTTAGTTTTAAAACGTAACGCATATCGAATATTTGCTCCGCAGCGTGCGCGAACCGAGCCAAAGCTTTTTGCCTTTTTTCTCCTGACAATTCGAAAAACAGTCTTTCGGCGTACTCTTTCAGTATAAAATCCGAAATAAATTTTTTCTCTATATCTTTATTCATTTCAATTCTTAATCTCCATATGTCTAACGTCAACGTTCTCGTCCAAATAAGCGCGGAACGCGGAGTACTGCTCCGGCGAAATTTGTCGGTGAAAAGACAACACAACGAGCGGCAAATCAGGGTCGTCTTTGCGGTAATGAGGCTGAATGTGCGGATACGGATTTACTACCATTCCGTTACGCAGATAAAAAGCCAAACGTCTGCGAGTAAGCTCGTCATTGGGAGGTTCTATTTCCAGAATAAACGGTTTACGTATATTCGACGTCAAAAGTTTAAGCGCTGCAACGCCGTATCCGCAGTTACGTTTATCGGGAGATATGCAAAAGTTTTCGAAGTACACGAAATCAGGCGCGTCGAAATACCCCGCCACTCCTACGGGTTCGCCACTGTCGCTTATAATGCATAGTCTATAGTCGGGATGCGCCATAACCGTTTCTTGCAAATCGTCGTCGCGCCGTTCGCACGAAGGAAAGCTCGTTGCCAACAGCTCTTTCGCCCAACGATACAACCTATCGTCGCTTGCAAATATTCTTAGTAATTCTATCATATCGCTTCCAGTTGATTTTAATTGCCGTCAGTTTTAGGCAAATTCACTTTCGTTTTATCATAATCGAATATTTCAAACGATAATTTTTCTCCCGAATACCTATATATAATTTGAAAATATGTCAATCTTCCGTTTTCGAATGAGCAAATTACTTTATCGTATTGATTAAAATCTATCTTGTCTAATTGATTTTTATCGTCGGCAATATACCGATTGGTTTCTTCGTCGTACCCGAATGTATCGTAATAGTCTTTAAACTCCACCAAATTTAACGAGAATTCCGAGAAATAACTTTCCAATACGTCATTGAAGTCTTTTTCCTCATAAAGTTTCTCCCACTTGTTGGCGTCGTTAAAAAAATAGCAATAAAGTTTTCCGTCCTCTACGCTATAATATTCTTCGTAAGTACCCGACCGATGCTCTACTATGTGAGACTTTTGACGCACAATGTCTACGTTAACCGTGGTAATTTCCGTTCGCTCGGACGTTTCGTACGTCATCCTAACCGAAACGCTTACATAAGGCGTACCAAATCCGTTCAATATATCTCTCCACTGCTCGGCCGATACTTTTGTTTCTGGCTCGGCGCACCCTGCAAATGCAAAAATCAAACAGAACGCAGCTACAAGCAATATAGTTCCGGATATCTTTTTCATACTTGCCTCCGTATGACACAATATTATCATCGCCATATCTTTTTGTCAAGATAAGCGCCGTCCAAAGAATAAAAACAAAGATATAAAAAAGGCTTCAACTTGTAAGCTGAAGTCTTTTTCGAAAAGTACTATTCTTGAATTTCGGCACTTGCAACGGGAGCGAAATCTTCGTCCTTGCAGCAAAGCAAGAATATTCCGCCAAGCAAGCTACAGAAAAGCAACGTTAATACTGCCCAGGTCGTCAAATCGTCTTTTTTTGTTGCTGTCTTCATTTTGGAAAGCGTAATTCCGCCGAAAATAAGAGGCAGAATCATCCAAAAACCTACAACCATACCGATGATAATAAACACTTTAGCCGCTGTTTTCATGTTATTTCTCCTTTTGTACTTATTTTGTGTACAATTAGTATATCATACCCCCCCCCGTACCAGTCAAGCGTCTTTTACAAAAAAATTAAAATAAACTGAAAATAATGCGTTTTGTGAGAAAAAAATCATCGTTAATCATCTTAAAACGACATTAAATATCGAATTTATATCCGAAAAATATCCTTTCCGTTTACTGTGCGTCAAATTCGACGGGCAAGGTAATTACGGTCGTACCGTAATCGGTGCATTTTGTAAAAAACACCTCCGATATTTTCCAATTTTCATCGCAGCGAGCGAATTGCATCGAAACAAATTTTCCGTCAATAAAACTGTACGCGGCATCCGATATATAATCTTCTTCTCCCAAAAAACTACATACAAATCTATCGGCGATATATTCTTGAATATCCGAATCGAACTTAAAATCAGAATAATTATTAGCACCCACACCGACATAATTATAACAGAACGAATCGTTTGCTGTCTCTTCCCAATTGATTGGCAGGGAAAAATTCTGAGACTTGTTTTTAGTCCATCCGGCATTTTTGATTGTTAAATCTCGAGAATATTCGTATACAACTCCGTTTTCAACAGACAAAATCCATTCTGTATCCGGTTCGGCATTGTATATAGTAGTTCTCATCATAATTCCGTTTTGCAAATCTAATTTAGTAATATCTTCTATAGTCGTCCCATCTCCACCTGAAATACGAGTTGTTATCGTAACGTTATCAGCGGGCAGTCTTTTACTTAAACTTTCCGTCCATTGATTTTCCGTTACCGTATACGTATGTTCTCCGCTATCTTCACAAGAAACTAAAAACAACATAGAAAATATAACGATTAACGCTAATAACATAAAGCCTGCAATTTTTTTCATAAATTTTCTCCTTTGAACTTTTTAGAAAAGTATACCCCCCCCCAATTTGTTTCTGTCAAGCGTTTAAAGATAACTTCACGACAAAATTATTCTACCATTGTCCAAGAATAATTTTTGCTTAAAAATTGCCGATGGGCATGACAAACTGTTCATCTGTATAGAAATAAATAAAACAAAAGAGACGTTCATAAAGAACATCTCTTATTGGAATCGGCATTTTTCACCGCTTAGTGTTTAGACAGTTATATACGGCAGTAAATATGCCGCTCCCTCATCGTGCCATAATTAGCCTTTATTTCTAATCGCAAGCGTATTTGTTGGGGCAAATAACTTCACTAAATAATTCAAAAAAAACAACGGAACAAATCCGTTGCTTTTAATGGATGCGGCAAAACCTTACTCTCCCGGGCAGTGCCCCGCCAAGCATCAAGGCTTTGCCTTCTTCAAACGGCTGTATTGTTAGATAAATATGTCGCTATCGTATCGCATAGTATAATTATCTCATTTGTCTGATTTTTGACAAATCAGACGTTTTATCCTATTCGATGCGCCATATTTAGCCTTTTGTCAAAGCGTACTTGTCGGGACGATTGTTCATATATCTCATTTCAAACAAAAAAAAACAACGGAACAAGTCCGTTGCTTTTAATGGATGCGGCAAAACCTTACTCTCCCGGGCAGTGCCCCGCC
>CAJUIV010000027.1:18479-18998 GCA_910586905.1 uncultured Christensenellaceae bacterium
AAGTACCCTAGGCGCCTTGCGTCTTAACTTCTGTGTTCGGTATGAGAACAGGTGGAACCCACAAGACTAAATCACCGCAATGGTATTTACAAGCGTATTACGCTTTGTAATCGATTTTAAACGAAAGGAACATTGATAACTGCATACACAACAAAGCTTAGCGTTAGTTGGTTTGATTGTATTCAAGGCTTGTTCGTATTATTTGAACAAGCGTTCGGACTATTAGTATCGGTCAGCTCAACGTATTACTACGCTTACACCTCCGACCTATCAACCTTGTAGTCTACAAGGGTCCTTATCTAAGGAGATATCTTATCTTTGGGTGGGTTTCACACTTAGATGCTTTCAGCGTTTATCCCGTCCGTACTTCGCTACCCAGCCATGCTCCTTGGCGGAACAACTGATGCACAATTGGTACGTCCATCCCGGTCCTCTCGTACTAGGGACAGATCCCATCAAATATCTTACGCCCACGATGGATAGGGACCGAACTGTCTCACGACGTTCTGAACCCAGCTC
>CAJUIV010000027.1:19051-19249 GCA_910586905.1 uncultured Christensenellaceae bacterium
ATCAGCCTGTTATCCCCGAGGTAACTTTTATCCGTTAAGCGACGGCAATTCCATACTCTACCGCCTGATCACTAAGCCCTGCTTTCGCATCTGCTCGACATGTCTGTCTCGCAGTCAAGCTCCCTTCTGCCTTTGCACTCTGCGAATGATTTCCAACCATTCTGAGGGAACCTTTGGGCGCCTCCGTTACATTTTGGG
>CAJUIV010000028.1 GCA_910586905.1 uncultured Christensenellaceae bacterium
AATATAAAACATATCTATATCTCACTAGGCTACGAGTAGCCTAGTTCGTCCACGCTTAAAATACAATAGAAAAGGTATGACTTTATGCCATACTTTTTCTATTGCCTGCGACTTGCCTAAAACTCCCTATGGGAATTACTGTAAGGGGCAGCTTTTTTATTTAATTGCAAACTATTCGTCAATATTTTCGCGAGCAAAAAGCGGAGAATTGAAGAAATCTTTTAATTCGATATTAAGACCGTCGCAAATAGCCTGAACGGTGGATAATTTTACGGTTGTACTGCGTTGCATCGTAACGATAGTTGAACGCGGAACTCCGCATAAATTCGCAAATCCGTTCATACTCATATTCTTTATTTTGATAAACTCATTTATTCTTTCATAAACGGCGTCTACTAATCTCATACATACACTCCCATATATATTATTGGCGTACCGACAGGCTAATTATAGGAGATAGCTGAAATTTATGTTGTTGGCATACCAACAGTTGGTTGACCAACACCCTTGCGTGGTATATAATAGTAACAAATCGATATAATCTTTATAAAAAGGTTTTTACAAATGAAAGTAACTATCATAGGACACCGTAAAATACAAAAGACCGAAAAGTTGATAAAAAAGTTAACGAAAGTTATCACGGAATTGGTAGAAAAAGAAAACGCCGATACGTTTCTTTTCGGCAGCAGAAGTGAGTTTGATAATT
The DNA here is from genome assembly GCA_910586905.1 of uncultured Christensenellaceae bacterium. GTDB lineage: Bacteria > Bacillota > Clostridia > Christensenellales > CAG-314 > Fimimonas. The sequence continues at coordinate 707 of CAJUIV010000028.1, forward strand.
TATGTTACGATATAGTTACTGAACTCCGATATAAACACGTTTATATAAATCGAATACTGGTAAGAGATTCATATCAATATATTGATTTTCACTATACAAATTATCTTTTGAAATACTACGAAGATACTTTGTATCCGCCGCGGGTACAGGGAGCGGGCGCGCTATGCAGTATTTTACGCAACGAAGTTATGATAGATATGTGCGACGTAATGCTTACCTACTACGACGTTAACTATACGCCGACGACAAAAACTCAAAGCGGAACTAAACTTGCAGTTAAATACGCCCGAAGAAAACGCAAACGGTTGATAAATTTTTTTGAGAAAAACCGTTAATTTAAATTTTTTTATTCATTATTTGTAAAATTTTAAAAAGTTTAGGGGAATTTTGAAATTTGCGCAGTATTTAAATATGTATGGTAGATTTGACGGATTTTATACAGCAGGTTAAACGCGCCAACGATATCGTGGACGTTATCGGCTCATATTTAGAACTTCGTCATAACGGCAGCGCCAATTTCGTTGCGCGCTGTCCTTTTCACGGAGAAAAAACCGCCAGCTTCAACGTAAACCGCGCTATGCAGATTTACAAGTGTTTCGGTTGCGGCGAAAGCGGCGACGTGATAAAATTCGTCGAAAAGTACGAAAGTCTTACTTTTATGGAAGCGTTGGAGCGTATGGCAAAGCGCGCCAACTTAAAAATGCCCGAAACGCTTTTGCAAAAGCAGGATAAGGACTACGCTGCGCGTAAACAAAAGCAGGACGTTTATTTTGCTATTTGCAGGGACGCGGCTGTGTTTTACTACAAAGCCTACTATTCCGAAAAAGGCGCCGTTGCGCGCGAATATGTGGAGTCGCGCGGGTTCACTCCCGATACCGTAAAAAAATTCGGCATCGGCTATTCTCCCGACAAGTATTCACTAGTCAAGTTTTTACAGGACAAAAAGTACGAAACGGAAGATTGTCTTAAATGCGGAGTACTTCAGCGTTCGCATAACGGCGACGTGTTTGACGCGCTATCGTACAGGCTGATAATTCCCATCTTCAATATGCAGGGTAAAGTTATCGCTTTCGGCGGACGCGGACTTACCGAGGAAGTAACAAACTACGGCAAGTACAAAAATACGGCGGAAACCCCTCTGTTTTTAAAAAAGAACAATTTGTTTGCAATCAACGTAGCTAAGGAGCAAAAACAGCAATCGGCTTTGCCGAATATCGTAGTTGTCGAGGGGTATATGGACGTTATCGCTATGTACCAAGCCGGCTTTAAGCGCGCGGTTGCAAGCATGGGAACAAGCCTTACGGAAAGTCAAGCCAAGTGGCTTTCGCGGCTTACGTCCACGGTATATATTTGCTACGACGGCGATGCGGCAGGTCAAAAAGCGACCGTCCGCGGACTGGATATTTTGGATAAAGCCGGTTTGGAAGTAAAAGTTATGTCCGTGCCTGAAAATCTGGATCCGGACGAATACATAAAGAAGTACGGAGCCGAAGCCTTTGAAAAACTTATCGAAAACGCTCTTCCGTTGCCGGACTACAAACTGGCGCTTTTGGAAAAAACGTTTTCTATCAACAGCCCCGACGCCGCCAAGCGCAACGACGCTTTATCCAAGTACGTAAAGGGCGCGCTTATAATGCTGCGGCAGCTTGACGACGTAAGACAGTCTCAGTATATAGCGGCGGTTTCGTTAAAGACGGGTTTTTCGCAGGAGTATTTCAGGCGTAAACTTACCGAGGACGTCAAAACGGAAACGCCCGTTGCCGAAACCGCTCAGCAAATTTCGTCGGAAACTCAGGCAAAATATTTTGTCGCGTGCTGCGTTCTGCGCGGAGAGGACTACGCTTCGGTAGAGGAAAAACCGCGTTGCGACACGGTGTTTTTATCCGATTTGTACGATTATCTTTTAAAATGCAGGGAGGAAAACGTTTCTCCCTCGGTGGATATGTTGTATACGATTTGTCCCGACGCGACCGAGCAGGAGTATTCTCAGATAATCGACGTTGATTTGTCTAAATCTCGCCGCGAAAAAAACAAACAGTATTTTAAAGAGTGCAAATTGCTACTGAAAAAGGAAGAACTTAAAGGCAAAAAAGAGCGGTTGCTTGAAGAGATAAAACAAAATCCCGACGACGTTTCGTTGCTCGAGCAACTTGCGAAACTTTCGTCCGAATTGAACTGACCGTTAAGGAGGTTATTTTACAAAAATGGAACTAACGCAAACTTATTTGCAGGGACTTTTACACGAACTCAAAACGTCCGATATAGGCAAAGCGTCTTTTGAAGAATTGGAATCCAAACTGGAAAAGTTGGAACTTACGCCCGAACAAAACGCCGAAATTTACAAGTATCTCGAAGAACACGGCGTAAAAATCGTGGATACTTTCGATAAAGATAATTCTGCCCTATACAAAAGTATAGGCGACGTGGCGGTGGACGACCCCGTTAAAATGTATCTCAAAGATATCGGCAAAGTACCTCTTTTATCCAGCGACGAAGAAGCCGAGCTTTCGCGCAAAATGCTGGACGGAGACGAGGAGGCAAAACAAAAATTATCCGAAGCGAATTTGCGTTTGGTCGTGTCTATCGCAAAACGTTACGTCGGGCGCGGAATGCTGTTTCTAGATTTGATTCAGGAAGGCAATTTAGGGCTTATGAAAGCCGTCGAAAAATTTGACTACACAAAAGGTTTCAAGTTCAGTACGTACGCTACTTGGTGGATACGTCAGGCGATAACGCGCGCGATAGCCGACCAGGCTCGGACGATTCGTATTCCCGTACATATGGTAGAAACTATAAACCGTCAAGTTCGCGCTCAGCGCGCTTTGCTGCAGGAATTGGGACGCGAACCCACTCCCGAAGAAATAGGCGATTATATGGGAATACCCGCCGAAAAAGTCATTGAAATTCAAAAGATAGCGCAGGACCCCGTAAGTTTGGAAACGCCCATCGGAGAGGAAGAAGACAGCCATCTCGTTGACTTTATCGAAGATACCAAAACCGTAGCCCCCGGCGAAGCGGCGGCGCAGACAATGCTTCGCGAACAGCTTATTCAGGCTTTACATAAACTTACTCCCCGCGAGGAAAAAGTCATACGTTTGCGTTACGGTTTGGACGACGGCAAGCAAAGGACTCTCGAAGAAGTCGGGCGCGAATTCAACGTAACCAGAGAGCGTATAAGACAAATCGAAGCCAAAGCGTTACGCAAACTCCGCAATCCTACGAAGTCAAAAAAACTGCGCGACTATTTAGACTGAAATGCTTACCAAAAGATTGCAAAAAATATCGTCCGTTATCCCTCGTTCGCGCGCTATTGCGGACGTCGGATGCGACCACGGTTACGTCGGTATAGAGGCTCTGACAAGCGGTGTGGCGGACAGCGTAATATTTGTTGATATTTCAAACGACTGTTTGCAAAAAGCCCGCGAAAACTGTCCTGCGGCGTTAAAAAACAGGGCTGACTTCGTTTGTCAAAACGGTTTGGGAAATTTGATTGTCGATTGCGCCGTTATTTGCGGTATGGGCGGATTGGAAATTATTTCTATTTTAAACAACGCTTTGACGCCGCCGCTCGGTTTGGTTTTGCAGCCGATGAAGAACCAATACGAGACGCGCAAATATCTGACGGAAAACGGCTACGCAATAAAATCGGACGAGCTGTTTTGCGACGGAAAATTTTACGATTTGATAGTTGCGTATCGGTCGCAGACGGCTGAGATTTTAAACGAACAAGAACTTACTTTCGGAAAAACCAATTTGCAAAATCCGTCCGAGGATTTTATAAATTTTTTAAAAAAAGAACTGAACAAACTAAATGGAATATTGCTTTGCTGCAGCGATTCCAAGGCGCTGGAAAAACGGACCAAGGTGCAAAACGCGCTTGCAGAGGCATTAAAAAAGGAGCGTTAAAAATGATACAATCGGAAATGTTGGAATATCAAACGATAGACAGAGAGCTTAGCCGTATCGAAAAGGAACTGCGTAAAAACGAGTACTACGTTAAGCGCAAACAATACAAATCGTTACGTCAAAGCTGCGAGGAAAGTATTGCAAAATTCGACGCCAAATCGGCGGATTTGCGCAGTCAGCTTGCTTCCGCGCGCCAAAGTATACAAAAGGTCAACCAAACCTTGGACGACTACGGCAGGGAAATTGCGGACATTGAGGACGAGGACGAACTTAATTATCTTACGAAAAAGCTCAACGAGGAGTTGGAATCTCTTTCCGCTTTGGAGCGCGACTTAAAACGTATTGCGCGCGAGGGGGAAGAAATCGTAAAATCTTTGGACGAAATAAACGCCAAATTACCTAAAATAACGGCATTGTACGCCAAGTGCAACGACGAATTTAACAAAGCTACGGAAGTTCAAAAACCGCGCGTTAACGAACTTAAAACGCGTCAGGCGGAACTTAAAAAAGCTATTGAGCCGTCGCTCTTCGAAGTTTACAAAAAAATCAGCGACGGTCAGATTCAGCCGGTATTCGTTCCTTTAAAAGACGGCGTTCGCTGCGGCGGCTGTCAGATGGAAATGCCCAAAGCGGTTGTGGACGCTCAGCTTGCAGATAAAGACTATATGCGCTGCGAGCACTGCGGGAGAATAATCTATAAAGAGTAATTTTACCGACGGCGTATATACGCGCGTCTTGCGTTCTTACATCACGACTCACGCTCGGTCATTTACAATTCGGTAAACTTTCTCGTGTGCGTTTGTAAGCCCGAAATCTGCCCGCTTCTCCGCCGTCGCATTTAAAGTGATGGCTCCGCTTACTCGCTTTTACCCAATCAAAAGCAATATTTCATCCCAACCTAAGCCGTAGGCGTGGTGAAGAAATTTCGGATTAAGTATTTATGCCGATATATTATCTCGAATACCTTTTTATGTTATCCCGAGCGCAGTCGAGGAAGCTCGAAGTCAAGTATAAGGTACTCAGCTTATCTGGTTTTAAAATAACAAATCTTAAAAAGTAAGGATGTCGTTCGACATCCTTTTGATTTTTGTTATAGTTAGTATTTTTTTTTGTTTGACGGGTGATTTAAAGTTCTAACCGCAATTACGTATTTTGAAAATCCGTCGCGCGTGAAGTCGGATTATTTTGTCCCGAATAGTCTGTCTCCCGCATCACCCAATCCCGGCAAGATATAACTTTTGTCGTTTAACTGTCTGTCTTGAACAGCGCAGTAAATCTGTGCGTCGGGGTGAGCTTCGTGTAACGCTTTTATTCCTTCCGGCGCGGCTATTATGTGCATACATTTTATATTTTTAGCGCCGTTTTTCTTCAGCAAATCTACGGCAGCTATGGCGCTGCCTCCCGTTGCGAGCATAGGGTCTAATACTATGCATATTTTATTCTCTATTCCCTGAGGAAGTTTACAGTAATATTCTTGCGGCAGACAGGTTTCTTCGTTGCGGTACATACCGATATGTCCGACTTTCGCCGTAGGGAACAGCGTATGCACGCCGTTAACCATACCCAATCCGGCTCTCAAAATAGGTATAATCGCCACCGAATTTTCAGCTATCATCTGTTGTGTAGTCTTTTCCAACGGCGTTTCGACCGATACGGAAACGGTCGGTATATCTTTAAACGCTTCGTAGGTTAAAAGCGTGGATATTTCTTCCACAAGTTCCCGAAATTGTTTAGTATTGGTATTTTTGTTGCGCAATAAAGCGACTTTGTGGGAAATTAGCGGGTGATTGATAATTGTAAGGTTGTCCATAATTATTCTCCTTATGATAAGAAATGTTAAAACGGCTTTCGCTCTATATAAAATAAAACGCCTTGATTGAAGTATCAAAGCGTTAGTATTAAATACGGTTAGAAAAAACAACGTCTTGCGTTGAAAAAACATATATGGTGCGGAAGTTGTTTTTTATCATAGTTGTCCTCTATTGCGATATATTTTACAACAAATTTGAGCGGATATCAACTGTTTTAAGCGCAACTTATCGTAATTTTTTACGCATACGCTAATTCGAGGTTATAAAAATAGTACGCTGACGTAAAATTGGCGTTTTTTGATATTGCTTTAAGGCGTTATTTATGTTAAAATATTTTTATTACTGTAAAGTAGGTATTTTATGTCTAAAATCAAAAGCAGAAAAAGAAGAATTATCGCATGGTCGATTTTGGGAGGCATTTTAGCCTTTATATTGATTTTCGCTGCCGTTTACGGCATATGCTGGGCAGTGCGCAGTAAAAGTCCCGCCGAACCGTACGGCGAATACGTTTTTGCTGAGGCTCGCGAAGAATTTAAAACGGACGGCGCTTGGACGGACGAGCAGAAAGAGAGTTTTCTCAATATGTTTCCGTCGCTTTGCATAGACAGAAACGCCGAAAGTTTAAAAATAATGCAGATAGCCGACCCGCAAATAAAATTCGGCAGCTGGACCCGCGACAGAAAAACTATGGATTTACTCGATAGAGCGATTAAGGCGGAACAGCCCGATATTTGCGTTGTTACCGGCGATTTGACTTTGTCCGTATTTACTTACGACGCTTTTAAATATTTCGCGGATTTTATGGAAAAGAGGCAGCAGTATTGGGCTTTCGTATACGGCAATCACGACAGTCAATTCGATTGCAGCAAACATACTATCTGGAAGTTGCTTTCCAACTATAAATATTGTTTGTTCCAACGCGGCGCAAGCGATATATACGGCGAAAGCAACTATATTGTAAACGTGTTTAAAGGCGACAAAAAAGCGGAGAATTTGTCTTACAGTCTTGTATTGATGGATTCGGGAATGTATCCCGAAGCGGAAAACGTAGCGCTTACAGATTGGGTGTACGATTGGATACATCAAAATCAAATGGATTGGTACGAGTGGGCTATCACTGGGCTTAAAAAAATTAAAGCGGATATTCAATCGTCTATGTATTTCCATATTCCAATCAAGGAATTTGCTAATATGTACTATTTGAACGAATTGTCAAATCATAGGGAAATTCCCGAACAGGTTGCCGCCGCTTTGAACAAAGACGGAATAACAACCGACTTTATTCGCGACGTAAAAGGCGTAGTGTGCGAAAGCGACAAAAAGGATTCCGAATATGTTTACGGCGATGACGGCTATACGGTCGGCATATTCTATCAAGGAAATGCCGAAGGAGTAACCGACCATCCCGACGTATTCGAATATATCAAGAAATTGAATTCTACCCGAGCGCTGTTTTGCGGCCACGACCACGTAAACAATTTAAAAGGATATTACGACGGCGTTTACTTGGGTTACGGCTTATGCTGCGGCTATCATACCTATCCGTTTTTTGATAAAGAATTTTTCCTGACAAAATGGCTGGGGCTGTCGGATAAAGTACTGTACAACGCCGACCTATGGAAGGACGAGAACGGTAATAAAATGGAAAAGGGCGTAACGGTGATAGAAGTGGGAGTTAAAGCTGTCAATTACGGCGTTCTTACCGTTACGGATAATTTTAATAGCAGCTATAAAACCGCAAAATAACGGCAACTATCCAAACGGTTGAGTGAAAAATCAACCTGCGGTTGTAAAAAATGCCGTAAACTAAACGGACAGTCGCTGTTAATTTATGACGGAATGCAGTATGATGTATGCGTAAACGTGCGTATGCGTTGGTCGCGAACAACTTTGACGCGGTTTATATTCGTATAAAAGGAGAAAATAATTATGCAAGAAACATTCGGTCAGAGATTTCGCAAAAACGCATGTCTAACGCAGGAAGACGTAGCCGTTAAACTTAACATTACCTCGCAAGCAGTTTCCAAATGGGAAAACGATATTTCAGCTCCCGATATTTCGGCTCTTGCCGAATTATCGGATATCTTGGGCGTAACTCTAAACGAGCTTTTGGGCAAAAGGGCGGAAACGTCTTTTTTGCCGGAACAAAAGCGCAAAGATATAAATAATATGTTTTTCCGTATCAACGTACTCAGCAAGGACGGGGACAAAGTCAAAGTAAATATCCCTCTCGCGCTCGCTAAAGCGTTTTTGGACAGCGGCGCGGATATGCCGCAAATTCAAGGAAAGGACGTTTTGAACAACGTCGATTTTAAACAGATTTTTTCGCTCATAGAACAGGGTGTCGTAGGAAAGATGGTAGAAGTAGAAAGTAAAGACGGCGACTTTGTGGAAGTCTGGGTAGAGTAGATGAAAATCAAAGTGAAAATAGGCAAAGACCGCCGAGAAAAGCGCGGATTAAAACGTATAAACTTGGCGGTTCCCAATTCGCTGCTTAAAAGCCGTTTGGCTGTCAAAATTATCCGTAAAGGTATAGAAAGCAAGGCGGAAGAAGGAAAAACGCCCGTAATCTCGCCCGATTACGTAAATCACAAACTGCTCAAACAGCTTTACGGCTGTCTTAAAACGGTAATCAAGAACAACGGACACTTCAACCTTGTGGAAGTAAACGCCTCCGACGGTACCAGTATAGTTATAAGAATTTAAAGGTGTAGTATAGTGAGTATTACTGAAAAGGCGTTGGACGTGCTCGAGGATTGCGTAATAGATAAAGACGTGTTGGAAGTGGCGTGCGGCAGCGCTGATTTGTCTGTAACATTGTCTTCCGTTGCTCGGACGGTTAACTGTATAGATTTGGTTGATTTCCGGCTTAATCCGGAAGTAGGCAAACGTCTTAACGTAAAGTTTAGCTTAATGGACGCAGCGCAAATGTCTTTTGCCGACAGTTCGTTCGATACGGTTGTTATTTACAATGCCGCATATCACATAAAAGACAAACTTGATCGTATTTTGTCGGAATGTTTACGCGTAGCAAAACAAGGCGGCGCAGTTTGCGTGATAAGTTCGTTTTCCATCGACAAAGCGATAATAGAAAGGGACGTAGCGACTTCGCTAAACGAACTTGACGTTCATTATGAGTTATTGTACGATAAAACTTTTACATGCGTCAAAATTTCCGTATAAAACAGATAAATATTCGCAGAATCCATCTTGACGGAAAAACAAAACGGCGTTTTTATGACAGTATATTTTTGACTTTAATATGCGAATATTATTGTAAATTGAGGTGAACGGATGAAAAAGCAAATCGAACCTATTTATTCTATAAATATGACCGTGCGCGACGATACGGATTTTTTGTCGCCGTATTCTCCTACGGACGAACCGGTGGTTTCCGGCGAAGTGGCGGAGTTTTTGGAAAACGGCGCGGCGAAGTTTCTTCCAAAACAGAAAATAGAGCTTAACGTTTATAGCGGATGTATCGACGACGGCGAAAAAATCGTTTACGAAAATGCTATTCGTAACTTTTTTAATCTAAAACTCAGCGGCACGGAATTGTCGTTAAAACGCAATCTTATAGTATCCGTCGTATTTACCGTTATAGGCATCGTGGGGCTTGTCGCTATGCTGCTTTTCGATAAGTTTTTCGACAACGCGATATGGACGGAAATCGTAGATATTTTCGCTTGGGTTTTCGTTTGGGAAGCGGTAGACCAGTTTTTTATCGAACGACGTAAAATACTTCGAGACAGACGCAAATATAAAGCGTTTACCGAAATACGAATCAACTATCATCCCGTAAAAAATAAAGATTGACAGAATATAAAAGACGTATTTAACGTAATCTGAATTTTTGTTATAAACTATAAGTTTCGGATGCTTGCAGTTTGTGCGCATCCGATTTTTTATTACGATTACGTAAGGTTAGTATTACGTAACGACAGATTGAATGTAACAGCGTTATAAAAAGCTATAATCGGTCATTACAAAAATATTTAAAGCTGATTTTAATTATAATTCGGACAGTCCCAACAGGTAATCGCTGGAACAGTCGAACAATTTGCAGAGCGTAATCATTTGTTCGTAATTCAGTTCGAAAATACCGTTTTCGTATCTGGCGTAAGCCTGACGCAGCATACGCAATTTAGTAGCAGTTTGTTCTTGTGTATAGCCTGCGGCTTTTCTCGCAAGAGATAAACGTTGTCCTACGGATTTTTTTACTTCCATAAATATTTTTTTATTCCTATCTAGTATTATAAAATTAAAGTAACACAAAGTGTTGCAAATTACATTAACTGCAACATAAAATGTTGCTATAATTTGTATTATTGCAACATAAAATGGTTAATCAAATATAAAGGATAAGAATATGGAAAAAAATTCAATAATCGTGGAAATCATATTAAAAGAACTTATAGATAAATTTACTATGACGGAATCGTATAAAAAATCGTGCGATAAGCTCAGCGAAGTTGAACGTCAATTTACAGCCGAAATTATAAACGATGAGGAGTTGTTTCAAAAGTATTTGGATGTGGAAAGTTTTACCAACAAAAATCACATCGAATACGAAAGCGTCTGTTTCTGTGAAGGGTTACGTTTGGGTTTTAAACTCTGTATGGATATTTTCAATATTTGATAAAAACGAGCTATTTATATTCGGGAATTGCTCTTTCCGTTAAATCGGTATTAGCGGAACGATAAACCGAATAAGACGCTTTCGGTATTTTTAATGATAGAGTAGCTTTAAATTTGTCTTGCGCACAGTATTGGATACTCTCCGTTTTGCCGTGGCTTGGCTTACCGATAATTCTACGGGGACTTTTTTCAATCGTTTTAGTAACGTGTGTTTTTGCCGATAAAACGTAATTTATAATTTAAACGTTTTTTATCATACAAGCTGAAATAAATCAAACGATATATAAACGTTTGATGAAATATTATTTGCCGACAGTTGATTTTGCAAAAAAAGCCGCTCCTAAACGGAACGGCTTAATTTGCTTTTTAAGATACTATTTATTTGCAAGATTCTTGTATTTTTCAAGTCTTTGCTTTGCGTCTTTTTCGGATTTGGCAAACAGCGTTTCAGCAATCTCGGGTTTCGTTTTTGCGAGAGAAGCGTATCTTGTTTCGCCTTTAATGAATTCTTGGTAATCGCCCGTAGGTTCTTTACTGTCGAGAGTAAACGGATTTTTGCCTTGCTCGATTAAATCGGGATTGTAACGGTAAAGCTGCCAGTATCCGCAGTCGACCGCTTTTTTGATTTCTATTTGAGAATTACCCATATTTATACCGTGGTTAATACAGGGCGCGTACGCGATAACGAGCGAAGGTCCGTGGTATGCTTCCGCTTCGGTAAGCGCTTTGACAAGCTGTGCTTGGTTTGCACCCATACCTACTTGAGCGACGTAAACGTAACCGTAGCTCATTGCCATCATACCGAGGTCCTTTTTCTTTACGCGTTTTCCTGCCGCGGCAAATTTAGCAACCGCGCCCGTGGGAGACGATTTGCTTGCTTGACCGCCGGTGTTGGAGTAAACTTCGGTATCCAGTACCAAAACGTTTACGTCTTCGCCGCTCGCCAAAACGTGGTCGAGTCCGCCGTAACCGATGTCGTAAGCCCAGCCGTCGCCGCCGAAAATCCATACGGATTTTTTAACAAGGCAGTCTTTTTCGGAAAGTACTTTTTTAACCGTAGGTCCGCAAGAGGGGCAGCCTTGGTGTTTTTCAAGAGCCGCAACAAGTTTTTTTGCCGCTGTTTCGCTTCCTTTTGCGTCGTCTTTATTATTTAGCCATTCGTCTATGACTGCAATGTCTTCGGGGTAATCTGCCCACAAGTCTTTCAAAGCGGTCAATTCTTCTACCAAACGAGTTCTTCTTTGCGTATACGCAAGATTCATACCGTAACCGAATTCCGCGTTGTCTTCGAACAAGCTGTTAGCCCAAGCGGGACCGTGGCCTTCTTTGTTGGTGGTGTACGGGCAAGTCGGAGCGGAGCCTCCGTAAATGGAGGAGCAGCCCGTAGCGTTAGCTACAATCATTCTGTCGCCGAACAGCTGCGTAACGAGTTTTACGTAAGGAGTTTCGCCGCATCCCGCGCACGCGCCGGAGAACTCGAACAACGGTTGTTTGAATTGACTTCCCTTAACGGTTGCAACGCTCAACGGACTGGCAACTTGTTCTACGTTGGTGGAGAACTTGTGATTTTCTTTTTCTTTTGCGATTTGTTCTTCCGCGGGTTTCATAACGAGAGCCTTTTCCTTGGCGGGGCAGGCGTTCGCGCAAACGCCGCAGCCGGTACAATCGAGAGGACTGACCTGTATACGGAATTTCGCGCCTTTTTGTCCTATTGCGGGTTTGGTTGCAAAACCGTCGGGAACTTGTTCGTTTTCGTCAAGCAATACGGGGCGGATAGCCGCGTGAGGGCATACCATCGAGCATTGGTTACATTGGATACATTTGTCTATCTGCCACTCGGGAACGTTAACGGCGATGCCGCGCTTTTCGTATTGAGTGGTTCCTACTGGAACTACGCCCGCTTCGTCGAACGCCGATACGGGGAGAGCGTTGCCCTTTTGTTCTACTATGGGACGTACGAAGTTTTCGTAATATTCCGATTCGCTCTTTTCGGGAAGCGCAGCGCCATCTTTTGTCGTTGCCCAGCCTGCGGGAACGTTAACTTCGTGCAGTCCGGCAATAGCGCCGTCGATAGCTGCCCAGTTGGCTTCTACCACCTTTTGACCTTTTTTGCCGTAAGATTTAACGACTGCGGCTTTCATATATTCTTCCGCTTGCGCGTAAGGAATGATATCCGCAAGTTTAAAGAACGCCGCTTGCATTACCATGTTGGTAGATTTAGCCGAACCCGCTTTGATAGCGATATGAAGTCCGTCAATGGTGTAGAACTTTAAATGCTTTTTGGCGATTTGGTTTTTCATATGCGCGGGCAGTTCGTTTTCTAATTCTGCGTCCGTCCAAGCGCAGTTCAACAGGAACGTACCGCCGTCTTTAGCGTCCGCCAAAACGTCGTAACGCGTAACGTAACTGGGGTTATGGCAGGCAATGAATTCCGCTTGGTCGATAAGATAGCTCGATTTGATGGGGTTTTTACCGAAACGTAAGTGAGAAACGGTAAGTCCGCCGCTCTTTTTGCTGTCGTATTCGAAATATCCCTGGGCGTACAAATCGGTGTGGTCGCCTATGATTTTTATGCTGTTTTTGTTCGCGCCGACGGTACCGTCGCTGCCCAGTCCGTAAAACTTACAGCGCGTAGTGCCTTGGGGAGCTACGTCTATCATTTCCGTTACGGGAAGAGAAGTGGACGTTACGTCGTCGTTGATGCCAACCGTAAAGTGGTTTTTCTTTGCGCCGTCGAGGTTGCGGTAAATCGAAAGAATCATCGAAGGAGTAAATTCTTTGCTTCCGAGTCCGTATCTTCCGCCTACGACTTCGGCTTTTCTGCCAAGTTCTGCAAGAGCGGCGACTACGTCTAAGTACAAAGGTTCGCCGAGAGAACCGGGTTCTTTCGTTCTGTCGAGTACGGCAATCTTTTTAACCGTTTTGGGAAGAGCCGCAACGAAATGACTAGCCGAGAACGGGCGGTACAAACGTACTTTAAGTACGCCGACTTTTTCGCCTTTGGACGTCAAGTAGTCGACGGTTTCTTCAACGGCTTCGGCGCCGCTGCCCATAATAACTATAACTTTATCAGCGTCTTTTGCTCCGACGTAGTCGAACAAATGGTAGTTTCTGCCCGTCAGTTCGGAAACTTTAGCCATATATTTTTCAACTATAGAGGGGACTGCAAGATAGTACTTGTTTGCCGCTTCTCTGTTTTGGAAGTAAATATCGGGGTTTTGAGCCGTACCTTGTTGTTGAGGATGTTCGGGGTTCAAAGCTCTCGAACGGAAATCTTCGACGTATTTCATATCCAACAGTTTTGCCATATCGGAGTATTCGATTTCGTCGATTTTGCTTACTTCGTGGCTGGTTCTGAAACCGTCGAAGAAGTGCAGGAAAGGAACTTTTGCTTCGAGCGTGGAAAGGTGAGCTACAAGCGCCAAATCCATCGCTTCTTGTACGGAGTTGCTGGAAAGCATTGCAAAACCTGTTTGGCGGCAAGCCATAACGTCGGAGTGATCTCCGAAAATGTTTAAAGCGTGCGCAGCCAATGCTCTTGCCGAAACGTGGAATACGCAGGGCAGCAGTTCGCCGGAAATTTTGTACATATTGGGAATCATCAAAAGTAATCCCTGACTAGCCGTGAACGTGCTTGTTAAAGCGCCCGCTGCAAGGCTGCCGTGTACGGCTCCCGCGGCTCCCGCTTCCGATTGCATTTCCGCAATTTTAACGGTTTGCCCGAATAGGTTTTTTCTTCCGCCGGCGGACCATTCGTCGGCGACTTCCGCCATCGGAGACGAAGGGGTGATGGGGTAGATAGCCGCAACGTCGCTAAACGCGTACGCTACGTGAGACGCGGCGGTGTTACCGTCAATAGTTCTCTTTGCCATATTTTTTCCTCCAAAATATAATTGTAAAAATTTATTTCGCGGCTTGTTTTTATCGACAAGCCACATACAAAAATATTATAAACTTTTACGGCGTCAAAGTCAAGGACTAATTGAGTTATATATAATATATTACTTGTTATTATATAACACATCACACAACTAATTCTGCATTAGTAGAATTTATAATCCGTGTGTGTTATATAATATCGTCAGGCAGATTCCGCTAACCGGTAGATAAAGGTTTTTAATGCGTCGTAACCGTAAGAGTACTTTTTCGTGTTTTTGTAAACGAATTTATTTTTAAAACTTTGTATTTTAACGCATAAAAAAACGAATTTTCAAATTTCGGTGAAAAACTTTACTCGTCCGATTTGCAATAAACAGTTGCATATTTTACGTTAGTATGCTAAACTTACAAAGCAAAATAAATACGGCTTGATAGTATAGCGGTTAATACGTTGACCTCTCAGGTCGTCTTCACGAGGGCTTGTCCCTCGTATAACAGGGGTTCGGATCACTTTTGTATACTGTAACTTATCCGTTTCCGGAAAGTAGGGTAGAATGGTTTTTCGTATAAGTGCGCAAAAAACGCGGGAAACCGCTGTATATTGAGGGCAAGCCAATCGTCCCCAAATTCCCGCCTCTCATTACAAACAAAACTTAATATGGCTCTATCGTATAGTGGTTAGTACGTTGGCCTCTCACGCCGATAACAGGGGTTCGAATCCCCTTAGAGTCACCAAAAACAGGCTCGCTTTTGAGCCGCACAGAAAAGAGGAACGCAATAGGCGCGTGCCTCTTTTTCTATACTTCCCTATGCTTCGCCTGCCATAGTTCGTCAAAGAAGGACAGCCGAATTACGTATCGCTCGCCGAGCAAGCGTTCTTTTCGCTTTTCTCGGGACTTATATACTTAGAGTTACCGGTAAAAGTCGAACTTTTTTAAATTTCCGAGAGTTCGGTTTTAGATATTCGAATTATAATACTTTTTATTTGGAGGAGAATATAATGCGATACGAACAACATCCGATGTTTGATTTCTACTATTTTGAAAAATACAATATAAAACAAAAACAAGTAAAAAAGTTTAGCGACGATAATTATAATAAGTTTCTTTTATTATGCAAAGATGAAAACGGATGCTTACGCATGAATTCAAGAATAAATACGGAGTGGGTTTTTAGGTCGTACTTTGCCGCCAAAATGGTAATGGCATCTACGCTTTTATTGAATAATGCAGAGTATTGTATAAACAAAAACGTGTTGGTAACCGTCCCATATCTTCTATATTATGCTGCTCTGTCTTCAGCGAGAGGCTTTCTTTACGCATCGCCTTTTGAACAAACGGATGATTTGGAAAAACTGATTACAATAAATCATAGTAAGGTGTTAAATCTTGTTCCTGATTTAATAAAAAATCATTTTGACAAAAATTTGGGTGAGGAAGTACAGTTGTTATTAAATTATCTCAAAAGTCAAAGAGAATTATTTTCGTATAAGTTTCCAGCGTCAGGTATTTTAAATGAAATTAAATATGAACAAACGGTAGATATTTGCGGTTTATTGGCAGAGCTTACGGAATTGAGTTCATATAAAATTCAAGAAGTTTATGAAAGAAAATTCGTAGATATTGATAAGTTACCGAATAAAACGGAAACATCGTGGATGAGTTTTGATCAAGAGATTATTCAAAAGTCATATAAATATGATAGTGTCGAAATAACCGGAGACAAATTCGAGCGTGTAGACTCAGAAGATTTTTATCGAATCGACTATATAAATCGTAAAATAAAGTTTCCGACCTCGGTTATTTTTACAATGACTGAAGGAATGACGGAGGATTTTTTCGGGGCGTGGTGCAAGTCCAAAGAAAGTTTAAATGAGGATGATTTTAATCCGGACTTAGACTGGAACCGTATTTTTCCGATACCTTAACTGTATAACTCATATGCTATTTTTCAGTAAGTTTGATTCGAGGCTTTTTACCGGCAGATTGTAGCTTTTACGCGGATACAAAACCCGACTCTTATTTTCAGTAAACTATTGATATTGGCGTTTTTTTGAAGTATAATGTTATTATGAAAAAGAAAATTGCCCTAATTTTGCTTTTTATAACCATCGTTACGTTTTCTGCGTGCGCTTTTTCCGGTTGCGGTAACGGCAGTAAAAGGGCTTTCAACGTCGGTTTCGGATATCAAAACTATATAATGACGGCGTTTTTATGCGCCGCCGAAAGCGATTGTACGCAATTCGATGTCGCTGACGTTTCCTTGGATTTTGCGTACGGTTGGGGAGATTCGACGGGCGGCAACGAATACTATCGGTATTCTTTGAAAAATTACGACGTTCCCGTTTGTATAGCTCTTTATTTATCCGTTCGCGAGTATCACGGCTTGGAAACGTTTTTAGAAAGTGATTGCGACGATTACAAAAACGTTGACGGATACCGTTTTATTAAAGAAGTAAGCGTAGAAGAATTCAATACGGCAGACTACAAGGTCGTAGTAAAAATGTTAAGAGGCAAAATATTTGCTCACAAGGAAACATTGAACGTGCCGGCAAACTTGTTTGAGTTCTCTAAGGGTTATTTACAGTTCGACGTAATTGCAGTTTATTATTCCGAAGAAAATCAAAATTACTATTTTTCCCGTTCCGGAGAACACGATAGAGTGGAAATCCCGTTCACCGTCGCCGATAACAGAGTAACGCTGTTAACGTATTAACGGTAAAGTGTTTTGCGGCGTGGATTTCGACGTATTATTTAAAAAGGACGCATAAAACGTCTTTAAGCTCTCATTTGTTTATGCGTACGTCGTTTACTTAAGATTAGGAGATACTTTTATGATATGTCCGTACTGCGGAAAAGAAATGAAAAAAGGGTATATCCCCGCCGCTAAAATGGCGTTGATGTGGATACCAGAAAGCGATAAGGTGCCGGTTACTATTTTTAGTAAGACTAAAACCGGAGTGAATTTGACGGACGTCCCAATTTGGAAAATGCAAAAGGTAACTTCTTTCTATTGCACCGATTGCAGAGTAGTTGTAACGCCGGTAGAAAAGCAGTAATAAAAGTTTATTGAACTAAAATAAAAATGAACGCGCTTTTACCGTAATTCCAATAGGGAAAAATATGTAAGCCGCAGGTGAAAGATAATTAGGCATGGCGTGAAGCCACGCCTTTTCTGATAATTATAACGCGTGGACGAACTAGGCTACGAGTAGCCTAGTGAGATATAGATAAGTTTTGCATATCTCGCAAAATTCAATCGGTTGTGTTCTTTCATTTCTTGTGCTATAATGACTTTACGATAAACAGTAATTTAACTAGGAGAATTAACGATGAAAAAATTAGTCGCAATAAT
>CAJUIV010000029.1 GCA_910586905.1 uncultured Christensenellaceae bacterium
ATACCGAATTGATTGCGGTTTTTAATGCGTCGGCAAGTTGCTTCGATGTTAACTCACCGTTAATAACCTTTTGAATATACGGCGTAAGTTTACCATCGAGCATCTTATTTACTTCGTCCCACGCTTCGTGTTTGATACTTACACGACCCTCCACTATTTCACGAAAGGCTTTTGTAAATCTCGGACCGAAAAGACATTCCGCAATCGCACTGTGCGGATGCATCGACGCAACGTCGAGCAATGCAACATTTGTATACATACCCGGCTCAGCATAAACATAACCGCCTTCACCAACTTCTTCTCCGTGATATATGGAAGTTCCCGAATCGAATTTGTATCCGGGAAAATACGGCAACAAACTTCGTTCTTCTCCGTGTGGTTCGCGCATCATCTCCGGACAGGTCTGCTCCAAAAATTCTTTGGTATCGGGATCGAGTTCTTTTACGGGTTTTCCTAAATCGCGATAATTAAATTCGGACTGCGGTTTCCGCTCTTTGCCAAATATAATTCTTGTTGTCAAACTGTTCGTGGTGTCGTTTACGGTCATCCCTGCCAAATCCGCCAGAATCTGACGTGCCGTCCAATCTGCCGATAAATAATCAAATGCAGCTTCCGTTGCCAAAACATCATTATCGCAATACTCTGCTACGCGAATCCACATATTTTCGGGAACAGGTTGGTCCCACGGCAAACCGAGTTCTTGATGGTGTATACCCATCTCGATTTCAAGTTTTTTCAAACTCTTTTTATTTCCGGCGGAAGCAAAGTCATAAATATCAGTATAAGAGATGTTATATGCTTCGCCGAACATTCCTTCGCCGCGCTGATTGCCTTTCCCGTCTATAATTTTTTGAGATAAACGGAACAACTGTTCGCAAGTATACCCCATTAACCGCGCATACAGCATATGATTATCGTATCGTCTGCAGTTGAATCCGACAAGTTTAAATCTTATCAATTCTTCTATCTCGGACGGAGACGGATTTATCATTCGAACAACCGGATTATCTTTTCCTCGCATTTTATAATTCACAAGAAAAAGATTCGGAAAAACCTCGACGTCATAAAACACTATTCTGTCATCGGTGCTTTCCTGTGCTTCCGATTGTTCGTCGGATTTGAACTTCATTTTGTTGACCAGTTTGATACAATATTCCGATTGATGCGAACTATTCGCGGCAAAAGCCAATATAGCATTCCGCATATCGGTAACATCGTATTTAATGTTTTGTGTATACGCATCGTCGAGAATTTTGTAAATAAAGTCAATACTCGGCTTTGTAGCCGCATGAATTTCCTTATTCAAATTTTTTTGTATCAACGTGCGTATGCTTTTTTCATTTTTTATAGCATCGAAATTAACCATTCTGTTTTCTCCTTTCAACGGCAACCCTGAGCTTATGGATGCAATAGGCAAGTTGTTACACAAGGTCAGTTTTCTCCGAAGAGAACTTCCGCCGTTAAATATCTTGACCTCGATATGCTCATCGTAAATTCGGCTTAGTTTGGAAACGTCTCCCGTGTAAATATAATGAAGATGTATCCCTTGTCCACCCTTACTGACTTCCGCATATGTTTTCGGCCATTTTTCCGCCGCCGCTTTATTAGCTTCGAAATTTTTGTTACCATTCTCATCAATGATATCAAAGTCTATTACAATATGATTGACAGGAACTTTAACATAATGCAATCTCGAAGTGTTTATACCTTCAAGCGTAGTTCTGACTTCACCCCACGCTTTAATAGGCGTTTCGTCTGCAGTAGCATATTGAGCCGGACAATCGCAACAAAACTCATCAAATACAGAGCCTTGCTCTTTTAAATCAAGCCAAGACATATTTTTCTTTTTTATAACGGTCTTCTTTTCTTGGAACTTGTCCGTTTTGAATCCCGAATAATAACTTCTTACTCGACTTCCGTCTTCGG
Source organism: uncultured Christensenellaceae bacterium (assembly GCA_910586905.1). GTDB lineage: Bacteria > Bacillota > Clostridia > Christensenellales > CAG-314 > Fimimonas. The sequence goes on from CAJUIV010000029.1 coordinate 1,927, forward strand.
TACTGTAACGTTCTTTGTATTCTTCAAAATAATTTTTCAGTTCCTCCTTAAATAGTCTTTGCGGCATCGGATATCCGACTTTGGCTTCCTCGCAATAATTTTTGTACATCTCCCAAGCGGCTTTTAATGTTGTTCCGTCTTCTTTTGAAAATATAAAGTACGAATCCAACATATAGTTATAAAAATCGTTAGATGCGCCCATCATCGCGATAGGAACATAATCGTCGTACATACCCGGTTCGCTTAAATATAAATCTCTGCAATGCAAAGCGATTCCGCCTAACTCGAATTTTATTTGACTCACAAGAGTTTTGTATTCTTTCAATTCAAGTTTATTACCCGTCGGAGAAACGTCGATAAGTCTTCGCATTAACCCCGATTTGGCGTCCGTAATTTTTACAGGTTTATTCGTCCCCATAAATAAGAAACATTTGAACCTATTGGAGTATGTCGATTTGAATTTTTCGTTAACGGTCATCAGCTCGTGAGAAACCAAGCTATTTAATCGAGAATTATCTTCGATTTTAGATAAATCGCCATCATGTTGTATCGCAACCAGCGGATTATGCTTAAATGCTTCCAAGGCAAACGAATTACTTGTTGAACCTAATGCCTTTGCATCGAATACCGAGTAATACCCGTCGAATAACTGCTGTATAATATCAAGTATCGTGGATTTACCCGTTCCCGGCGCACCATATAACACTATAAACTTTTGTATCTTTTTGGAATCTCCCGAGACTATAGAACCTATTGCCCACTCGATTTTTTTACGTTCCTCTTCGGAATATAAAGTTGACATAATCTTATCGTAAGCCGGCGTATCGCAACCATCCAACGGATAAGGCAATTTTTTACTCGCGTAATCTTTTTTGGCTGTTTCGTAATTCGAGAATATAATTTTTTCGTCCAGCATGTGAAAAGAATCTCGCATCTGCTTTTGACAATACTTATGCCAAGCATCGATAACCCCGCTTTCGGCATCCCACATATGCATTACTTTAGCCTGCGATTCAAACGAACCTTTATGTTTTTCATAATATAAATCCAATTCCCTATCGATCAGGTTAATCGCATCTTCTTCGTCCGTAGACCACAGTCCCTTTTCTTCTATCCATATTGCATAAAAGTCTCCGCCGCGAATCATCAAGTCGGAACTTTTCTTAATAATAAATTTGGGATAGATCTCTATTACACCGCGTTTTGTGCTGCGTGTAGAAATCATTAAAAAATCCAGCATCTGATTTTCATTCCGAATATTGTAAAAATATCTATTCGGAACCGTTACCTCCTTAAAGATTTTAATCGACTTCGATAAGCCAATACATTACTTTTAAAATATCGATACGCATACAAACTCATCGATATTTACAGCAACCGAAAACCATTTGCTTATTTTCCCCGTATTTACATCCTTAGATATTGATCGAGATACCAGCACATTTGACACCAAATTTCAACATTACGCATATCTTCTCTCGCGTTATGTAAAACAAACAAGCCGCCTTCGCCATTACGATTATAATCCCGATTAAGGAACCTATCGACGACAAACGATACATAAGATTCGTCGTACCGCCAATCATCCATAGGCTCCAAACCGAGATTTTTAATCATAAGCCAAAACCATTTTCCGAATCCGCTATCGTCATCGGGATTATTCATAATCGTTTCTTCGCAACGCACAGCCAAAGCGCACATCATTTCGAGTACGCTGCAAGGTCTGACGTCAAGAACGGAAGCTATTAGAGCTGGCTCGTAATTGTTTACATTTCCGAAGCGATATCTTAAATCGATACCATCTTCATCGCGATTACCGTCCATGGCAATCGTGTATCTGAAATCGGTGTTGTGCAAATATACAAATAGTTTTTGATATGAATACTCTCCGGTATGCTGTCTATCATCCACGAGTTTGCATAACCAATCGAAATATTGATTACGCAAATTGTATTCTGTCATTTATCTACTCCTTCTTGTCTCCGGTGTTATTCGGAAAAACGTCGGAATATACTCTTTCGTCTTTTAGGACTTCGTAATCGATTTCCTTTTCTTCGTTTCGAACATACAGCGCGTCTTGCGAGTATTCGCCAAAATGCTTAATGTTTTCTTCGCCGATCGTGTTTTTAATCGAAAGACGTTTCTTTTTCCCCTCCTCGGTCAACATGCCGTCCGCATAATACGTTAAACTCACCTCGTTATATCCCATCGAACCGTAATCCTCCGGCGTAATTACATACGGTTTCGGAACTTTGGGAATATCCGACTCGGGAACAACGGTTTCTTCGGATTCGGCTTTGTAGAAAGAAGAATAATTTTTATATTCTTTTTCTTCCGCCGCCCTTTTTTCTTTTTCCTCTTTGTCCGATTCTTCCGCGACAAAAGATTCTTTTTTGCATTCGGGATCGATGCTTATTTTTCTCTTTTCGACTGGATGATACATCTCTCTTGCTTTTGCTAATTCCGTCTCGAGCCTTTCGGAAAACTTCCGTTTGGATATTTCGTAGGCTACGATTCCGCCGCATACAGCACCGAATATAAAGCTGAGTCCAGTCTTTACGATATTATTCATAAATTTTATCCTCCTTGATTGTCATTATGGTAAGCGCCAATCCTCCGAAAAGCGCCGATAAACTGAGCAATATTCCGCCTATGATATGACGTTTTCTCTTCGTATCGAGAATATCATCCACTGCGGTTAATGCATTATCCAAAACTTCTATCATGGCTTATGCCCTCCCGTTACTGAAAACGGCTATTCCGCCGAAAAAGCAAATGCCGGACAACGCCGCCAATGCATACGATATGAAACGCATAATCTTATCCTCCTTTTTTAGTTTTCAAGCGATGCTTTATCCATAATATATCCGTCGACGTTAAAATCGAGAATTATACCTTGCTCGAATGCGTCTTCGTCGGGATTCTTCATATACGCTTCGACAAGGCCGAAACTTACATAATTATCGCCGTCGGTATTGTTGTTTTTATCGTATATCCACCCTACCACTTGACCTGCTTTAGATTTTGGAATCCCAAGCAAATCATAAACATCGTTAAGGAATAAATATCCGTCGACCCGAAGTTTATCGTTCGCAAAGCTTTCCCAACCCTTTAACGTCATAAGGTTATAGTCGACGTCGTTTGTCCAACCTTTACAGGTTTTATCGAAGAAACGTGCGTACTCGCTATAACCATCCGGTCCGAGATTGGCAACTTTAATCTCTTTTTTTACTTTTATTTTTTTACCGGTTTCGGGATCCACGGTTTCTTCGGTTACTTTTTCCGTTTTTATCCCGTATTTAAGTTCTTTGTCCACGTCTTCTCCGAAACGCTCTACAACGTTTGCGCGATATCTTTTGAATCCGTTATCGACCGCCGTATATGCCGCCGCCAAAGCCATATTTCTTTTACGAAGTATGTTATTCGACGATATAATGCTCGTGAGCGAAAGTACACCGAGAACAACCGACGGCGCATAAGTTTTTACAAGCTTAAACCCCGTTCGAAAATACACCGCGGTAAGTTCTTTTTTTTTACGTTCCGCGTATTCTTCGGGATTCGTTTTTTCGAGCTTGTGAATATCGGCGATTTGTTTTTTGCCGGCATCCACGATTTTCTTCGCCTTTCCCGTGGAAACGCAAGCCATAACCGTACTTATAACCACGCCGACGACGCCCGCGGATATGAGAATTTCGGGTGAATGTTTTTTTACTCCGAGTTTTATTTTATTTCCCAAATTTTTAAGATTTCCGAAAATATCTTTTTTCATTGTTATAATGCTCCTTTTTAATTATTGATTGGCATCGGCTGAGGTAATACGATTACCCAACCATCTCGAACCGGCACTGTTTTGGCCGCCGACAAATTTGTCCAACCGTAATTGTAATCGGTATATTGATTTGACGTTATTCCTACAGCATCGTAAAAATCCGCAACGCTTGCAATCCCATATTGGCTTATTGCTTCACATAGAACGTCAAGAACTTTTTCTGCTTCTGCTCTGGATGGAACCACAATATCGTCGCAAATATAATTCGAACGTCGTTGTTCATAACGCGGTTCGTTACCGCGATTATAATAACTCGAATATGATATTCGCGAATTTGCGTTGTTTTTAGTGGTATGCCGCGCTTCGCCGTACAAAATGATATCTATTCCGTTCGTAATGACATCGGAAATCGCCTTTTTGAACGAGGGAATCAACACGTCGTTTACAACATAGGATTTGACGCTCGAACTATCGTCGGACACGAGAGATTCTTTGACTTTGGATAAAAAGCCTTTCTTTTTTACTTTTACATCTCCACTGACAACTCGTTCCACCTTTTTTTCAGGCACTTTTGCCGGCAAAGATGTGGAAGAATCTTGTCTTGATTTAAACGAATTCGAGCCATAGTTTGTTTTTTGTTTGTCGTCCATTTTTTCTCCTTTCAACCAACAACTCTAATCACTTTGTCGGGTAAAGTTATTCTTACAGAACCGACATAGCCGTTCTTGGTTTTAAATTGATACGCTAAATTATTGCGAGCTTTCTTTTCGGAAACAGCATATGTAGTTCCCTCCCAATTTCTGCAAATAAGCGTATCGAAATAGTATACGGCTCCGCTGTAACTGTAAAGATCTTTTTGCTGTTCCATAACTTTTCTCCTATAAAATAGAAAAAAGAGAAAGCACTGTATAATTAGCACCTTCTCTTCTTCTTGAACTCGTTTGATTATTTTGCAAGTTTTTTACTCAAGCTCGCCCAAATCCTCAAACATGTCGTCGGGAACCGCATCCTGCTTCGCCGCGTTATTCTCTTGGGTCTTGTTTTTCTTCGCTTTGACTTTGGTTATAAGCTTTTTGCCGATTTTGCATACTACAAATGCAAGTCCGGCGCAAACGCCTATGATCCCCACGGTCTTTACGACTTTTCTCGACCCGGAAGATTTTCCGGTTTCCGCAATGCTTTCCACTGCCTCTTGTTTTACGATTTCGTTGTTCATGGTATTTCTCCTTATAAAAAATAATTTTTTGAGTTTCCTCATTAAGATGTTTGTTTTTTTCGCGATGTTTATTTGTTGTACTCGTATACGGGAAGTTTTTCGTAATCGAGTACAAGACAAGGCGTATCGTCGCTTGCAAGTTGAGAACTGAAAGATAATTTCAATATTCCGGTATTATACATTCCCCATCCGAGTTCGTCGCCTATTTTTGTGCCGGTTAGTCCGATTTCATAGTAAAACTCGTTAAGAGAAACGTACATTGTGTTCATTATTTTTCGATTTATTTCGATTTCCGCTTTACGAATGGTCTCGATATCCGATTTGAAATATCTTCCGCTAAGCGTATCGTAACAAAGCGTGTTTCCTTTTTCTGTAATTATTACTTCTTTTGAAACAACCGGATGCTTGTCGATGTGCTCTTTTGCAATGGCATCTCGCACTTTTTGCTCCTCTTTTTCCCCTATTGTCTCTATAACTTTTTCTTGATAAAGTTTAAGAGCCGATTCGGAAATCGAATATGCCGCCGCCAAAGCCGCATTACGTTTCGTACTTACCGCACTGCCGCCGACTATACACCCAATCGAAACTGCACCGATCGCAATGCTCGGAATATAACATTTCCAAGCGGTTTTAATTACTTCCGTGCGTTTAAGTTTGTCGGTATGCGCTTCCTTCTTTTTTTCTTCGAGCAAAACCAAAGCTTTCGGTGTTGCTCTTACGGCAAAAATAACGGAAGTTATCATGCCGCCGATTCCTATACCGGTAAGAATTTCGGGACTGTGTTTTCGAATCGACGTACGCAAACTCGAAAACATCTTAGCCAAACCATTATTCATTACTGAGCCTTCTCCTTTTAAGATTTTTATTTATCGCCCACAAGGGGCGCTATGTTATACGAATAGGAAAGCCGGACGAACCCCACAAGCGTAGCCCGCGCTGCCGTAGCCCGCAACGCCATAGCCGTAGACGCAGGCAAAGCAGTCCGAAGAAACGGATCGTTTGGTCGCATTTTTAAGCCAATACCACGCCGTTTCATTGTCGTAGCAAGCGATAGCGTTTTTCCGTTCCTTCATCAACAAAAATTGTTCGTCGTCATCCGGCTCGATATATTTTTGATAAAACTCGTCGTGCCCGAAAATTTGCCCGTATGTAGGAATCGAAATTTCCATAATGCGAACTTTGATTTCTTCCGGGAACTTTTTCAGCAATTCGTCCTTAATCCATTTCGATAAATCGCTGTTTTCGTATCCGCCGATATTCGTATACCGCTCGTTCATTTTTCGACGAGCAACGCAGTCGTCAAATATAAACCACGTTCCGCCTTGATCGTGTCCTTGAGCGGTCGCGGTAAAGCGCCCCAGACCTTCGAGCTCGATAACGAGTTGATCTCCGATGTTGGGAATATCCGTTCCATCGGCTTGAACTTCCGTTCGTCTGATTAGTTTCATTCTTTTTAACTCCTTTCTATAAAAAAATTTTTAGATATTTTTTAATATCTTCAGACGTTTCGATTGCAATTCGAAACATAAAAGATTGTTTGATTGTTTGAAAATAGAATAATTGCATAATGAAATCATCAATTATATCGAAAACATCAATAAATATCCTATCTTCCGGAAAATAATTGTAATCAATCGTCATACATCTGATAAGAAGTTCATTCGCCGCCCAACGAGCATAAAACAACCGCTCAGCATGAATGCCTTTGGTACGCTGCCACGGAATCAACGTCTTAACAGACTCCAAATCAAGATTATGATTAATATAATTTTTAATCAGCTCAATTTCATAGTCCACTTTGGCAGCCGCACCTCCTTTTCTTCGTGAAAATATCTGTCCGACAGACCGTAATCCATAAGCCAGATTTCCAAGAATTTCAATGTGTTGATTGCGACGGCAAACGCATAATTGAATTTAATCCTCTGAAAACGGTATAACTTATCGATTAAAATATCAATATCGTCGATACAGTCTCCTTCGTCATCGGCAAGCAAGCTATCTATCGCTAACCCAACAGCCCATCTACCGTATGATCTTTGCATAAATTCATGTTTTTGACATTTACTGTTTGGAGACGGTAAATGCCAATGGATAAAATCATGAATGCTTTGCATTATCAATGTCATGGTATTATCATCAATCACAAACCACCTCCTTACGAAAAATATAAAGAAAAAGAGTCTATGGCTAAGACTCTTAATCTTTTTTACTTTCCGATTTTTGCAACAGCTTCCGTAACTTTTTCGGTTATCGTATTGTCGAGCTTTTTGCCTTGAACGTAATCCGATACAAGCGATACCGCAATACCGGCTATCGTCGTCACAATGCTCAAAATTTTAATAACTTTACTTGTCATAGTGCTATCACCTCCTTCATTAACGTGTTTGTTTTTTCTGCGAATCGGACTCTTGCCGAGGATTACTCTGCAAACGCAATATTTCGCGATTCAAATACCAAACCGCTTTTTGCAGATCTTCGACTTCTTTCTCGGGATTTTTCTTCCCCGCACGAACGATGTATTTGATTGCGTTTCCTTTATGGAAATTCAAACCTTTGTCTTCGATAAAATCGATGACTTCGATGTTTCCGTTCGTGTAGTACGCCGGATGATTGACTACGTCGTTTTTCATTTTTTTATTTCTCCTTGTAAGATTTTTGATAAAGTTGAAAAGTTTCATAATGGATACCTCCGTTTTTATTGTATATCGTCGAAAATGATGGGAATGGATTCTTTGAATTTTTCTTTCAGTATATTTGCAACCTCGCGCATTTGAGGATGCGCAGACGTAGCGCAACGCAATTTTAAGAAATGTCTCCATTCCCGTAAATTTGCCGTCATTACGATTTCTGTTTTTAAACTGTTCGGCAAAACAGCCCGAGCTTCCTGCGCGGTATGTCCGAAATTCAACATATTAAAATAATGCATTTCGGCATAACAGCAAGCCTTCTCCCAAGCGGTATAACTTTCGCTTCCGCGCTCTAAATATAAAGGTTCTATTACCGTAATTTGACTTCCGAAATCGTCCTTACCGTAGTTGCAATATCTTGTAGACTCTTGGCAGTAAGACGCTAAACGATGGCGAACAATTTCGTGCGAAACGCCGCGATCGCAGGTGAATTTAACTGTAATGGAAAAGTGTTCCAATACGGCTTCGTGACCGCGATCGATAATGCTTTTTACGAAAGGTCCATAACTATTTTCCGTTATTTTACCTTCGCTTTTATAGCAAACTCGTCCGCACCTTTCGATATGTTTGAGAATATCTACCCCGTTTAATTCGGTAAATATCTCTACTTTAGGTTTTATTACTATCATTGCGATTCCCTCCCTTCTATTACTTCGTTTATCGGTTCATTGCCATTCCAATCTTCATAGCCATAATTTTCGTAATTCGGAATTGGAAACCAATCGAAAACTATAATGTGAAAATCTCGACCATTACAATCTTTTGCGCGTTGCAACGAAATATCTATCCATGGTCCAAGGAAACCATCTTCAAGCATTTGCGTTGCATTGAACCCAAAATAATCCCCACATTCGATTGTGTCTATCTCCAAGAATTCGTAAAATTCGTTTAATGCAGCATAACCACGAAGCTGAAAATTTCGATTGTAATGATATATCGCCGACGTTACATCCAACATCGTTGAAGTAAAATATCTCTGCGAATACGCATCGTAAAAGAGTTCTTTGTTTTCCAGAATTTCACCCTCTGGCAAATTTTCGGATGCTATACTGCTTATAGCCGCCAAATCCGCATTTTTGCCGTGAATATCTTTTATCTTTTTACGATACTCCTGATACGAATTGCTCAAAAGCATATACGCGCTTGTTAGGGCTTTTTGCTTTTTACTGTCGAGCATTGTAAGTCCGAGAATACTGGCAATAGTAGAAATGCCGAATCCTATCGCCGGAATATAATACGGCAAAACAGTTTTTAATTTTTTCTTCTTGCTATCTTCTGGTTTATTTTTTCTTTTTAAAGCTTTGATGGCGTCGTATGTACCCTTACCAGCAAAATATCCCGTAACAACAACGCCGCCACAGGATATCACAGCTAATATTTTAGAGCTGTTTTTTCTGAAAAAATTCTTTACGCTTTCAATCATCGCCATGATTTACTCCTTCTACGACAAACAGCTTGCCATATCTTTGGCAAATATTCATTCGGATTTTACAGTCTTTATCCTTGTACCAATCCGAGCTAAATAAGACAACATCTGCTTCCCCCATCAATTTAATGACTTCGCCAAGACGTTGTAATCCGCCGTCCAAATCGAAAGTACCATCACAGTCATCGCTAAAAATAATAGCAACGCCTATCGTTCCGAACATCTTCGTTGCGAGTTTTTTCAGTCTATCTCGAATGAACCAAGATACCGTTGCATCGAGTCCGCTATACGGATAGTCGATAAATACTTTTTTTACCATTCTTTTTAACTCCTTTTTTTAGAAAAAATATAAGAGAAGCCGTATTCTATTTTTTGTCTCACGCTACATATCGCATAATAAGATTTCGACTTTTTATCGAAACCGAAATATAATACTCTTCTCCATAATACCGATTGCAAATTTTGCGAATATAAGAAAAAGAGTCTATGGTTAAGACTCCGTTTCTTCGTTTTTCTTTCTGATTTTTACTACGATTTCACCATTCTCTACATACATTTCGAGCTTAAACGAATCGGGATCCGAAACAACATCTTTTACGACGGATGGTTTCTGACCTTTTTTCTTAATTTTAATGTCCGAAATTTTGAACATAGAAATAATGTGGTTTAATAATTTCATAAAAACACTCCTTTTGATTTTTAATATTCTCATTAAGGGACGTGATTTTTTCGCTAAATATCACGATGGTCAAATGTTGTTTCCCAACGTTCTCGCTTTAACGGTTTCATTTTCAGACTCCACATAATTTGTCGTAGTGTTACTGTTGGGTATAATTCCTTATCATCCTTTTCTCGCGAATATTTATCGAAATAATCCTTGAATTTTTCATGCAGATATATCATATCGATAAGCCAATCATCAATATCCGTCCACCATGTTGTCTTGGTTTCCGCATCATATCTCTGTTGAATTACCGCCAATCCTTTGTTGCGAATCATATATAGTGTGCAGAAATTATAAACCGGATGATCACACATGTACTTTTTTCCGTATCGTGCCGTATAAAATTGTGGTTTTGAACAATGATATCGCATAACCCTTTTTATAAAAACTAAGACAACTTGTTACGTTGCCTCAGTTTCGGAATAAATTTTGTTACCTTTTTGTCGGTTTAAAATGGCTAAACAGCCCTCGAAATGTTGTCGATGTGAACGTCCCCGTTTCTTCAAACTTGAAACCTTTTCTCATCCAATGAGCATAGAACATCAACGGTAACGTGATTTCCAATACCGTCGTACCGATTTTAATCCACCGATCGATTTTACGTTCGCGAAATTCTTTTTCCGAATCGAGCAAAGCTCTTGTTTTCGATTCCCTTTCCAACTCAAGTTGCTCTCTTTTGATTTGCAACTCTTGTTCTTGACGGGAACTCGCATTTTTGCTTTCCACTCGTTTTAGTCTGATTTCGTTTTCCGTTTTAGATTCGTCGATAGCTAAACGATACAATTTAATCAAATCGTCCGTAGCCGCTTTGTGTTCTTTGCTTCCGATTTCTATAGTTTTTAGTTTTTCGAAATTCGAAGCGATTTCACCTTTTAGCATTTCTTTGTTACTTTTGTCCATGTGGAACCTCCTTAAATATAAATTTTTATTCCATATAGACACTTGTTATTTTTGCGAAGTGCTATTTTTTGAACCATTTTTCGATTCACGATATCGCAAACGCTCCACCTTCAACAAAACGTATTTTCGAGATTTATATAGAAGAATATCCGGTTTACTTACCTCCAAAAAAATGTATGGCTTGTCTTCCCCGTCGTCTTTTATTATTTGAAGCTTACCGACGGATTCTTTTTTATTGCGTAAAATGGAAACAATAAATATACCAAAACCGAAGCCAATAACGATAGCGATACAAACTAAAAGAATAACAAAGTGAATACTCATTTTTTTATTTCCTTATAGAGTCGCTTAGAAATTCGAGAGATTGCTATGATACAATACTCCTTAAACATGTTTTCCGCATCACGTTTTTTACAGTGAACAGGATATCTCACGATCGGTCCTTTAAATTTGTCCGTAAAAGCGATTATATAGTAATGTTTCATTCTTTTCTCCTTATATTTTTTCACTATAATAGAATATCATAGTTTCTGGTCACCTGCGTACTGAAAAGATTAGGAGTCTATGATTAAGACTCCATTTCTCCTTTTTGGCGATCTTCTATTCGTTTTTCCATACGATGTTTGCAAATCCCGTATCCTGCTGCGGCGACTCCGCCAAGCGCGAATACATATATTGCATCCCAAAATAATTTTAACAAACGCATAAATATCACCTCCTTCATTAATGTGTTTGTTTTATTTGCTAAGGGAAAAGAAAAAGAGTCTGTGGTTAAGACTCTTAATCTTGGGTTAGTTTTTCTTAAGTTTGCTCTTCAGGTTCGCTACTACCGAGCTTACTTTGGTCTTTACCTTTACCATGGTCTTGGATTCGATTGCTTTGTGAACCAATACGCTTCCCAAAGTCATCGCCGCTCCAAGCGCCACGCAAGGTAGAAAACCTACGCTTACTCCGATGTTTACGTTTTCCATAATAGAGACCTCCTATAATTTAATTTTCTCTCCATATACCAAGATGAAAATTACGCGAATATCAGTTTCGTATCCTGTTGAGTATCCAGAAAAAACGTCTGTACAATTCGTAGTATTTATCTTTACAGCAAGGGATTCCGGTTTGCACTAAAAGTTTTTCATACGATATCCCTGTCGTTACGGCTTTCAAAATATAATCCGCAAAAAACGAATCCGTTTCTTTCGCCGCCTTTTCTACCATCATCATTCTTTCATAATAGTAAGCACGGGAATCCGCGCACCGCTCTACCGGATTACTAATGTTACTGCTTTTTACACGCAACCCTTCGTAATTCATGCGAACGAGACTATCAAGGCTATCGTAAGCCTGCTTCCAAATATCATACTGCATACAAAAATGTTTCAGCTCGTAATACCTATGCCGATCAATCCAATACTTATTTTTATCGGAAAGTTCGGGTCTTATCGTCGTACTCATTTGCGCTCTCCCTTCCAAATGTATCCGGTTTCTTGATATAGCAATTTCGGCGAAATATAAAAGTTGATACGTCCGTACTTTGAATTAATATCCGAAACTTTTGTTACAAGTTTACCGTCTCTCGTGGCTTTACCAATAGGAAGCCAACCTGCTATAATTCCGGCTCTTATCCATGACGCATCTTTGCCATATATACGAGCCACCACCGCTATAGGAACCGATCCTTGCGAGAATTGTATTTCTTCCAACTTACTACCTCCTGAATTTTTAATCTAGATTAGGCGCTCAATCTTACGTTTTCTATTCTAGATTAGAATGACGGCTTTGTAAAATCAAAGTAAGTGGAATTTTATGGCATAGAAAAAAGCCGCATAAAGGAACAACTCCCTTACACGGCTTCAAAACAGCTTAATCTAGAATATAAAACTTTAACTTGCTTTCTGCGATTCGATATACTCGTCAATATCGTTTACTATATAATTGTTCCCTGTAATGTGCAACAAATCATAGAAATTATGAATGTATTCACATACCGAATATCTATCGAAAAGTTCCATAACGGATTTTCCGGACAAACCTTTTTGTAAACGATATTCTTCAACACAATATATCAAGAACGGTAATTCTTTACTCATTATAACGCCTCCTCTGGTAACACAATTTCCCCTGTTTCCCTTTCCGTTTTCCAAATATTATACAATGTCAAAGGACTGAAATGCCACACTTTAGTTTCTTCTCTTGATAATAATTCATATGTTCTTGAATTATAAAACATTTTAGTAGCTTCCACGTCTGTAACGGAGTATTCCTTTATTATTAAATCGGCGATTTGCGGAACAATAGCTGCTCTGAGCAAAGTGCTAAATTGGGTATCATTCATTTTAATAGCTCCTTTGATTCGACGAATTTCAACATCGCCATTGCTTTCTCTGTAGCAAAAACATATTGATCATATAATTGTTTGATCTTCAATGCTCGCAAAGCTTGATTCTTCGTATAAACTCCGGATAAATAATACTGAACTGTTAAATATACATCATCGTTAGCCACGGGTCCAACAATCAAATCATAGTTTTCTCCGGAATAAGTTCCCGTTCTGTTTTGAGCAACGAAGTCAAGCCATTTTCCATTTGGATTTGAAAATTGTCTTACTGTCAATCCCTTTTTGATTTCAACCTCATCGATTTCATACATATTGAGTATCGGTATACCGCCTCGTCGCTGAGCTACTTTTTTAGCAAATTGCTCAGTTTGTTCTCTATTTGACGCGGTATAAAAACCAAATCCAAAATCCAAATTTCTATTCTGTTGCACAAGTCTCGGCTTGTCTACAATCACTGTACTTCCGTGATATAAAAGCATTCGTAACACCTCCAAGGAATGTTCCAACTACATTATACACAAAAATAAAGCATTTGTCAACACCGTCTAATCTAGCTTTGAGCGCTATGAGAAATATCTATGGTTTTTATCCAGCGTTTCATTGTTAATTCGCTCGGGTAGTCTTCAAATCCTAATGTATTATATGTAATTAGTCCTTCCACTACTCCGATAATTATTTCTTTCTCATAATGCTTATACGGAAATATAGCATCCGGAATCTCCCTATGAAGACTATGACATTCGCAACATTTCATACGGCGCATTACAATATAATCTACTCTTCCATATTTCGTCCGTACTATTCTTCGCACGCTGTCATAATATTTAAGTTCGCCATTACAGTTCGGACAAACGGTTGTATCAACATCAACCATTCTTCCTCCTTTTTTTCTCAAAAAATATAAGTGTAGGAGTTGACATTTCCTACATAATTATATATAATAATTTGAAAGAAGTCAAGAAAGGAGGTATTAATGTTAATTGTATGCGAAGAATGTGGTCTTCAAGTAAGCGACAAGGCGCTCGCATGTCCCCATTGCGGTTTTCCAATCAAACCGGAAATACTCGCACGACGAACCAAATATAACACAAATCGTCGAAAGCGTTTGCCGAACGGATTCGGTCAAATAAGCGAAATTAAAAATCGTAATTTGCGTAAACCGTTTCGTGCTATGATTTGTGTCGGGAAGACAGATACGGGCAGACCGATATCTAAACCGTTAAAACCGATTTCCTATTTTGCAACGTATAACGATGCATATTCGGCGTTGGTCGAATATAATAAAAACCCTTACGACTTGAATAAGGAAATGACGGTTCAAGAGCTTTACGACCAATGGTCTCCAGATTATCTTGCGAGCTTGAAATCAGCGTCATCTCGGTGCTCCATTAAACGAGCTTGGAAATATTGTCGGGCGATTTACGACATGCACGTTATCGATGTTAGAATACGTCATATAAAAGGCTGTATGGAAAAAGGCACGATTTCCGATGACTCTGCCAAAACTCCCGATCCGAGAACGCAAAACGACATAAAGACAATTTTTAATCAAATGTTTGACTATGCCGTTGAATATGAGCTTGTCGATAAGAATTACTCTCGCGCTTTTACTCTTTCCGAAGAACTCGTCAAAGAAATACGAGCAACAAAAGATGGGCATATTCCTTTTACACAAGACGAAATGCATGCTCTTTGGAATAACGTTGAAAATATAAACGGCGTTGATATGATACTGATTCAGTGTTATTCCGGTTGGAGACCCAAAGAGTTATATACGTTGAGAACCGCAGATGTAAATATCGATGAGATGTTTTTTATCGGTGGAATGAAAACCGAAGCCGGAACGAATCGTAAGGTTCCAATTCATTCCAAAATTCAAACTTTGGTAAAAAATCGTTATCAACAAGCTTGCGCAATCAACAGCGAGTTTCTATTCACTGAAAATGGTAAACCGTTTCGTTATGACATCTATCATGGTTTGTTTACTCAAATCAAAGAAACATTACATCTCGGTGAGAAACATAAACCGCATGACGGCAGAACACACTTTGTAACTACCGCTAAAAAATATAAAGTCGATGAATATGCCGTTAAGTATATCGTAGGTCATAAAGTAAACGACTTGACTGAGAGAGTTTACACAAAAAGAGAATTCGAGTGGCTAAAAAATGAGATAGAAAAAATAAAAGAGTAAGAAAAAACAGCGACCAAGAGCGTATAGGAATAATGCATGAATGACACACATTTACTCCCGTTTTTACACCCTCAGTCGCTGTTAAATACCCTTAAATCTATCGATTTTGCGCCAAAAATGGCTTTCCTTTGTTTTAT
>CAJUIV010000030.1 GCA_910586905.1 uncultured Christensenellaceae bacterium
ATTCTGTTAAGAGCAAGCAAGAGAAAGAGTCCGCCTCAGCTGCGGCTTTTTTTTTATGTCATGAGTCGGCTGATACTTCTTCTTGAAGTATTTGCGATATTTCGTCAATTTGCCTAGCCATTTGTTTAAGTGTTTCTTTTATACTCTCGCGCCTGTTCGAAATTTGAATTTGCTTTGGCTGCCAAAAGTCGCATAAGGCAAGGTTTTTTATACGTTGTTTTTGTGCGGACGTACTCATCTTCGCGTTGATACAGTGCATTTCTCCAAGCGAGTAAAAAGTGCCGCGGATATTGGCATAGTGTTTGACGCAGTGTGCGCAGTTTATGCAGTTGTTGTTTATTTGCATTATATTTTTTAAAGAAAAATCGTTCTTGCCGGAAATATCTTCGATTGAACAGTTTAAAATATCCGTGAGTTTGATTAAATAGTCGTAGGGAATGGAACACTTGTAGTTTTCCCATCTTGAGATATGCGCTTGACTGACGTCAATGGCTTTTGCCAAATCGTATTGAGAATATTTGTTTATAATACGTAATTGCTTTAAACTCATTTTTTCTCCTTTTGTTTGTCTTATTATTATAATTATATGCTAACTAATGGTTAATGTCAAACAAAAACTAACTGTTAGTTATATAATATTATTATGGAAGAAGTTTTTAAAATTAGGTTGAAAGAAGAATTATCGCACTCCGGAATGTCTATGAATGAGCTTGCTAGATGTATTGGCGTTACTCCTGAAATGGTAACGCAATATTTTACAACAAAAAAAATGCCAAGGTTGGATACTTTTACAAAAATTTGTAAAGCGTTAGACGTTTCCGCTGATTATCTTTTAGGGTTAACTAATCTTTAACGTTTATTTAGATGATTCATTGGTTTTGCTAATGAATAAATACACGTTGCTATTTTTTAGTTTAATTCAATATCGAAATACAAAACCGACTTTTGAAAAACTTTAAATGCGGAGCAAAAAAATAACAAAAAACAGGCGGAGAAATATCCTCCGCCTGCATTTTTTAATTAAATTTATCGGTAGCGTAAACTTTTAACTTCAGCTGACTATAGCCGCAATAATAAGCGAGGCGTACAAAATAAAAAGTAGAACTTCGCCCGCTAATTTTATAGAGCTTATGATTATCCCCGCCAAAGCCATTCCCTTGCCGTCTTTATCTTCGTATTTTGCGTTACGGTATCCCACAATACTGCAAATAAGTCCCGCGATACTGATAAAAAACGATAATATAAAACCTATTATGGCAATAGTGTTTGTTTCGCTTTTGTGTTGAACGTGATTGCTCGTAGCTACTCCGCAATTAGTACACACGCTTGCTTGGTCGTCTAGTTGTTTGCCGCAATTTCTGCAATACATACCGCATCACCTCTTATTTTTGAAAGTATTATACTATATTTATCCGTTTTAGTCAATATTATCGCCTTTTCTGATTATATGCTCAATTTAACATATGCGCCGGGTTTGCTTTTAAAATGTGTTTTTTCGCATATCTTTTATACGGCGTGCAGCGGTTTTTAAAAAATCGTCGGTTTAAATAAAAAACCGTCCGCAGAAAGCTTACTGCGGGCGATTTCAAAAGATTGAATAAAATCAATTTTAGGTGTTGGCGTCGTCTTCTTGCGAAGATTTTTTTCTTAATTTGCGCGGTTTTTTGTTATCGATTTCGTTGGTTAACGGCGTTTTTATATCGTGCAGCTCTAAATCGGTCATATCTCCGTTTTTGCGTTCGATTTTTATTTCCCACTGAATAAGGAACGTAAGCGCGGCGCGAAGCAGTATTATCGCCCCAAGTATGCCAAGTTCTTCCCATTGACGTACGACGACGGTGCGTAGCAGTTCTCCGCCCATTTTGAATTCCAGCGCCAGAGCGATGCCTTCGGCAAGTTTAAGGCGTACGTGTTTTTGCCTTTTGATTAAACCTATCACGGCGGAAGCGACGGCGTATATAAGCACGACAATGCCGACCAGCTCGATTATCAATATAAGATAGTTGACTACTAAATCGAAAATTTCAAGTATTTTTGTGTAAACGGCGTCCGTCGGTTTTGCAGAGCCTTCGGCAAAAGCCAAAATTGTTTGTAGCATAAAATCGCTCCTTGGTTTACGTCGTTCGGTTTGATCAAACCGCCCGTTTTTACTTATCTTTAACACTATAACATAAAACCATACGTTTTGCAATACCCAAATTCGAAAAAGCGTAAACCGTCGTTTTAAGATTCGTTAAACGATTTGCCTCGGATATGGAAAGATATTATATAAAAGTATCGTATGTATTGAAAAATTATTTTTAAAGTGTTATAATAAAATTATCAACTAAGTTTAACTGGACTTAACCGGTTTTTATTACATCGTATCACGCTTAAAACGTTGCATTCTCTAATGACTGTGTTCGTGTATGATATAATAAAGCAACTAACTAGATTTAACTGGGTTTATTTAGACTTTATTACATCGTATCACGTTGAATATCGCGATATTGCGTTATACGGTTTTCGTGTACGATATAATAAAATACTCAGTTAAGTTTAACTGAATCTTACCGTTTTTTATTACATCGTTAAAGCAATGTTTTTTAAGAAATTACGGTACGGATAAGGCAATTTAACAAACGCAAACGCAGACTTGATTTGTGGTTTTGCATTTTATGCTTTGCGGTTATTATCGGGCAGATAAAGACGAATTTTTATTTTAAAGTCTGGCAATCCGGCACAAAAATACAAGACAAAATTTGATGAAAAAAAGAGGGAAGAATAATGGCGAAAGGATTGTTATATTTTGCGCAAAATTCAGCGTTTCAGCATTTAACTAAAATAGGCAAGACTACCAAGCTCGACGTTGAGGACAGGGGATTATCGGCAAGCAACGTTCCCGAAAATTTCGGTTATTTGGCGGTATTTGAATGCGACGACGTCGACTGGGCGGAGAAAAAGGTTCACGACCAGTTTGCGCGTTTTCGTCATTATACGCAGTCGCTTCCTAAGAGAAGGACGGAATTTTTTTGGAGCGGCTGCATTAAAGACGCAATCAATTACGCAAGAGATTTAAAAGGCGTTTACGATCAAACCAAAAACGAAACCGAGGAAGTAGAGGTGGAAACGGAAAGCATCGAAAAGCAAGTAAAGAAAATACCTAAAACTACGTTTGAAATGATCGGTATAAAAGTCGGCACAGAAATACATTGGTATAACGACAAGTCGATTGTTGCGGATGATAAAAATCTAATAATTTATAACGGCAGGAAAGGTACGATTTCTGGCATTGCCTCAGAGATAAACGTTTCAAAAGGTTTTACGGCTAGCGTTAGCGGTTTTTGGTGTTTCAGTTATAACGACATACCGTTATTTAAATTAAGACCGGACCAACAGGATAAAGAGTAATATCGTAATAGGCTAAAACAAAATTACAATATACATAATACACCCATATCATAATAAACGCGCCGATTCGGCAATGGCTAAAACCAAGTTAATCAAAACAAAAGTCTGTTACGTTGTAACAGACTTTTTGACCGTTTAGTTTACTTACGAGCGGTGGGAATCAGATAATCTAAAACGTACTCGGTTATTAGTATATCGTAATACTATTTGCGAAATAGAATAGAAATTTGGACTGTTTTCTTGAAAAATAAGATTATCCACCGTAGACGGATCAACAGGAATAGCGATATCTTGTTTTAACACTTTTATTTCTATCGTAGTTTCTTGCATGTTCCTATTTAAACATTTATCGACAAGTTTGCAATAAGGTTCTTTCAAAAAAATTGCCGAGTAATCTATTAGATTATAGCTTAACGTTAAACGAAAAAAACACGCTTAATTTGCGTGTTTTACAATTAAAATACCCAGCCTAACCTAAAAGGTTCGACTGGGCACTGTAATGGTGGGCGATACAGGACTCGAACCTGTGACTTCATCCACGTCAAGGAGGCACTCTCCCAACTGAGTTAATCGCCCGAAGTATAGTTATTGTAGCATATCAACTCGTTTTTGTAAACGCATTTAAATAAATAAAGAATAAAAATTATTGTTTCGTTAAATTTTATAATTGTATTGAATTTAAAAACAATACGATGTGTGTATTTATAACTTTCGGAGGTATTACGCAAGCGGTTATACTAAATAAACAAACGACAAAGATACTTGGTATTCGGAATATAAAGCAAATGAAACCGAAAGCGCATATTCAAAAGCTAAGCGCGATTTGCAAAAATAATAATTAAAGTCTCCATTTTAAGCCGTTTTAAAAAATATTTAAAAAATTTTGAAATTTTACCAACAATTTTGGCTGTTGAATTGTTATATATTACGTAAAGGTTAAAATTTACGTAATTTAAATCGATTTTGGAGGATAAACAATGAAAAAGAAATTAGCATTTGCATTATTGGCGTTAACTTTAGTATTTGCGGTTACGCTTTCAGCTTGTAATTTACCGCGCGGAGTCTTGACGAAGCCGAACGACGTTTACGGTATGGGCGCGGTTTCTATGGTTAAACTGCTTGGAAGCGGTACGTCGTCGAAAGCGCTGCAGGTTTTTGCCGCCGCAAGCTATATGAGCGCAGGCTCGGAAAATACCGACGGTAACGCCAATATCGAATCGGATTCCGCCGCAGATAGCGCCGAAACGGAAAACGATGAAAACGACGTTCTGCAGCAGGCGAAGAAGTTTAACGAGTATTTTACCGCTTTAGACAGTTTTCTTGGCGAGGAAGTAGTGTCTACAACTACGGAGAAAAATGGCGACGCCGAATACGATTTCGATATCAAAATGACGATTAAAGGCAAAGATATATCCGGAAACAATACTGTCTACGTAATGTACTACAACGAAACTCTTGAAGAAGAGGAATCGGAAGACGGTGAAATCGAACGCGAGTACGTATTGGAAGGCGTTATGGTATTTGAAAACGCAGAATATTTTTTGACGGGGGAACGTTCTTTCGAGCAGGAGGAAGACGAAACGGAAAATAAATTGGAAATGCGCGCATATGCGGACAAAAACGACCTTTCCAATTATATTGAAATGGAACAAAAAAATTCCGTAGAAACAGACGAAAGTAAAAATAAGTTTGCGTATAAGGTTGTTGTCGGTAATCAAACGGTAGAGGAAACCGAAGTAACTTTTAAAACAGAACAAGAAGACGGCAAAAAGAAAACGAAGTTGGAAATGGAATTCGTCAGCGGCGAAGCCGAAGGCGAATACGAAATAAAAAAGGAAATAGAAAACGGTAAAACCGTAATAAAAGTAGAGTACGATATGAAAGGACGCGTCGGAGAATTTAAAATCAAAGAGATAACAGACGAAAACGGAGTTAAACGTTACGAATATAAATTCGAAGACGGCAGCGCTGTCATTATTTAAATAAGAAGCGTATTTAGATAAATTGCGCAGGCGTTTGACAACCTTAGAAGCGCCAAGTATAATTGCATTAAACGCATTTATAGTTGTCGTTGGAGGGATTGTGTCAACAGATAAACTAATAAAAAGAATTATAAACGGCGACGTGTCCGCGTTTGATTTGCTTTATGAACAAACGCGGAAATCCGTTTATTACGTTGCGCTTTCCGTTTTGAGAGATAAGCGGCTTGCCGAAGACGTTATGCAGTCTACTTATATCAAGGTGCTGCAAAACGTTTCGCGGTATCGTCTCGGCACAAACGCGTCGGCATGGATTGTCAAAATTGCGCGTAACGAAGCGCTTAATATGAGAAAATCCCTTTCGCGCGAGATAACCGTAGACGCAGAGCAGAACTCGTTTTTGTTCGATACCGAATGTACTGATGATTACGGGCTGCTAATAGATTTGGCAAGAAGAATTTTGCCGGACGACGAATTCGCAGCATTGATGTTAGCGGCTACTTGCGGTTACAAACGGAGGGAAATCGCTTCCGCTATGGATATGCCCGTTGCTACCGTTACTTGGAAATACAACAATGCAATCGAAAAGATGCGCCGTCGGTTGGCGGAATATAAAGGCGGTGAATAGATGAATAAATTTAAATTGAAAAAACAGCTTAAAAAGGAATCTGAAACGCACACGCCGGATATT
Source organism: uncultured Christensenellaceae bacterium (assembly GCA_910586905.1). GTDB lineage: Bacteria > Bacillota > Clostridia > Christensenellales > CAG-314 > Fimimonas. Next base: position 6,061 of record CAJUIV010000030.1, read on the forward strand.
TTGGATAGAATCAAAATTTGTGCCAATGAGCATGGATATTTGAAAGATAGCGGAGCTTCGTCGGTAAGCGGCGCGGTTGAAAACGGCAAGAGTAAAACCAAACGAACGAAAAAATGGTTCGCGGGTTTCGCTTGTTCGTTCGCGGCAGTATTGCTTTGTCTTGCAATCGTTTTGCCCGTTACTCTTCGCGAACCTGCGGATACTCCGGTTATTTTCACGTCTCAGGACGTTTACGGAATGGGGGCCGTTTCTACAGTAAAATTATTGGGTGCAAATACGTCCGCAAAAGCGATAAGCGCATTTTCGTCCGCAGTCGGTTCTGTTAATACGTTAAAAACCGACGTTAAATCACAAGTCGACAGATTTAACGCTTATTTTACGGCTTTCGATAGCTTTTTGGGCGACGACGTTATTTCTACTGTTGCTGAACGTAATACCGACGCTGCTTATTCTTACGAAACAAAAATGACGATAAAGGGACTGAACTTCGACGGAACTACGGATAGTTACGTTATGTATTATACCGAAACGCTTGCGGAGGACGATTTCGACGGGGACGAAAGCGAACGCGAGTATCGTTTGTGCGGCGTTATGACGTTAGACGATTCGGTTTATTATTTGGAGGGCGAACGTAAAGAAGAAACGGACGGTAAGGAAACCGAAAACGAACTTAAAATCAGGGCTTACCCAAATGCGGACGACAAGTCTACGTATATAGAAATGGAACAAAAAAATTCGCGCGAGCATAACGAATCGGAGGCGGAATACGTATACGGGGTTTACGTAGAGGATAACTTAGTCGAAGAAGTGTCCGTTAAATTCGAAACGGAACGTAAAGGAACTAAGGAAACGGCCGAATACGAAATGGAATTTTTGAGCGGCACCGCAGAGGGAAAATATAAAATAAAACGCAAAGAAAAAAACGGCGAAATCGAATTTGAAGCCGAGTATGAGTTCGGCGGTGAAAAAGGAAAGTTTGAAATAAAGCGTTCGGCTGAGGGCGGTTATATTTATCAATTCGAAAACGGCGATTTTATAGTTATGTAGAACGTACGCGTGAGACGTTAAAAAGTCCGTGCGCGGTTTAATATTTTGTAAAAAGTTTATCGCAAATAATTGACACGGTAAAATAATAATGGTATTATTTATAAGCACTTGATAACGTGGGGGTGTAGCTCAGCTGGGAGAGCACCTGCCTTGCAAGCAGGGGGTCAGCGGTTCGATTCCGCTCATCTCCACCACACGCAAGTGGAAACTTAATACTTTAAATTATAGGAGCATGGCTCAGCAGGTTAGAGCACCGCACTGCCATTCAGGGTGGTGAACAACAGCCGAGTATATGCTAAAACCAAATATAGTCCATTATAGGAGCATAGCTCAGCAGGTTAGAGCACCACCCTGATAAGGTGGGGGTCGGTGGTTCGAGTCCACTTGCTCCTACCACGAGAGAACCAGTCGAACCTAATTGTAACGAACAAATGGGTAAGATTGGTTTTTCTTTTTGACCGGACTACTCATTGTAAAACATTCTAATTTAAACAATAATGACAGCCTTATCAATTAATTTCTCGTATTTTTAATCTATCTGCCCAAAGTAGTTTATGTATTAGATTCTTGCCTTGCTCTTAATTGTTGAGCGTTTTCCGTACAAGTTTATGAGCATATATTTGCATTTGTTTGCTCGTAGCCCTTGGAGTAGTAAAAATCAAATCTACATTATTGTTTCCATAAATATTGTAATAATTAAAAATACTTTGAAAGTAGGGATAATCTGCTTCGCTCAACGAGTGTGCGTAAAATTTAATAGATACAGGAACATTGTTTTCAAGTAAAACCGTTGTGTCTGACATTTTTCTATTAGTATTGCTAAATATTCGCAATGCGGAATTATCGTCCCCTTTAGTTTGAATTAACGCGTCATCTATACCCAAAATCACGCTTGACGAATCACATAGTCCACAATCTCTATTACAGAGTTTGCCATGTACATTGTTGTAATTACACGGACAGACAACTAACAGAATGTCAAATTATTGATTCTTGCGCATTGAATATGGGCAAATTCCGTTATTAAAGAATAGTAAAAACAGGTTTATTCGTTTTGGTTTGCAATATTTTACCATACTGCGGCTCCCATAGAGTTGTACATCAAAAGCAACGCAGCTTAAGGATATCTGTTATCAGGATTTTCTTGTGGGTAAAGAAACAGCGCGCTATCTTCGCTTGCGAAGTATAGTGCGCTGTATTTTACTATAATTTATTAAAGGATATCAAGATAAATTGAAATTTATATACTTTTTATTCAACTGATAACTATGACTTGGAAAATAATTGATTTGTAAAGTCAAGTACCGTTCCCGTTCAAAAATGCTTTAATATGTTCATTGGCAATTTTGATTTGTCTCTTATTGAACCCATGTTTTGCGCCGTCTAAAATAATCAAACGTGAATTTGCGTTGACAGCTTTTTCTCTCGCTCTTTTCGCATAGTCTATGTTTACGATTCCATCCTTGCTGCCGTGTATAATCAAAATCGGCGCCGGTATCTTCGTTATTATTTCATAAATATTTAAGCTGCTTGCCGACTTGGGATATTCGGGCGAAAACCGAAACAATTTACACTTCAATGTATCTTCTATATTTTCGGGATCAAATTGCATAAACAACATTTTGCCTTTTCGGGCATCGTCGGGAATGCAAAGCGCGGGATACAGCTCGGAGGCAACCATACAAGAAACAAAGCCTCCTTGACTTTCCCCTGCTAAAATCAACTTGCTGCTGTCAACATAGTCTAATCGCGCCACATAATCTATTACGCAAAGCAAGTCCCGTTTTTCGGTATCTATCGACATATCTTTAAATTTTCCGTCGCTTTTATTCATTAGTCCGCCGCCGCAAAAATCGTATGTAAAAACTACATACCCCATATTTGCCAAATATTCGGCATACGGTTTTATATGTTTTTGATTTGCCATGAATCCGTGGCTGAATATTACGGGAATACCGATATTATTTTCTATACGATACTCGTAACAGCCGATTGTGAATTTACCGTTCTTACACGAAAAATACTTGCTTTTATACCTATGAAAAACACCGTTACGCGCGTTTCTTTTTTACATTTGTTGCGGATAGGTATTGAAAACAGTTAAATATTCTTGTGCAGTTATACGGAAAGAGTACTATAATATAGAAATCAAACAACGGCAAAGTAACAAGTTTAAAACTTGTAGCAATGCAGATAAATCTATTCTCTCTCCAAACAAACTGTTTACACCGTCGTTTAATTATGCTACAATAATCTTACATTAAAAATGGAAGTAGAGTATGAACAAAAATAAACGTAAAGGTTTAATTGCAATAGCCGTGGTGTGCTTGCTAATAGTTTTGACGGGTATCGGAATAACTATCACGTCCTTTATTTTGCAGGAAGACCCCGGTACTGATATCGATACCACCAGTATGCTGTTGTATTTGGGAATAGGACTTACGACTGTGGGGCTCATCTTCGCGTTGGTATGCATTTTGGTTGTCGTCAACGGCGACGGTAAATCTAAAAAGAAAGTTCCTTCGGCAGAACGTCTGCCGGACGTCGAGGCAAACTTGGACGGTTCGACTGTTTATAAAGGAGAAACGATAGAGTATGTTCCAAATATCGAAACATACGAGTTCGTCAATATGGGCAAGCGCCAATCCGTGGACGAAAAGTTCGACCAAATAGGTAAAATGGGCAAAACCCAATTCGTTATCTACGTTGCAAAACTGTTCAGCTTGAAAAACTACGAGGTTCAGCTTACTCCGGTTATAGATAATCACGAGATAGATATGCTTGTGAAAAAAGACGGCGTAACAAAAGGCGTCAGCTGTCTTTTAGCCAATAAAGTTTTGTGCCAAAGCGATATCGAAAGTATTTCGGAAGGTTTAAAGTTTTATCAGACGGACGGCGTTACTATAATAACAAATATGTATTTCGACCGAACTGCTCTTAACTACGCAAAAGAAAATAAGATAACTCTTGTCGATCGCAATATTCTGGCGGAAGAGTTTATGAATTAGCCGTTCGTACGCAAAGGTAAATAATAAGACGAGCGCAAAATAGCGCTCGTTTTATATTTCTAATATATATTATATAGAATTATAATTACTATATCTAATTATTCGTGATACTTTCCGCAGTTTTTACAGTTGCCGCACCCTGCCAAGCAGTTTTTTTGATTTCGTTTCCGTATTAAGCTTATAATCGCAAATACTATCGTCGCCGCAGTCAGTAAGACAATAGCGGTTATTAACAGAAAAGACGCGTTATTTTTAGCCAAAGTTCCCGTTTGATAAATCATCAAAGACACCGCGTAAGCGAACACTATCTGAAACGCAACGGATTTGATGCCGTTTTTAAATCCGCCTTGTTCGGTAAAACTAGCCGATATTGCCGCCGCGCACGGAACGGTTAAAATATTGTACGTTACGAAGCTGTAAGCGCCAAGGGGAGAGATGCTGTTTTGTAAACTGTCGGACAAAAGCATTTCTAAAGTGGTAACGACCGTTTCTTTGGCACTGATGCCTGTAAGCGTAGCTACCGAGTATTGCCAGCAGTATCCTTTATCTCCCCACCCCAAAGGTATAAAAATCGGCGAAATAAATTTTCCGATCTGAGAGAGTATGCTTGTGTCGGCGGTCGCGGTTTCTAATTTGAAATTGAAACGCTGCAAAAACCAAAGTATTATGGAAGACAGCAAAATTATGGTTCCGGCTTTTATCAAAAACGCTTTTCCTCGGTCGGTCATTTGCTTGACGACGTTGGTTAATGTAGGCGCGCGGTATTCGGGCAACTCCATAATAAAGGCGTCTTCCGCGGTTTGTTTTTTGCGGCTTAAAAATTTCAGTAACAATCCTCCCGCTATAACCGAAAGTATGCTGGTCAAGTAAAAACTGATAGCGAACAGAACGCTGCCGTTTAACAGGTAAGACGTAAAAAAAGCTATTATCGCAAGTTTTGCCGAACAAGGCATAAACGGGGTGAGCGTAATGGTGCAGTTGCGTTCTTTGACGTTTTTTATGGCTCGGGTCGCCGTTATGGCGGGCACGGAACAGCCGCATCCCAGTATAATAGATACGAAACTTCGGCCGCCCAGTCCTATTTTGTTTAGCAGTCTGTCCGTTATAAAAGCAATTCTGGACATATATCCGCTTGCTTCCAATACGGATATGCATCCGAATAAAATCATTATTTGAGGTACGAATCCTACTACGCTCAAAACGCCGCCGACTATCCCGTCTACAATGAGCGAACGCAGCCAATCAACGTTCGTCTGAATAAGCGCCGCGTCAAGAACGTTTTTGAGCCAGGGAGTAAAAACGTTGTTTATAATATTCGCCAATAAGCCCCCGAGTCCGCTTACCGATAAATAAAACACAAGCGACATAACCGTTAAAAATATTGGAAAAGCCAACCACTTGTTAAGGACGATTTTGTCGATTTTGTCTGTTATACTTGCGGCTTTATTTCGCGGCGTTATTTCAACTGCGGATTCGATTATTCGCGATATTGTCTCGTAACGTTGTTCTGTTTCTTTGATTTTGTTTTCCGTTTTACCAAAAGTCAAAGGCTTGTTTCTTTTTTTCGGTTTTACGGAACAATAGTTCATCAAAGAATCTAATCCTTCGTTTTTGCTTGCCGAAATGAAAAAAAATTTACAACCCAATAAGTCTTTTAAAATTTCCGCGTTAATATTGATTCCTTTCGCTTTTGCCTCGTCGCTCATGTTCAACGCTACTACCAGCGGGCAGTCTAATTCCAAAAGTTGAGTCGTCAGTAATAAATTCCGTTCCAAGTTTGTACTGTCTACGACGTTTATTATTAAATCGGGTTTATTTTGAGTTAGGTATCCGACGGCAACTTTTTCGTCCGGCGTAAAAGGATGCAGCGAATAAATACCGGGAGTGTCTACAATCGATATCGAAGCATTCTTTTTGTAAACGCCGCTTTTTCGTTCTACCGTTACGCCCGGCCAATTGCCTACTTTTTGATTGCTTCCCGTGAGTGCGTTAAAAAGAGTCGTTTTTCCGCTATTGGGATTTCCGCACAAAGCTATTGTAAAAACTTCGTTTCCGTCATTATTGTTTTTTGTCATGCTTCACAGCTCCTTTATAACGTAATTTTTAGCGTCCGACGCTCTTAAGCACAGCGAATAACCTTTAACTGTTATTTCGATAGGGTCGCCTAGCGGCGCTTTTTGTTTTACAAATACTACGGTTCCGGAAACGAGCCCCATTTCGGCAAGTCTCACGTATTGCTCCGAAAAACTCAAGCATTTCGTTATTTTATATCGCCTATTAGTTTCCGCTGCGTCCAGCGTTAAAATATTGCGAATATTTTTGGCGACTTTTGTTGAAAATTTATTTGACATATATTTCCTCACGTAGTATGATATGTAAGCTTATCTTTTGATAGAGCATTTTTTGTTTAACCGCAAAGTTAAATAATAAAAATGCGCCGAAGCCCAGCGCAGTAAACGGCGGTTTTATCTCCGTTTACCGTAAAATAACAGCGTTTAAAAAAACTTAAAAACTTTAAAAAAAGTTTTGTAAAACAGTTGACACTGTATGCGCGCTGTGGTATTATAAATAGGCTGTCAACTAGATAGCGCCACTGTTTTTGTGGCAGAAAGGAACATTGACAACTGCATAAAACAATATAAAGTTTAGAGTAAAACAAATATTAATCGAGTGTTAATATGCAAAATCAAACAAACGATTTTTGCTGCAATAGCGCAGAGTTAATAAGAGTATAATTTATTCAAGGATCTAAAATTGCTTGCGAAAGCAAGCGTATCGTAATTATACGATCAAGCTACGAAGAGCGTATGGAGGATGCCTTGGCACTAAGCGCCGAAGAAGGACGTGACAAGCTGCGATAAGCCGCGGGGAACTGCAAATAAGTGTTGATCCGCGGATTTCCGAATGAGGAAACTCACTGCATTGGAGATGCAGTATCTTTACACGAATAAAATAGTGTACTGAAGGGAACCCGGTGAACTGAAACATCTCATTAACCGGAGGAAAAGAAAGTAAATTAACGATTCCGAGAGTAGTGGCGAGCGAAATTGGAAGAGCCCAAACTTTTAGTAGTGATATTAAAAGGGTTACGGACCCACAAATCATTAGACGTTGGTAGTTGAAGCAGTTGGAAAGCTGCGCCAGAGAGAGTGAAAGCCTCGTAAGCGGCATTGACGTTTAAGTGGTGGGTATCCAGAGTACCACAGGACACGTGTAATCCGGTGGGAATATGCGAGGACCATCTCGTAAGGCTAAATACGACTTAGTGACCGATAGAGTATAGTACCGTGAGGGAAAGGTGAAAAGAACCCCGGGAGG
>CAJUIV010000031.1 GCA_910586905.1 uncultured Christensenellaceae bacterium
GAATCTGCATATCCGCGGAATCTGCGTGAGACCTTTGGGAGGAGATAATTATTTATATTTTTGTTAAAATATATAATAAATTCAGAGAAAAAATCTCTTTATTTAATTTTCACGCTTGACTTTGTTTTGTTTAGTGTGTTAAAATTAAATAAACTTAATTTGGAGGATAAAATGTTAATTAAGTTGAGCGTTGAAAATTTTAAATCTTTTAATGAATTAGTAGAATTTTCGATGATAGAATCTAATAAATACAGAGATAAAAGCAATCATAAAATCAGAATACAAAATGCGGATATTCTCAAACACGCCGTTATATACGGAGCTAACGCTTCGGGTAAATCAAATTTGATTGAGGTTCTTGATTTTATTCAATTTTGCTTAAAGAAACGTATTGCCGTTTCTGACCAGAATTCATTTTGCAAAATTTATGAAGAAAACAAGTCCAGACCGAGTAAGTTCGAATTACAGTTTTCTGTAGGCGACAAAGTGTATGCGTACGGTTTTTCCGCAAAATTAGCAGAAAGAATTTTTACTGAAGAATGGCTTTACGAATTGACGTCATCGGGGAAAGCTATTAGAATTTTTGAGAGGGTGATGGGCGAAAAAATCGAATTCGGCGAGTTTTTACAAAAGAATAAAGAAGATTTCAACAGATTAAATACTTATATTGAAGATTTTTCCGAAAATAATGGAGAATTATTTTTGAAAGAATTAAATCGAAACAAGAAATTCGGCGGAGACTCTGCGTTAAAAATATTTAACGACGTTTACGGATGGCTGACTAAAAATATTATAGTTATAACGCCTAGCAGCGCATTGATGGATTTTAGTTTTTATACCGATGAATCGACGGATAAAATATGCGGAGTGATTAAAATTTTCGATACCGGAGTTACGCAAATCAATATACGTGAATTAACAGTCGATCAGTTACAAAACAGTGTTTCTAAAGAAATATTTGCTGATATAATGCAAGAGGTTAAAAAGACTGTAGAAAGCGAAAATAAAAAACCCGTCCGTATAACGATACGTTCTCAGATAGATTATTTTACTATAAAAGTTGAGCCAGACGATACTTTAAAAATCACTACGTTGAGTTTAAAGCACGGCAATGCCTTTTTCGATTTCACTTTTAAAGAAGAATCCGACGGTACGAGAAGATTATTGGAAATACTGGATTTGTTATTCGTAAAAAAAGACGACGTTGTTTTTGTCGTAGACGAATTGGAGCGTAGTCTGCATCCGAAATTGATCCAAAGATTTTTGGAATTATTTAACGAAAGACACAGTCACAGAAAGACTCAGTTGATATTTACCACGCACGAGTCGTCTATTATGGATCTCGATATTTTCAGGCGCGACGAGATTTGGTTCGTGGAAAGAAATAAAGATAACGTCAGTTCTATTTATTCGTTAGACGTTTTTAAAGAAAGATACGATAAAAAACTCAGCAAGGCTTACTTGGAAGGACGTTACGGCGCGATTCCCGTTTTTCAAAATTTTAGCTTTGAGGAATAGTTATGCTTCCGTTAAAAGAGTTTTCAAGTTGGAATACGCGTCCTGCCGATGGGTTACCCGAAAGAGAACCCTACCGAAAATATTATTTTTTGTGCGAAGGTGCAAATACTGAAAGGTGGTATTTTGAGCAACTTATAAATGACAGGAAAATTTTAAATATTCATCCGAATATTGACGTCAGATATATGGAAAAAACCGGCGAAGACAAAAACAAAGCCAATCCCAAAAGTTTATTGAAATTAGCAAAAAACATAGAAAAGCAAGAAGAATTTAAAAAATTCAATGACGTTATAATTTTAGTATTCGACGCTGATATTTATAAAGATAAACCTTTGGATTATGATAAAATCGTATCTTCGGCAAAAAGTAAAAATTATCAAGTTGGCGTGACGTATCCCAGCTTTGAACTGTTTTTGCTGTTACATATTGGCGACTCTGTCAATAAGCATATTCTACCTAATAAATGCGAGATTTTAGACAACGATTTTGTGGGCAATAAACGTTATGTAAGCAAGTTGTTTACCGATGTTACTCAAATGAACGCAAAAAAGAATCGGGGGATTGCAGATTTAACTGAAAACTTGGAAATTGCCATTAAACAAGAAAAGAAATTGAATCAAAACGTTAACTGTTGTATAGGCAAGTTGACCAGCAATATCGGTAAAATCATATCGGATATTCAAAATGATAAAGGTTGCGATTAGAGAAAAAAGCAGTGACGGTATTGACCGTCACTGCTTTTTAGTGGTTAAGTTATTGATTGTTGTTTGCCGTCGCCGCGGTTATTGCTTCGGATATAGCTTGGCATAGATTGTTTGCTTCCATATTGTACGCTTGTTTTACGCATTGGTAAACGGCTTCCGCTTTGCTGCTGCCGTGTCCTTTAACAATCGTTTTTGCGGCGCCCAAAAGTACCGCTCCGCCGTAATTATTGTAGTCCATCAAATCTTTAATTTCGTACATTTTCTTTTTTATCAGCAACGCGCCTATTTTAGATTTAAAACTGGAAAGCATTGATTTTTTGAGCAATTTCATCAATTCCAAACAAGCGCCCTCGGTAGATTTTAATAGAACGTTTCCGCTGAATCCGTCGCAAACCACAAGGTCGAAATCCCCGCTTAATAAATCGCGGCTTTCCATGTTTCCGACAAAATTGATAGCGGCGGTGTCCTTTAACAGTTGGTAAGTTTCTTTTCTTAATGCGTCGCCTTTTTCCTCTTCCGCGCCGATATTCAAAAGCGCGACTTTGGGGTTTTTAACGCCGTACGCCTTTTGCAGATACAGACTGCCCATAACGGCAAATTGCTGCAGATATACGCTGTCGCAGTCTACGTTTGCGCCGCTATCGCAAATGCCTACCGTTTTACCCTGCCGCATAGTCGGCAGAATAGGGCAGAAAGCGGGGCGTTTCACTCCTTTTATACGTCCTACGCGCAGTACCGTTCCCGCAAGCAGCGCACCTGTCGAGCCGAGGCTTACAAGCGCCCGCGCGTCCGAGTCGGTTTTTAAAAGTTCGAAAGCTCGACTCATCGAACTGTCTTTTTTTGTTTTTATCGCTTCCGTAGGTTTGTCGTTACAGCTTATAACTTCCGAAGCGTGCAAAACTTCCAAGCGGGTTTTATCGTATTTTTCTTTGGCAAGAAGCGGAACTATTTGGGATTCGTCGCCTACAAGAGTTATATTCAAATTTTTTATTTCGTTCAGCGCTTTAACCGCTCCGCTGACGTTTACCGACGGACTGTTGTCTCCGCCCATTGCGTCTACTACTATTTTAATCATTTTTACCTCTGTTAATCGGCAATGCCGGTTTTACTAACGGTTTAATTACGTTTTACCAAGATATAATTTCTAATCAATTATTGGTTTAAAGCGTTTTTCGATATAATTACGTTTAGATAATCTTTCTTAAATTTGGTTAATTATCCGATTATATCGAACACTGATACGGTTTTCGGTACGCAATGCTTTTGCGGCATAATACGGTGTAATTAAATCCGGATAAGACCGGTTAAACCTAGTTGATTGCTTAATTATAGCATTTTTAAAAACGCTCGTCAATAAATATGAGATTTTAACAAAACTCAACGGATATTTGCGGTGTTATTGTTACATAAAGTTGACTTGCTCATTATAAAATGTTATAATAATTAACAAACTGTAATCAATGCGCTATTTGTCGATTTTTAATTTCGAACTTACAAAAACGACAAAGAAAAATATCCTATTTGCGCCGGTTGATAAAATAGCGGCAACAGTACTTTTAGTTTGCAGCGTAACAGAAATAGCCGCGAGAATTTTTTTTAAAGTAAAATTTGGATTGAAAGTAAAACGTATCAGATAAAAATTCAAATAAACTCGCTTACGGCGATTAAACCGCACGTTAAAATAACGCAAAGGACGTAAAAATAAATGGTTGAAATTTGTGAAGTTAAAACAGCGAAACAACAAAAACAATTTCTTCAATTCCCTTTGAAGCTGTATAAAAATAATCCGTATTTCGTCCCTCCTCTTTACGGCGATGAAAAACAAATATTCAGCAAGGACTATATGTATTACGACCAAGCCGAAGCCGTATATTTCAACGCTTACAGAGACGGAAAAATGATCGGTCGGATATCCGGTATATTGCAAAAAGCCGCCAATGCAAAGTGGGGGCAAAACCGCGCCAGATTCACCCGTTTTGACGCTGTGAACGACCAGGAAGTTGCTAACGCGTTATTTGCTGCGGTAGAAAATTGGGCAAAAAACAAAAACGCAGACGAAATTGTAGGTCCTTTGGGGTTTTCCGACCTTGAACGCGAGGGGTTGCTTATAGAAGGTTTCGACCAACTCGCAACTTTCGAAGAGCAGTATAACTACGATTATTATCAAAAGCTTATTGAAAATTGCGGTTACGGTAAAGACGTAGATTGGGTGGAACGCAAAGTACGCATTCCTAAAAACGGCGTAGACTCTCGCATTGCTAAAATAAGCGCCGAAATGATGGAAAAATACGAGCTGCACTTTGTTGATGCTAAAAATACCAACGATTTTTTGAAAAAATACGTAGACCAAATTTTCCGGATTTGGGACGAAACTTACGATAAAATTTACGGCACGGTTCCTTTTACCGATAAAGTGAAAAAGGCTATGCTTGTGAATTTTAAACTGGTTATAGACTTGCGTTTTATCACCGCAATCGTAGATAAAAACGATAAAATAGTAGCTTTCGGCGTCGTCTTTCCTTCTATGGCTAAAGCTGTGCAAAAGTCCGGCGGAAAGTTAACGCCCGCTTGTTTGATAAAACTGCTGCGAGATATCAAAAACCCGAAAATTGTGGATATGGCTTTAATAGGCGTGGTTGACGAATACAAAAACAAAGGTATCGCCGCGGCTCTTGTATCCGTGTTCAGCGAACGTATGGCAAACTTCGGAGTAGAATACGCCGAAACGAATTTGATGTTGGAATATAACAGTCCAATACAAAATTTATGGAAGCATTTCGATACCGAACTTCACAAACGCCGTCGTTGTTTTATCAAAAAAATATAGTAATCTAAGCGAGCGAATAAACGCTCGTTTAATATCGTTACAAAAATAATAAAAAAGGCTGCGTTTTATTTTTTTATATAAAATTTCAGCTAACGTTAACCACTTAGTGGTATTATTTCAGAAAATAATGTGTAATTATCTATATATAAGATAATTTTAGGAGTTTATCGTGCTTAGAGTTTTGGTTGATTCCGGTAGCAGTATAAAGTTCAGCGAGCAGGAAAAGCTTAACGTCGAGATTATTCCGCTTAGATATTTAATGGGAGAAAAAGAATATTTAGACGGTTTGGACGAAACTATAGACGAATTTTACAAGCAGCTTATAGATAATCGTTTGTTTCCTCAAACGTCTCTTCCTCAGCTTGACGTTTTAAAAGATAAAGTAGACGGATACGCTGCTCAGGGCGACGACGTTATAATTATTACAATTTCGTCTAAAATTTCCGGCACATACAACGCAGTATGCAAGTTGTTTGAAGGCGTTTCGAACGTACACGTTGTAGATTCGCTTTCCGCAGTAGGCGGACTTAGGCTTATTGTTGAGGAGATAAACCGTAACCGTGAATTGCCCGTCGACGAAATACTTGTAAAAGTAAACGCTCTTGTTCCGCGTATACGCGTTATAGCAATTCCCGAAACTTTAGACTATCTTTTAAAGGGTGGCAGACTGTCAAAAAAAGAGTGGCTTTTCGGAAGTATCTTAAATCTTAAACCGCTAATTTCCATAATAGACGGAACGGTTAAAGTCGCTTCTAAAAAGATAGGTCTGAGAATGGCTATGCGGGAGTGCGCAGATACGTTAAAGCGGTGGAACTGCGACGAAAACTATCCTATAATCGCGTCCTATACTTACAATGCAGAAAACCTAACAAAGCTCATCCAAATGACGGACGAAGCGTACAAGCCGTTGATGTCCGAATACGACAATCTATGCCCCGTTATAGCCTGCCACTGGGGACCCAACGCTTTCGGATTTGTATTCGTAAGAAAAAACTAATTAGCAACGTTAAGATAGCCGGTATTTATCGGCTGTCTTTTTTATGTGCTTGACATTTCTAATGGCATAATACAAAATTTCGTTAGACAACAAGTATCATAGTGAGGAAAGTTCGATGTTACGGGAATTTAACAAATTATGCAAAGAAAAAACTTTATGTGAAATATATACCGACGCCGCCGATACAAATACGTTCGGAGTAGGACTGATTTTAGCTTGCGACGAAGAATTTTATATTTTAAATTGCGTCGATAAATACGGCTTTTACGACGGGGTAACTTGCGCTCTAATCGCTGACGTTTACCGTATTTCAACCGATACGGTATACTTAAAAGAGATAAGCAAGTTGGCAGACTATAATAAAGTATCGCTGGAAGATAAAACGAGTTATTGCGACAACTTAATAATCGGTTTTTTAAATCGCATCAAAAATGAAAAACGTATTTGCGCAATAGAATTGTGCGAAAGCGATTGCGACGACGTTTACGGACGTATTACTGAAGTGGATTCGACGCAAGAAATTATTAAAATAGCGACGGTAGATTCTCACGGACAAAACGACGGAATAACAGTAATCGATATTAAATCCGTCAGCGAAGTTTATTATCGAACGCGCTATACCGAGAGATTGGAAGCGTTGAACGGACAAGAGCAATGAAAAAATTTTATCGTTACGGATTATGGCAAATATTGACAGGCATAATATCGGGTATTTTTATTGCTATACTTGCCGTTGGCTGCGTCTTGATAGCGATAGATTTGAATAATGTAATAAGCGCAGAAAAGATAGTCGGCATCTTTGTAGACGTTTTGATGCTTGCCGGTTTACTGTATATTTTTTGCAGTTTGTTCCGTTCCTATGTGATTATAGGCGACTACGAAATTAGAGTAACGGCAAACGTGGGCAAAAACAATCCGTTGGTTTACAAAAACCAAAACGCTTTTACTTTGCGTTACGATAAAATCGAAGGATTGAGCCTTACCGAACGCTCTCCTAATCCATCCGTGTTTTTAAGAAGTATGCCGTATTTTCTTACTTTGGTACTGCAAACGGAGAGAAACGACAGATATATTACGCTGCATTATTTTTCCGACAAGCAAATTTGTCAAATAATAGATTTGTTGTTAGAAAAAGTCGCTTTAAGAACGGGAAAAAAATTATCCGAAAACAACGGCGCTGCAATGCTTGCCGAATACTTTTCCTGCAAAAAACGTAAAAGAGGTAATAAATGAGCATTCTCGACGTAGATAAAAAGTACGAATCAAAAGACGTTTTAACTATGGTAAACCGTTAAGCTCGGTAAACAGGCGCGTTATTTTGGGTATGGCAATTTTACTTGTCGCGTTAGATTTTGGATTGGTCGTAACTTTATTAGTGCTGTTGTTTACCAACCAATGGCAATCCGAAATGTGGATTATAGCGGTCGTAATTGTTGTAGTGGCGTCGGTAATAACATTGATAGCATGGTTGTTGAAACGTGCGGATAATTCAAATAGGATGCTTGAAGATTCCTTGATAGACGCTATAGAAACCGTCGTCGTTATCACAAACGAGGTTTATTATTATCAAGACGGCAGTTGTTCTCTTTCTCATGTGGCGCATTTTAACGTTGACGGCGTAGATTACGCGATAACGTACAATAAATCAAGCGTTCAGCCCAAGGACAGGAAAGATATTATATATTTGCTTGACGAATATTGCCGCGCGCTGTATTCGCCCAAAAATAACGATTTACTTATTTTGGAAGTAATAAAAAGTGCCGATGACGGCGAAATCGTCTGAATTTTTTCAAAGTCAGCTTCGCCGTCGTTTGTCGGTAAATTTAGTGTTTCGTCCGCAATCCGCTTGAACGGCAAAATTTCCGTAAAGTATTAGAAATAGAAATTATTTATTATCTATAATTAAAAGAAAAATTTTTTGTTACGAATAATAAAGCAAACGCCGCTTGATTCGGCGGCGTTTATCGAAAAGTTTATTTCAATAAATATTTTTTTAATTTATTCTATCTACAACGTTCAATTTTTGACGCAAGGCGTACTCGTAAAGCCGTAAAACGTATTCGTCCGATAGTTCTTTGGGAACGTGGCAATCGGATGAAACAGTTATTTTGGTATCGTATTTTTTGCATAAGTCTACGAGCAGCGGTGTAGGGTAGTTAAAGCTATGGTTACGTATTCCGTTAGCGTTAAGTTCCAGTATGACGTTTTGTTCGGTTGCTTCTTTAACTACGTTTTCAAATGCGGAGGCAATGCTGGGCGTAATTTCGGGTTTGCGGTAGAATATGACGTCGGGGTGTGCAACAACAGAGAAAAATCCCGAACGTATACCGGTTATAACGTTTTCGCAGTACGCCGTTATGTTTTCTTCGTCAACGCCGTCGAAAAAAGAATTTTTACGTTTGCCGTCAAGTATGTATTCGTGCTGTCCCATAACTAAATAGTCTAACTCGTCCAGCAATTTTTTGTAGTAGTCGTCGTTTTCGCCGAAATATTCTATTTCAACTGCGGAAAGTATTTTGATTTTGCCGCCGTACAAATTTTTTGCTTGTTCGAACTGCGGCAAATATTCCGTTTTCAACGTTTCAAGAGTCATATACGGCGAATAACGGGTCAAGGGGTGGGCGCAATGGTCGGAAATCCCGATTGTTTCGTAGTTGTGTTTAACCGCTTCCTTGACGTAGTCGGTAACCGTTCCAATGGCGTGTCCGCAAAGATAGTTGTGCGTATGAAAGTTGCTTTTTATTTGTACGTTTCCGGTAGAATGTCCGTAAAATTCTTTTAACATAAGTTTATCCTTTCTGCTTTTGACTATCGTAAAATTATTTAAACTGCAAATATACTTGTTGTTTCAACGTTAAGCGTTTTTTTGGTTCTTTGTCGCCGTTTTTTTAAAACGCCTATAAATAAAATACGTGTCTATAAACTGCGTTTTAAAACCGCGCCGATTTTTCTTTAGTATACTACTTGCTTGTTTCTCCGTCAACTTTAAAAAATTACGTATTTTTAATGCGCTAGCATATCCGATGCGTTTTTTATCTATTGAGCCGGTTCTTTCATTCGGCAAGCCCGGCGTCTCTTTTTCGGCGATAAAGTTATTTTGAAATTCCGTCAATTTTTTTAATATCGAATTTTAATATTTTAAACGTTGACAAAATAGAACAAATGTTTTATAATGTATCCGCATCATATTTTAGATTGGTTATCGATGATTTTACATAAAATAAAACGTAAGTAAACGTTTGAAAAAACAGTATATAACGATAAGGCGGTGGCAATATGGACGTGCTTCATTGCGATTTAAATAACTTTTACGCTTCGGTAGAGCAGACGTTGAATCCGGAACTTAAAGGTAAGTATATAGCGGTTTCGGGCAATCCTTTGGCGCGCAGCGGTATTATTCTTGCCAAAAACACCGCGGCTAAGCAAATGGGCGTGCAAACGGGTGAACCTATTTGGCAGGCAAAACAAAAATGCCCCGAGTTGGTATGCGTTTTGCCGCACTTCGAGTATTACGTGCATTTTTCCAAACGCGTGCGTGAAATTTACGAGCGGTATACCGATAGAGTAGAAGGTTTCGGTTTGGACGAGTGCTGGCTGGACGTTACTCACAGTAAGATTTTCGGAACGCCTTTCGAAATAGCCGAAAAAATCCGAGCGGAGGTAAAGCGCGAAACGGGATTGACGATTTCGGTAGGCGTGTCGTTTACCAAAACTTTTGCTAAACTCGGCAGCGACCTCAAAAAACCCGACGCAACTACCGTCATATCGCGAGACAACTATCGCGAAGTAGTTTGGAAACTGCCTGTTGCCGATATGCTGCTTATAGGTAAGCGCACGGCGGCTAAGCTTAACGAGATGGGAATATATACTTTGGGAGACTTGGCAAACGGCAGCGTCGTTGCTCTTAAAAAACGATTCGGAATCGTAGGCGAAAGGCTTTATAAATCCGCGCGAGGCGAGGACGAGGACGAGGTTCGCAACGCAAGCGCAGAACGCGAAATAAAAAGCGTCAGCCACGGAACGACCGCGTTGCGCGATATGATAACGTACGCCGACGCGGATAAGGTGATTTTTTATCTTTCGGATATGGTTGCCACAAGACTTAGGCGT
The DNA here is from genome assembly GCA_910586905.1 of uncultured Christensenellaceae bacterium. Lineage (GTDB taxonomy): Bacteria > Bacillota > Clostridia > Christensenellales > CAG-314 > Fimimonas. Next base: position 10,157 of record CAJUIV010000031.1, read on the forward strand.
TACGGCTATATAGGAGACGTAGTTCATTTATATATCAGATATAACGATTTGACGCACGAAGGTAAACAGCATAAAATAAAAGCTACTAACGTATGCGACGATATATATCGTACCGCGTCTAAGCTTTTAAGAGATATCTGGAAAGGTAAAGCGGACAAACCGTTGCGTTCGCTTACCGTTAGCGTGGCGGGGCTTTACGAAGTTTATTTGGGCGCGCAGACAAGCTTATTCGACGTAATAGACGGTAAAGACGAGCAGCTGGAATATTCAATCGACCGTATTCGCAAAAAATACGGTTTTAACGCGATTACAAGAGCGAGTATCTTGGATAACGATTTGCTGTCGAACAAGCTTTTCAGCGAAGAAGATTTGTTGCCTTTTAAAAGATAATTTTTTAAATCAACATATTGACAGGGGGGGGGTATACTGGTATACTTACAAAATAGATAATAGGAGAATTTTATAAAATGAAAAAATATAAATCGAAGCTGATAATTTTATTGATTCTTATGTGCGTTGTCGCGGCGTTGCAATCATACAGAGTAATAAACGACGTCTACTCTATAGCTTTTAACGTTAAATATGGATATACTTACGGTAATGTAATTCTTTTAAACGCTCTCTCGTTAATACTGGATTTAGTTATTTTAGGCGTTTCCGTATTCGGCATAGTAATTTTGACAAAAATCATAAAAGATAAACAATCGTTAGAATCGTCTCGATCGTCTTCCGAAGACGGACAAACCGACGTTGATAAAAATTGAAACGTTATAGATTGCTTTTAAAACGTTTAATCATAATGCAATACTCTTTTTATATTGTATGGTAAATCGTAAAATGTACATAACGGTTTTAACGGAAAATAAAGACGAACAAGATTTATAAAAGTTTTAAATTAAAAAAGAAACGCACCTTTCGTAAGTCGGACGCTGACTGAGGTGCGTATTTAACGTTATAACCGAGAATTTATTTAAAAAAATGAATTGCTTAATTTTAAGATAGTTCCTTTTTGAAACGTGAGCAAAAGAGCGTTTTATATAGGAAAGTCCGCTTATTCCAGATAAAGTTTTCTTAAGTTTTCCTTATCTTTATCGGTTACTCCGCAAGCGCTCAAAAAACCGTCGGAGTCGCCGAATCTGTTTTTGATTTCATCGAAAAACGCGTCCAAATAGTATCTCTGAACCATAAGCATAGATTCTATCAGTTCCAATCTTTCGGCGGGAACAAAAGGTTTTGCTTTATTCAATACGCTGTTTGTATTATCTTGAGTTTGCGTGTTGGACAGCATAAAGTCTTCGTAAATCTGTTCCGAGCTTGCGCCCAAACAATATTCCAAAAGAACCGTGCAAGTGCCTACTCGGTCTTTACCCATAGTGCAGTGCCACAATGTCGCGCCGTCGGAGGGATTGTTTGCAAGCGTTTTTAAAAATGTACCGTACGCGTTGCGGCAATGGTCGTCGTAAACGTATCGGCGGTAAATGTTTTCCATATGTTCGGGGTATTCTTCGCCCTTTTTTTGCATACGCTCGTAACCGGCTTGCAGTCTTTCCGCCAAAATCGGTCCGTCAAGCGATTCGAAACTGATACCGAAAGTAACCGAACGGACTACCGATACGTTTAAGTATTCGACGCCGTCTATCTTGACGTCCGGAGTCGTTTCCGTTTCCATTGACGTTCTAAGGTCTATAACCCGTTTCAAATTATATTTTTTAAGTATTTCGACGTCTTCGCCGTTCAAACGATTCAAAACTCCCGAACGGATAAATTTACCTTGTTTAATTACGCCGTATTTTGTTTTCATTCCGCCTATATCGCGCGCGTTGCATACGTTAGGCAAATCTATTTTCATTGAACTCCTCCCTGAGAAAGCTTTTTACGTATTCCGTCTACAATCATAGATATCGCTATCACGTTGTGTCCTCCTTCGGGAATTATCAAGTCCGCTTTGGCCTTACTTGGTTCTACAAATTGTTCGTGCATCGGTTTTACCGTGCTAAGATATTGGTTAATGACGGAATCCATACTTCTGCCGCGTTTTTCCACGTCGCGTTTAAGTCTGCGTATAAATCTTACGTCGGCGTCGGTATCCACAAACAGTTTGACGTCGCACAAATCGCAAAGCTCTTTGTTGGTAAAAATCAAAATACCTTCCACAATCAAAATTTTCGACGGGTCCATCTGCTGCCACTCTTGCCTGCTGTGCGAAACGAAATCGTACGTCGGGTGTTTTATAGAAACGCCTTCTTTAAGCTGTTTTACGTGCTGAACAAGCATGTCGGTATCCAGCGAATCGGGATGGTCGTAATTTAGTTTTATTCTTTCTTCGAAGGGCATTTCTTCATGAGCTTTATAATAAAAGTCGTGCGAAAGTATCGTCGCCTCGTTTTTAAAAGCTTGATATAATTTTTTTGCTATCGTCGTTTTGCCGGAGCCTGTTCCGCCGGCAATTCCTATAACTATACTCATCTGTTTTCCTCCCGATTGGTCTTAAATATTGTAACATTACACAGCGTCCGTGTCAATGCGTTTACTTCTAAGTAAAGGCGTTATTTTTTTAGACCGTTTGTGAAATATTATCGTTTTGCAATCGAGGCGGCAATTCGAATTTAATAGAATAAATCCTTTCGGGCGTCGTGCCGAAAGTAAACCGCGTTCTAATGCGAACTTCCCATAGGGAACAGACATGCGATTATAAAAAAGCTCTCAAACAAATTTGTTTGAGAGCTTTTAACTATACATTTTAATAACGATAAATTGAAATTTATCTTACATCGGTTTTAGATTTTTATTAAGCCGTTCT
>CAJUIV010000032.1 GCA_910586905.1 uncultured Christensenellaceae bacterium
GTAAACCTCCACCGAACCACCGGACTATCCGGTGGTTTTCTTGAGACAAAAAAACAAGAGGCGATTGGCTTTTACCATCGCCTCTTAAGTTTTTATTTAATACGAAATCAACTAGCTTTCCAAAATTTGTTTATGAACAAGGTCAATCATATCCAAAGCCGTTTCAAGAGTCGATTCGTCCGTAACGGCAACCAACGTGGGACGTACTTTGATTTTAGAGTTACCGGCTTTATTCGGGTCCGTTCTGCGAAACTCTTTCAAAATGTCGTTTTCCAAAGCGTATTCGCCGACCGTTATAAGTTTACGAATGCGCAGCTTTAATATAGAACGTTTACCGACTTTGATATTTTCGTAGTTCTTAGCCACCGTAAGCTTTGCTTGGGGTTTAGCCAATGCCGCCTTTTTAAGAGTATCGTAGTAACGTTTCTGTTCTGGCGAAAGCATCTCGTACAATTCGCCGATCGTCAAATTGCTAAATTCCGGTCCGTCGTCTTCGATAGGGACGGCAATAACCTTTTCTACCGTTTTAACCGTTTCTTTGTTTTCGGCAGTCGTTTCCGTTGTAGCGGCGGTAGCAGAACCGTTAGTACCGTTTGTAGTATTGTATACGTTTATGATAATCGGCTTTTTGCTTCCGTCGGGATTGGTATCGTCGCCGGAATCCACGGCGTCGATTATTTGCGCAGTTGTAACAACAGGCTGTTCTGTTTCTGCTTTTTTGGGTTCTTCTTCCTTTACAATGTCTTTCCACTGAGCGGTAAACGTTACCGCTTGAGCAGGCATAACGAATTCGTTACCTGCAAGATATTTGTTAGTACCGTCAAACCAACCGTCGAACTCTTTTTCGTCCGGAGTTGTGAACATATTTGATTTAAGCGTTATTTTCGCGCCTTTTTCGTACTGCTCTACCGCAGGAGAATGACCTTTCGCTCCGCCGGACACGTAAACTAAAGAATACTTGGGAGTTTCTTCCTTTTTAATTTCTTTCCATTGAGCCGTAAGCGTTACCGCTTGAGCAGGCATCGTAAACCTGGCAGAGGGGAGATATCTTTTCATTCCGTCCGACCAACCGTCGAATTGTTTACCGACCGGAGTAGAGAACATATTGAGTTTTAACGATATTTTCGTACCTTTCGTATAATACTCTATTGCCGGCGTATCTCCCGTCGCCTCGCCGCCGACGTACGCCAGAGCGTACTTCGTCGGTTCGGGTTTTTCTTTTTTCTCCTTAACAGGTTTAGGCTGCTTTTCCCTTTTTTTAGGCAATCCGTAAACGAGCAGAAGAACCAGTAACACTGTTGCGGCTATGGCAAAAAATCCTTCTATTGCAAAGCCGATATAAAATCCAGTATTTGACAAAAGCAATCCAATTAACATTTTCTAGTCGTTCTCCTTTTTCTTCTTAACGAAGACTACGATAAGGGCTATAACAACCGCAATCGCGATTATCGCGCCGACAGAAACGCCAATGATTAGTACCATACGTTGAGCAGCCGCAGCGTCTCTGCAAGCCACAACAAAGTCTTTGGAGAAATCGTCCGTATCAAATACCAAGTAGTCGCCTTCGCGTCTTGCGTCAAGGTCTATTACGTTACCTTGTTCGTCTACCGTATAAATATACAGTTTCTTTTCATTGCGGAGAGCTTCGTCGATTAAGATTCTTACGGTATGAGTGCCTTCTACAAACACTTCTTTTCCTTCTCCGTCGACAAAACAGATTCCGTATCCGGCAACAACCATCAACTTCCTGTTAACCTTGACGTAACTGGAATCGTAATCGTCCGCCCATTTTTCAACTTTGAAAGTCAAACTCGGGTCGACGCCGTTTTCGCCGGTTACTTCGTATTTAGGTTTGCCGGTTTCGTCAACAAGTTCGTTTCCTTCATCGTCGACAGCCCCTATGCTTGCCTTATTGATAGAGAAATCGCATCTGGCGGTTACTTCGTCGTAACTCTCGCAGGAGGGGATAGTAGCTATAGCGTAGTAATTTCCGAGACTGGAAGGTCTGGTAACTCCAAGCTCTACTCCTTCGGATGTAAAGTATACGATGTTAGCGGTACCGAACTTAGCGTTGATTACGGGGTCTTTCTGAGCCGTATCCACAATCCAGCTGTCAATCTTAAAGCTGAATATTTCGTTTTTAGCTCTATCTACGGTTATAGTATACTCTTTTTCAAGGAATTGCGTTTCTCCCGCAAGCTCTCCGGTTACAGCCTCAAATTGAATTTTAGCCACAATTTTGTACACGCCGGCTTTGTCTACGACAAGTTCGGTTACGGGTTTGCCGTCTCTGGTTATAGTATACGTTACGTTGATAAATTTATATTCTGTATCGCCGTTTTCTTCGATAATGCTTATTCCGTCAAGTTCGTAGGGGAATTGTTCTCCGTTATATACGCGCTTGTCAACAGGCTTGATAAGCTTGCTTTCGTCAAGCATTGCCGCTATCTTTTTAACGCTTATTGTAGCCGATACGTCGGCAATAGGCAAATAAACGCTTTCGTCAACGGTAAATTTAACCGTCAATTCGTATTCGCCGATTTCTTTCAAGCTCGTAATTACGTTTCCGTGTTTATCTACGAACTGATAAGTTATTCCTTCAGGAAGCGGTTGTCCGTTATCCTGAGTTACAACGATTTTGATTTCTTCGCCGGTATATTTGTAAGTCTTGCTTTCAAACTTAACGGCAATTTCTTCTTTCGGCAAAACGTTTATCGTCAACGTCGTCGAAACGTCGAAATATCTAAACGTTATCGTGTAGGGACCTTCGGTCGTGGGCAAATTGAGAGCGCCCAAATCGTACGTTACGGCAGAAGCGTCTATAGTTCCGTCGGCAAAGCCTTGGAATTTAACCGTAAACGTCATCTTACTGATATCGAGTTTACCGCCAACATAGTACTTAGCGTTCAAATAATCGTCGATACCGTTAATCGAAATCGCGCTCGGACGAGCCGTATTTACCGTCAGATAATACTCTCCGAAGTAGTTGTTTCCGCCGTATCTGTAAGAAACGTCTACTTTACAGCTGGGAACGTCGTTTTCGCTCAAAGTATATCCTTCGGCAAGCGCGCCGTTAATCATAAACGTAATCTTGTCGAATTCAGCGCCGGTAATATTTTCGCGCTTACCTTTGTGAACTACGTTTCCTTCGCTATCCGTTTCCGTATAGTAGCTTGCGTACTTCAAATAAACTTCTACCGTACCGATATGATACGTCGAATTTACCGTCCAGTATTTTATCGCTCTGCTCGTATCAACGTCCAGTCCTACAATGTTATCGACTATGATTTCCACCATCACAGTGCCTTGAACGCTGCTGTAGTTATCCGAATCTTCCGGTTCGAATACCCATTGATAACTGCGGTTTCCGGACGTAATAATTCTGTTATCGGCAAATTTGATAGTACCGGCAACGTCGTGCGTGCAAACGAGTTTGTCGTTGCGCAGCGAATCGTTACTCGTGTAAGAAATACTGCCTTGTTCGTATTCGGTATACTTAACGTCCGAAATATTGGGTCTTGCTTTGTTAACGGTTACGTCCGTATTAGCGGTTTGCGAACCGATAATCGTATAATTGTTGTCGGATACTCCGGTGATAGTTATCGTGTAGTTGCCGGCTCCGATAATCTCGTTGTTAGCAACGATATCTTCGCCTTTCTTAACTTCGTAAGTAAACGTTACGGTATCTCCGTTAAACAAGCTGTCCGATTTAGCGGTAGCTTCTACCGACAAAACGTAGCCGTTGTACGTCAACGTCGTGTTAGACCAATCTACTTCTATCGTCGCGGGAAGAATTATCCATTGCAGCGTTGCGTTTTTAAGCGTGTAGTCGCCCGCGTATTCGTCGGCAACAACCGCCGTTGCGATGTAAGCGATGTATTCGCCGTCGCTTCCCTTTACGCTGGCGTTAAGGGCAGTATGTCCGTTCAAGGTAACAATCGTCTTGCCGGCTTCCGTACCTACGCCGAGAGCGTCTACGCTGAGTTCGCGTTCCTGACCGTTATAGATAAGTCCCGTACCGTTATATCCTTTCCAAAGAACTTCGATTTCTTTCGGATTGATAACGAAATTGCACTCGCCTTTGATATTATAGTTTCCGTCTACGCCTACGAGCAATACGTAGCCGCCGACTTTCTTAACTTCTCTGCCGCTGATAGTATGAGCGGCAACCGTCATATCGGTTCCGTCGAGTCCTTCGAATTTGGCGTAAATTTCGTAAGAACCGCCTTTGTATTCGAGTCCTTCTTCGGTGATGTCTTTCAGCAAACCGTCGCTGTCTCTAAACTGCCACGTAATAGGCTTGGAGCTTTCGGTGTTTTCCATATCGTAAGGAGCAATCGTTACTGTCGCTTTGTTGTCGCGAACTTCGTAGTTGCCCTTTTCGAACTCCGCAGTCAAGGTATAACTGCCGGCGTTTACAAACGCCTTATCGGCAATAACGCTCGTAGCGGTAACCTTAGCGTTTCCGTCTTCTACGGCAAGGTAGTAAACGGTTATGCTGGAAATCTGATTTTCACTGCTGTAAACGAATTTGTAGTCTGCAAGCGGAATGTTTGTAGTTCCAACTACCCAAACCGCGTCAACCTTTTTGGGATTGACCGTAAACACTGCGGTAACGTCCAAAACGTAGTTTCCGCTGTATTTGGCTTTGATATTGTAAGAACCGGCGTCGGTAACTTTTACGCTTGCGCTTCCTTCGAGATTGATATCGGAAATAGCAATCGTACCGTCGTGCGCCAGACCGTTGAATTTGGCGCGGAGAGTGTAACCTGCGAAACGGTATTCCAAACCGCTTTCGGGAACTTCCTTCCAAACGGCAGCATCGCCTTCACCGCTATCGTGATATTCCCAAACAATGTCTTTATCGGTCAAAGTTTTGGGCGTAATCTTAACAGCCAATTCAAAGTATTTGTCAATCGACGCAGCGTCCGCATAGTTGGGGTTGCTGTGAGTAAAGTTAACCCTCAACACGTATTCGCCTGCATCTTTTAAACCGCCGTCGGGCATAGCGACGAATTCGGTTGCGTCCTTAGCTCTGTAAGTGTAAACGACTCTGATTCCGCAATCGGTAGCGACTTCGCCGAACGCGTTGATAAAGTTAAACGCAGTATCCGCACCTGCAACGGTCGGGAAGTGCGCGTTTCCGTCGTAAACGAAAGCGTATTTCCAATCTACGTCCGTAAAGCCTTGCGTCAAACTCGTGTTAGCGTTAAACGTTACGTTTGCGCCGTTTAGTTTAGCTTGACTAACGGTTACCGAGAAAGAACCGATTTTGCTGTCGGCGTCTTTGATATCGGCGCCGTAGCAAGTTACTCTTATAACGTAATCTTTATTACCGTTAGCGTTAGCTCTGTCAAACGCGGTAAATTTTTCACCGGATTCGTTATAGAATTCGCAAACTTTGTTATCTACCGTTTCGGATTGTCCGTTCGTGTAGTTAACCAAAATTTCAACGTCGTACTTACCGCCTGTCTTATGCAGGAAGTTAAACTCGTCGCCGTAAGTATAAACGGTCGAACCTTGGTTATAGTTAACTGTAATACTGTCGATTTCGCCTTGAGCGATACCGAATTCTATCGCTTGATTTGCGATTTCTCTGTAGTTATTCGCGTAATCCTTTGTCGCGTAAATTACGGTAGCCGTAATACGATATCTTCCGGGGTCGCGCAGACCTCTCGTTTCGTCGTACTCGTAAGCGCCGAACTGTCCGTTGGCGTTATCGTATTTTTCGTACTTATAGGTAACGCTAAAGTTAGAATCAAGTACTAAATGAGGTTTGTAACTGGCGCTAACGTCGAATCCTACCGAGTGGTTGCCGCCGAAGCCTTCAACGTTTCCGTCGGGTATATTGTTAAGTTCTTCTGCGCTCAACTCGTACGAAGCGGGGTTGATGGTAAGTCTTGCCGTTACATCCGCAATTTCGTTAAAGTTCGCGCTGTTGTCTTCCGTATCGGTAAACGTAGCCGTAACAACGTACAAACCTGCGTCGATACCGCCGCGTGCGGTACGGTTAGCAGAAATGAAATCGTTGTTATACGGAGTGTATTCGAGAGAATACGTAACCGTAACGGTACGCTCGTTGGAAAGCGTAAACACAGCCGTGTTATCGGTATTTTCGGTTATTTCAACTTCTTCTCCGTTTTCGGTGATACGCGTCAAACGAAGTTCGTGAGTAGCCTTATCATAGGTAACGGTTAAACCGTCGAAAGTTATATCGATATCGTGCGTAGCTTTGGAAATATTAAATTCCTGATTCGGCAAATCGCTTCCGAGTACGTAACAAGAAGCTTTTTCACCGCCGAGGTTGTCGCAGTAAGCGGTATATTCGCCTACGTTTACGGGATAATCTCCGTCAAAGTTGCCGTCGATAAACATAGTGATGGTAACGTCGTCGCCGGTTACGAAATCGCTCGAAAGAGCAACTACTCTAAATCCTTTGCGCGTATAAACGTTGTTTTCGAAAGGATTATCTCCTACAACTTTCTTCCATTCGCCGTCCGCATCCTGATATTGCATTTCGAACGTTACGTTTTCGATAACTTTCTGCCAAATATCGATAGAACTAATCAATTCTTCGGGAAGATTGTAATTTCCGTTATCCAAAACGAATTCGAATTCGGCAAACGCTGTATAGCTGCCGGCATCAGTAACGGTACCCTCAACGGTTTCGCCGTTGTGAGCGTTCAACGTATACTTGTAAGTTACATTTAAAATACTTCCGTCGGGAAGAACGATGTTTCCGTCGTTCCACGTTGCGCCGCAGCCGTTAGCCAAAGCAACAATCAAGCTGTGAGCAATTCCGTCGTAGTCTACGCTATGCTTATAATCTGCGTACGCGGAGTCGGAGTCGCTGTATTCCAGACTCAATCCTTCGAAGTCCGCTTTGTTTATGCCGATTTCGTATTGTCCCACACCGCTCGTAACCGAAGTTGCGGTACTGTTGCTAACCGTGATGTTAGAGCCGCTGGCTTCGAGCAAGCAGATATAAAGTCCGCTGTCCTTAACGCTCTTGATGTTGAGGAATACTTCTTCCGTTGCGTTTGCGGTAAATTCCTGTCTCTTGTAAACCGTTGCGTTTGCGGGAATTTTATAAGTGCCGAGTTTCGTTTGAATAGCGCGGTATTCCGGAGTATCGGGAGTAACGCCTTCCAAATCGGCTTCAGTCCATTTTTCCCATGTGTCTACGTCAACTTTGTACCAAGAATAAGTCAAAGTAATCGTCGCTTCGGGCAGATACTCGAATCTCGGATGAGCTTTAAGCGTTACGCCTGCAAAGTCGTCCGCGGGGCTGTAACTGCAGAAGTTGTTAGTTACGGTAAACGTCAAGTACTGTACGTCCGCCAAACGCCAAATAGCGTACAAATGATTGCGCAGTACTCCGTCTTCGTCAAGCTGCGCCGTTACGGTGTATTCCATCGAAAGTACGGGCGAGCCGTCGGGATTATAAGAACTTACAGGATAAACCACGTCTCCGTCGGGAGTATAAGCCCAACCTACAAGTTCACGGTTTTGAGGGATAAACGAACCGTTGTCCGCGTCGATTGTTATCTTATCGCCGGTGCGGTTACCTTGAAGCTCAATCGTAAATTCGTTTTGAGATCCGTCCGGACCTTTGTAGTTGTTATGAAGCACAACCAAGACTTCCGCGGGATCCCAAGCGCATACGAGAATTATATCGGTAACTTCGTCGCCGTAATCGAAAATCGAACTGATGTCTACTACTTGGTCGATAGGTTCGCCGTCTTTGCTGCCTAAACGCCAACCCGCAAATTCGTATCCCAAACGAGCTACGTTCGTTTCATCGGGCAAAGTAAGCGTATCTTCCACCGTAAATTGATAGGGGAATTTCGTTTCGTCAAGACGTTTTCCTCCGTCGAGAACGTACGTGATATTGTACGTAGCAAGACGAAGCGTAGCGTTTATTGAAATAGTATTGTCGTCGTATTTGGATTTAACGGTATATCTCTGTCCGTTATTGATACGCGCGCCGGCAATAGTTAACGAAGCTACTTCGTAACCGGAAATGGGCTTAACGGTAATCGTGATGATATCTCCGACGTGGAACATATCTTCCAATACGTCGAATTCCGAAATTTCAAGTTCTTCCTTTACGCCGTCCGCGTTAGTATAGGTGATTACAACAGTACTCAGGTATTCGCCCGGTTTGCTGTCGCTATATTTAACTCCCAATCCTACCGCTTCCCATTGAGCGTAAAGAACCGTAGTATTGTCTTTAAGGTTTGCCGTCGTACTGGCGGTTACGGGGACGTTACCTTCCTTGTCCAACGTCCAACGGTCGAAAGTATAACCGTCGCGAGTAGGCACGGGAAGCTGACCGTTCAAGCCGCTGCCGCTGCCGAACGTTTTAGTATTTTGAACGCGCGTCGAAGAAGGACGAACCGCTTTACCGCCGTTGGGGTCGAACTTAACCGTGTATGTCGCGGCTTCCCAACGTCCCTCGAGCGTCAAGTTACCCGTCATTCCGCGGGAAATCGAACGGTAACGGGTACCGTTGATGTACCAGCCCAAGAAGTTGTAACCGTCTACGGAAGGATTGGTAAATACAATCGCGCCCGCAAGCAGTCTTTCCGCGGAATATTCCGCCGGGTTGCCTACCGCCGGTACTTGGTTTGTAGAACCGGACGGGAAATTGTTTCTGTATGTGATGCTAAACGTTTCAACCGACCACGAAGCGTAGAAAGTAACGTTTCTTGCGGGCACGGTTATAAGATTAGCTTCCTGCGTCAATTCGTAGTCCATATACCACGCGACGAACGTATACGAACCGTCTTCGTAGATGGCGGTATGGCTGGACATTGGAATTTCTTCGCCGTACATAAGGGTTATCGAATCGGAAGGATTGCCGCTTTCCTGCATCATTCCGCCGTTAGCGTCCCAAGAAATTTGGTACGTATTGCGCGAATAGTACATATAAAGCTTGGTCGAACCGTCGCCCAAAATAAATCTGTTTTGATAACTGCTGTCGTAGTTAACGCCGTTGCCGGTAAGTCTGCGCGCGAACGTGAAGCCTTCGGCAGTGATTTGGTTGCTTGTTACAACCGAACCGGCTTTCGCTTTCAATACGACTTTTTCAACCAAATTCTCTTTAAGCCCTTCCGCGTTCAATTTTGCAATATCCGCGGGAGTCATAGCGCTTTGGTCGAGTTTTTGACGAATATGATAAACTTCGTACTCTACTTCGTTTGCAACGTAGTCGATGTAAACGCGTTGATTTGCGATAATATTCGATATGGACGCGTCTTGATACTCGTTAGAACCGGTATTCGTAGAGGAAATTATTTGCTGATAGTAATGTTTGGTGTAGCCAACGTAATTTCCGAGAGTTTGCGTTATGCCCGAGGCGAACGTAAACGACGAACCGTGGTCTACTTTATACTGCACTACGTCCATTACTACTTTGTTTGCGCCGATAACCAAATTCGTATCCGCATCGGTTACGAATTCCAGCCCGATTTCGTAAACGTTTACGTAAAGCTGTACGGGTTTAAACGCTACGTTTATTTCCGCAGTGTTATAGTTAGTCGTATCGGTAGGAGTAAACAAAGCTACTCCGAAAGTCGAGCTGTCCAAAACTTTGGTTGAACCCGTTTTCCAAGCGAACACGCCTGCAACCGCTACCGTAGAACCGGCGCGTACTGCGGAGCCGCCCGTAAGAGCCAAAGCGGAAAGCGTTTGACCTACGTACACTACCGAATTGGTAATGTTGGGCGCAGTCAAAGTAACGTTAGCTTTGTTTATCGTCCAGGTTACGGGATAAGCCGCGCTTTCGCCTCCTGCGGGCGCGGTAGCCCATTTATAGTTCACGGGGTCGGTCAAAGTTACGTTTACCGTGTAACTGCCGGCGTTGGTCTGCGCGGTAGGCGTACAGCTGCTGTGCGCCGCGCAAGTGATTGTAGGCGTCTTTGCAGTGCCGTCATAAGTAAACGTTCCGAGCGTAAGGGTAGGCACGGCGACCGTGGCTTTGTTAATCTTCCACGATACCGTCTTTTGAGCCGTATCGTTTGCGCCGTTAGCGCCCCAAGTATAGTTTGCGGTATCTTTCAACGTCAAAGTCGCGTTGTAACTGCCCGCATTCGTTCCGGTATTGCCGGAAATATTATACAAGCTTCCCGCGGCAACGCCCGTTTGAGCGCTTCCGTTATATACCAAGCTGGTATTTCCGGTCGGAACTGCAACGCCTGCGCGCTGAACCGTCAGCACTACGTTTTTAGTTACCGACTTAGCCGGCGTTCTGCCGTCTTTAGGCGTTGCGGTTATAACTACTTGGTAAGTTCCGCTCTTGGATACCGTAGGCTTGGTTAAAGCGTAGGTAGAACCGGTCGCGCCGCTGATGTTGGCGTGAGAAGAACTGTTGTCTTTCCATTGGTACTTATAGGTAACGCCCGTGGTACCCGTTCCCGCGGGACTGGTTACCCCCGAGGAGCTGAGCGTGGCGTTAGCGCCGTACACTATCGTGGTATTGCTGGGGTTGCCCGTAAAGTCGTTCAAAGTCCAAATAGCGTAAATTGTACGGTTACCCGAAGTATTTGCGGGAATTTGGTTGCTTGACAGCATCGTGCCGTTATAGTCCGGCTTTAACGACCAGCCTTTAAAGGTATAACCCGTCTTTGTGGGTTTGGTTCCAAGCTGAGAAATAGTCGTAGCAGAGAAACTGCTGTTGTATGATTTAGCCGCCGCGCTGGATTGAGTCCACGAGCCACCGCCCAAATCATAAGAGAGGGAGTAAGTGCCGGGCGCGAACTTGGGGACTGGGGTGCCGTCGGGGAGGAAATCAAACTTTGCGGTTATAGAGCTATTTGTTTTAGCCTTATCG
>CAJUIV010000033.1 GCA_910586905.1 uncultured Christensenellaceae bacterium
AGGGTTTTACCCTCTAATGAAAAACCACCAGCTAGGCTGGTGGATTTTTATTTATGCCCTTAATAGTAGACAAAGGACAGGGCGAATTGCAAAGTATAAAGAGTAGACAAAGGACAGGGCGAATACGATAGGGCAGGCAATGATAAGCGGTATAACCGAAATGTAAACGCGTCGTACGGCGTTTAACGCAAAAGTTTTTTGCCCCTTTCGGAAATGCGGGAGGGGCGAAAATTTTATCGAATTTAAAGGAGGCGTGAGCTATAAAAAATTTTCTTATAGAAATAACCGACGATTTGTTCGACGTGGCGTGGCGCCTGCGCGGAGTAAAAAGCGGTTATCGGTTGTACTACAACGCGAAGAAATCGAGGTACGAAGTTCACGACGTCGAACGAAAATGCGATACTCTCGCGTTCGTTTCTCCCTTCGGCGAATTAGATTGCCGTCTGGTAGATTACGCCGCATATTCCGGCGTACAAAACGCCGAAAAAATATTCGCGGATATCGAACGGAACAACGGACTAATCTCGAAAAACGCGGCGCGGCGTAATTTGGAAAAACAAATGGAAATATACGAACAAAGGAGGTTTTATGAAAGTAATTGACGCCGTAAAAATATGCGGCGAAATCTTAAATTTGTCTTTTAGTCAAGAACTTTTAAACGACGTACACCAAGCGCTCAAAGACGACGGAATAAACAAACTGCTGCGTTGCTGCAACGTTACGCTGGAAGAGCTGTACAGAGATAAATTCGGCGATTGTAATTCGGCGGTAATAAAGGTATCGAACTCGAAAGCGGATATCGCGAGTTTGGGATTGTGCAAGGTGATTTCTCTTACCGACGCAAAAGGGAACGCCGTAGCGTTCCGATATTGTAAAAACGGACTTTTCGTACATAAAGACGGCGCGTACGTTTTGCATTACGCAAAATTGCCTGCGGTTTTGGAGCTGAACTCCGAAATAGAACTGCCCTCTCCGCGTTTGTCGTACAGAATATTCGTATACGGGGTAGTAAAGGAATATTATTTCGAATCGGGCGACTTGGACTTGTACGGAGTATGGAACGAAAAATATCTCGACGCGTTAAAAGTCGCGTCCGAAAAAACGGCGGGATTAACTTTGCCGGTCGGGAGGTGGTTATAACGGTTAAAGGAAATTTAAAATTATCCAAACGTTTAAAATATAAAATCAACTTCGATTTGACAGTCGATAACGGCGATTTTTTGGATTGCGAAAACGTAGCGGTTAAAAACGGAACGTTGTTTTCCGCTTGCGCTTTTAGGGAACTGTACAGAAATTTCAAGTCGTTTACTTTGGCGGCTTCTTCGGGAAAAACGCTGTATTATCACACGGATATGACTTTGTGCCGATTCAGAAATACGTCCGAAACTATACTTAACGAGCGTCAGCCGATTACAGGTTCGTCGTCGGTTACTTATCGGGGAAAAACGCTTATTTCTCTCTTCGGGTTAGGTACGTATGCGCTTACGGATATCTCTTGCGACAAACTGACGAATTTCGCATTCGATTCTTTTGCCGTCGCCGGCGAAAGAGTTTTCGGTTTAAAGAATAACAAAGTTTATTTTTCAGAAACGGGCGAATGCGTTTTGACCGAAAAGAGCGATTACGTCGAGTTACCCACGGTTTGCCGCAGTCTGGCTTTCGCAGGAGAAACGATGTACGTTTTGGGTGCAACTTGCTATACTCTTACGGCGGACGCGGATAGCGTAAAATTTAAAATAAAAAAAGCGTGTCAGGCTCCCGATAATATAAACGCGTACAGTGTAAAAGCGGTGGGAACAGACGTTTTATTCGCTGCGGATACGGGTATTTATCGGTTGCGTCAAAACAGAGCTGTAAAAATATTAGACGGTTTGGAAAAATTTTTGGATATGGAGTGGGTATGCGCCGAAACGTACGAAAACAAATACGTATTGTGTTGCCCGGCACAGGACTTCGTTACTCCCCGAATGCGCAAAGCTCTGGTTTTAGATACCGACAAAGGCAAAGTTACGGAAATTTTCTGCGACGGCGCGTATTCGTTTACCGTCTATAATGAAAATTTAACCGTTTCAACCGAAACCAACGCTTTGCTTACTCTGTCTCCGTTTATCGATAATTCTTCGGAAATCAAATGGAAAAAATCGGAAATTACGCTGGGCAGCGGCGGTAAAAAGTTTTTGCGAGCCGTAACGGTGCAGACCGATAACCCTATCGAGCTTTACGTATCAAACGGAAAAGAAACGCGTCTACTGCGTGTAGAAGGCAAAAAAAGCGTACAGACATTACCAGTTTCGGGCGCGGGCGAACGTTTTACCGTAACGCTTAAAGCGCGCGGGCGTACAAGGGTGTCTTTGCTGGAATTCACCGCCGACGCTTACTTAGGGGAGGCGAAAAATGGCTGACGCGATAACGGAACAACGTCTTAAAGAATTGCTGGAAAAGTACGCAAAATTAAAGCTTGACGTTTTGAAAGTTGACGATAAATACAGCTTGGAGTACGGCGAACCGCAAATCGATTTGCCTCCCAGTTTGAATTTGGAAAAAATAATTTACGTGCCTAAAACGGACGACGAACTGGCCGCCGCGGCAGATTTAAAAATTTCCGCTCTATATCAGGCGAAACAACGTCAAATTTACGTAAGCTATTTAAATAAATTGCAAGCCTGCGATAAGAAATACGCCGACTTAAACGAGAATCTGCGTCAAAATCAGTTGAAACTTCTTAACGAATATAACGAAACGTGCGATAAATTACGTAAAAGCTTAGTGAACAACGGATTGCTTTATTCCAGCGTCAACGAAAAATCGTCCGTCAAGGCGCGCGGCGATTATGCCGATAAAGTTGCGGAAACCAATCTCCGTTTCGAAAACGAAAAATCCGCCGTAGACGCGGAGCAGACCGCGGCGCAAAACGTTTACGAACAGTCGCTTGCTTCTATCGAAAGCGAAAGGCAAAGCAAACTCGACGACGTTTTATCGGACCTTCGCGAAAACGAAGAGAAAACTCGCCTAAACGTTGAAAAATACAATAATTCACTTCAGGAAAAAGAAATAAAGTATCAGGCTAGCCGTGAAAAAGCTTTGGAAGCCGCGCGCGAAGCGGAATACGACCGCGCTTATAAAATGGCGAAATTACTGGCGGAAATAGGCGAAACCGGCATAAAAGAAAAAGTTTTGCTGGAAAAGTATCATATTTGCCAAAATTCTTTCAGAACTTTGCGGCGAAACGAAGCAAAAACTCTGCTTAACGTCGATGCTTTTTTACAAACCAATTTGGAAAAATATTATACGACATTCGTCGACTGGATAAATTGGGCTTTAATAGAATAGTCAAACGGCGGTACCGTGTAAAATTTAAGGCGAAATATACGTTTCGCCTTTTTTCTGCGTTTTAACTCGTTTGTCGCGGCTTTTTGGCGTTCGAGGAGTTTTATTCACATCTAAAAAGCTTGAAAATTCGCCGTATTTAGTGTATACTTATAATTATTAAGGCGCAAGGAGGGTAACGGCTATGAGATTTCAAAATAAATCGGCGTTAAGTTATATGTTCCGTAATTTTGGACAACTGTTTTTTATAGCGTTGCCCGTGTCGGTTTTGCTGTCGTTTTTCGCGGTGCCATCGTCGGAAATTTCTTTTATGCAGTCGTTTGCCCGCGGAGAGTTTACGGTAGAAAACTATTTCAACGCTTTTACTCAGTCTTACAGTTTACTGCGTTACGGTAAATGGTGGTGGGTAATTCTGATAGCTTTCGTAACGTTAGCGTTTACTATAAGTACGATAATAGTAAAAATAGACAGACATATGCGCGTGGGAGAAATGCAGGTGTTTCCCGTCAAACGGGCGTTTACGGTATTTCCCTCCGCTCTGCTGTTTCTGTTTTGCTGCGTCCTTTTCGCGGAAGTTTTATTTCTCGTAAACGTAGGCGTGGCGTACCTTATACGTTTTATCAATAACGTAACGGCAATAGTTACTGTTGCGGTAGTTTTAAATTTTTTTATAAGGTTCGTTTTGGCGTGGCTGTTTTCTCTTTTGCTGTTGACTTTTCCTTTGAAGTACAGCGAACACTACAAATACAACGTTGCGATGTCGTATTCCGTAAGGGATATGTCTAAACGCAAGCGCTGTTTACTGTCGCTCAGTTTCGGTTACGTTCTAAGCAGATACGCCGCAATGTGTATCGCATATCTGCTGCATCCGTACGGTTTAAGTTTTTTTCCGTATCTTTTGGTTTTTTTATTCGCGGTAATGTACGTTCCGTGTCTTGCATACGTGCTGTACCACGAAAGCGTAGGCGGCGAGCGGCGCGACGTAAGCCGAGTTATATTCGATTAGAAGGAGGGAACAGATTTATTTATGGTCAAATCTTTAAGTCTTGCCTCCTATAATTGGAAGGTTTTATTGAAATCTTTGGTTTGTCAAATCGGCATTTTAGCGCTTGTGCTGGCTCTCGGTTTCGTCTTGTTCGGAGATACGGCTAACGATATTTTGCGCGTATTCAGCGAAAGCAAAATTTCCGAATTCGTTTCGTATACGGTATCTTCCATTTTTGAGGGAAATTTCGTTAGCGAGCAGTTTACAGCCGAACTTAACGCAGTTATAGCCAATTTGCAAAAATCGATAGCGTCTATCAACTATACTTTCGGCGGACCGACGTTATCTTACATAATGTTTTTCGTCGTTATTTGTTTATATCGCGTTACCGTGGCTTTTACCGACGTAACGGTAACCTGTCAGTTGGACGAGTTTATGACGTCCTGCACAAGCCGTCCGTTTACATGGTTTTTGCTAAAAAAACAGGGTAAGACTTGGAAATTCGCTTTGCTGCAAGCTGCGTTCGCTCTGCCTCTGGATATATTGGTACTTACCGGCTGCATAGGTCTTTACTTACTGTTTTTAATCGCTTTTAATTGGTGGACGATAATTCCCGTTGGGATTTTGGCTATGTTGCTTTATACGGCGCGAGTTTCGTTGTTTTCCTTCTGTTTGCCTTCCGTCGTGTGCGAAGACGTCGGCGTGTGCAAAGCGTTTTCACGCGGAATATCGCAAGCCGTAGTCAGATATTGGCGTGTATTTTGGAAAACTCTCATAGTTATCGCGGTTATGACTGCGGTAACGATATTGTCGTTGCTTTATATAGAAAACACCTGGATAAGCACGGCTGTGCTGTCTGCGGTGAACTTCGCTTTGTTTTTCCTTTTAAAGTGCGTCAACATAGTTGAGTATTTTAACGCGAATAACCGTCCTTATTTCCACAAGAGAGTCTACGTCGAAGGCACGGATTGCTACAACAAACGCCAGCGCCGTCTGGCAAAAAAATCGAAGTAAAATATACGGGTAAGGTATACTTGCGCGCGGTCATAATTTGATTGCGCGCTTTTTTGTGCGGAATTTCTAAATTCGGCTTGTCCGTAACGGTTTTATTTGTCTAAATATCTGCGGCGCGGCCGCGCGTTACTCGGTTTTGTTTTTTTGTTTTTGCGGACGCGTTATCGCTTGTCAATACTGTCATATTGATGTATAATATAAAAAGCGGATTTTTGGTGTTTTTCGCATCAAAATTGACGAAACTAATTTCGGCGGAAAAGGGAATTTGCGATAAATAGCGTAGCCGTCAAATACCGGATTTTTGCGTTTGCGCGGTTTTTTGCCGGAAAAACCGATTGACGCCGATACTTAAAAATAAAAAAACGGTTGCGCAGAGTAACCGAGTATAAAAACTTGACGAGGTAGTAATGAAAAATAAAAATAGAAAACAGTCTTCGGACACGCTGAACACTAGCGCGCCCCAAGCTTTATCTTTGCAGAACGGCGTAAAATCGCGTTCGCCCGAAAAAACGGACGTCGGTAAAAGACAAAAAGCATCCAAACAGTCGGATAAAAGATATAAAGACGGTACGCGTCTACAAAAGGATTTCGCCAATTCTTCCGAATATATGCGCCGTGGCAAACTTCACGGCAAACTGAAAGTGATGTTTTTGGGCGGCGTAGGCGAAATCGGTAAAAATATGACGGTCTTCGAATACGGCGACAGTATAGTGGTGCTGGATGCGGGAACGTCTTTTCCCGGCGCGGATATGCCCGGAGTAGACGTTGTTATACCGGATATGTCTTATTTGGCGGAAAACCGTTCCAAAATACGCGGAGTGCTTTTAACGCACGGACACGAAGACCACATCGGCGCCATAGCTTTTCTCGTCGAAAAACTGGGCGGAAAAATCGATATTTTCGGCACTAAACTTACCCTTGCTCTCGTGGAAAACAAACTGGTCGAACACGGTTTATTCGATAAGGTAACGCTTACGCCGGTATCCAGTAAAAGTATAGTTACTTTGGGCGACTTTACGGCAGAGTTCATACACGTTTCGCACTCGGTCGCGGGTTCGGTGGCGGTATGTCTTCGCAGCCCCGTAGGCACCGTTCTTCATACGGGCGATTTTAAAATAGACTATACGCCGCTCGGCAACGAAATAATGAATTTGAACCGCATTGCGGAAATAGGCAAGCAGGGCGTTTTGCTTCTTATGAGCGAATCGACCAACGTCGAAAAACCCGGTTATACTATGAGCGAATCGGTAGTGCAGGAAACTATAAATAAAGTGTTTCAGGACGCTAAGGGAAGGCGTATTATAATAGCCACGTTCGCTTCTAATATCGACAGACTCGGTATGATAATAGAACTTGCGCGCCTATATAAGCGTAAAATCGCTGTTTCCGGAAGGAGTATGATAAAGTATATCGAAACGGCAACCCGCGTGGGACTGCTGTCCATAGACGCTAAAATGTTTGTCGATATCGATAAAATAGGCGGTATCGAGGACGGAAAACTCGTTATACTGTCAACGGGAAGTCAGGGCGAACCGATGTCCGCTTTGACGCGTATGGCAAGCGGCGAATTTAATAAAGTTCAAATAGGACCCAACGATACGATAGTCATATCCGCAACGCCTATACCGGGCAACGAACGCGATATATACAACGTAATTAACAAACTGTACCGTTTGGGCGCAATGGTAGTGTATTCGGCTCTTTCCGCCGTTCACGTATCGGGAC
Organism: uncultured Christensenellaceae bacterium; assembly: GCA_910586905.1. Lineage (GTDB taxonomy): Bacteria > Bacillota > Clostridia > Christensenellales > CAG-314 > Fimimonas. The sequence continues at coordinate 7,052 of CAJUIV010000033.1, forward strand.
ACGCCTGCCAGGAAGAACTTAAGCTTGTTTATACTCTTGTAAAACCGAAGTATTTCATTCCGGTTCACGGCGAATTCCGTCATTTAAAGCAGCACGCTATGCTTGTGGAAAAACTGCATCATAAACACAGTTCGATTATAATTCCCGAGATCGGCGATTGCGTCGAAATTGACAACGGCACGTTTAAAGTCGTAGGACAGGTTGTAAGCGGCAGTATTATGGTCGACGGTTTGGGAGTCGGCGACGTTGGCAACGTCGTACTGCGCGACAGGCTCAACCTTGCAGAGGACGGTATTTTGGTATGTTCTATCGCAATAGACAAGCTTACAGGCAAGCTTGCTTCCAACGTCGAAGTAGTCAGCCGCGGATGCTTTTTTGCCGGCGATACCGCCGCGGAAAATCCATCGGACGAATTGAAAAAACTCATTTTAGAGGAGCTTAACAAAACGCTTAAACCCGCGTATACGTTATCCGGCGTAAAAAGCGCGGTGCAGCGCGTAGTAAGGCAGTATTTCCGTTCTAAGTGGAAGCGCAATCCCGTCGTGCTTCCCGTAATATTGGAAGTATAATTTTTACGTACGGCGCTTATGCGTTTGCGTCCGATTCTCACGTAAAAATCGAACGGAACAAAACTGTTAAAACGTAATTATGGTATCATTGGACGAAATCGAAAAATTTGCGCGCGAGCGCCATATCCCCGTTATGCTCGACGATACTAAAAAACTGCTGTTCGATACGGTAAGCCGGTATCGTCCGCGCAGAATTTTGGAAATCGGTACGGCGATAGGGTACAGCGGAATTGTTATGCTGTCAGCTAGCAAGAACGCCGGACTCAACACAATCGAACTCAGCGAGGTTTCCGCCGGAACGGCGCGCAAAAATTTTGAAGAATACGGATTGCTCGACCGAGTCAATCTGTTTGTGGGCGACGCTCGTGAAATCGTAAAAATGCTGACCGGCGAATACGATTTTATTTTCCTTGACGGACCGAAGGGACAGTACGTTACTTTTCTGCCTTATTTAACCGATTTGCTTTCCGTCGGCGGAGTGATGGTGTGCGACAACGTGCTTTACAAAGGGCTTGTGGAGAATATCCCGCAGGACAAACGGCACAAGCACATAACGGTCGCGCGTAATATGCGTTTGTTTTTGGACGAATTGACGTCGAGCGAACGTTTTAAAACGGTTCTTCACCGCGTAGGCGACGGGGTAACGGTTTCCGTGAAAATAAAGTAATATAGTAGGCGCCGCATATTTATTATCGGCGTTTACCTCAATGTCCGTGCTATGCCGGAAACGAAAAAATATGCCTGCAATTCGGTTTATCGAATTGTTTTACGTTTTTTTATCGTCTTTGAGATTTTATAACGAAGAATGCATTAAATTATACAAATATAAACTACTATGACAAACATAATATCTCAAAAAACACCAAAAATCGAACTTTTAGCCCCTGCCGGCAATATGGAAAAGCTAAAAACGGCGTTTCATTTCGGAGCGGACGCGGTTTACCTTGCGGGAAAACGGTACGGTTTGCGCGCTTTCGCCGATAATTTTACGGACGAAGAAATTGCCGAAGCGGTTTCTTATGCTCACGCTTTGGGGAAAAAGATTTACGTAACGCTTAATATATTCGCAAAAAACGCAGATTTCGAAGATTTAGCCGACTACCTAACCGTATTGGAAAAAGCTGGAGCGGACGCGGTGTTGGTGTCCGACGCCGGAGTGTTTTCTTTCGTAAAAAAACGCTGCGGTTTGCCCGTACATATTTCCACTCAAGCAAATACGACGAACAAATACGCCGTCGATTTTTGGCGGAGTATGGGCGCCGAACGAGTAGTTTTGGCGCGCGAAGTAAACTTAAACGACATCTTAGAAATTTCCTCTTTCTGCCCCGAAACGGAACTGGAAACGTTTGTTCACGGAGCAATGTGCATCAGCTATTCGGGAAGATGTCTTATGTCCAACTATCTTACCCATCGCGACGGTAATCGCGGAGAGTGCGTTCAGGCGTGCCGCTGGCAATGGCAGGTTCGCGAAGTCGGCAGGCAGGACTATATGCCCGTAGAAGAGGACGAAAGAGGAACTTATATATTCAACTCCAAGGATATGAATATGCTCGCGCATTTGCCCGAACTTGCAAACGCCGGCATATCCAGTTTCAAAATCGAAGGACGTATGAAGTCCGCTTTTTACGTCGCAACCGTCGTAAACGCTTACCGCCGCGCTTTGGACGCGTTTTATACCGGACGTTTCGACGGAGATTTGGTCGAAGAACTGAACGCCGAACTCGGCAAGGCATCTCACCGAGAGTATACTACGGGATTCTATTTCGGCAAGGAAGAAAGCAGGCAGTACTATCCTTCGAGCAAGGCTACGGAAACGTACAAGTTCGTCGCCGTCGTTAAGGAAGTCGGCAGCGGATTTATAGTAGTGGAACAGCGCAACAGATTTACCGTTGGAGACGTTTTGGAAACTCTTTCCGTAACGGAACATACGAACAAAACTTTCAAAGTCGAGTCCGCCGTAAACGAAAAAGGCGAACCGGTGGAAATATGCAACCGCGTAAAGCAGATTTTAAAAATAAACTGTCCGTACGCGTTAAATGTCGGCGATATTCTGCGCAGCCGTTCGTAAAATTCCAAACGGTTATTTATGCCGTTCCGCGCAGTTTGACCGAAAAGACTTTTTGCAAACTTCTTTACGGTTAGAGCTTTTTGTAAGATTTTCGTTTATCTATGTTTTATTAAAACAGCCGTTCGATGAAAAGGTCGCATATACGGGCATTTAAAAATTCCGCTGCGTAAATTCGGTTAAAAACTCAAACTCGGTTTAATCTTTTAGGTAAATCGGGTTTTTATTTTGCGTCGCGGACGACTGCCAGCAGTTCCTCCGACTGCCACAGGTCGCATCCCTCGTTTTTGCGTACTGTCTTTTTTGCGATTTGACTATTTGTTTTTACGTGTAAGCAAAAGCCTTCGCTCGTGGGATAAAATCTCAAGTTCGGCATTAAAACGTAGTATCTTGAAAAATATTTGCAGTTAGTGCATACTTCTTTAAAATCTGGCTCTTTCATCTACGCGTCCCCTTATATTGCAAGCTTGTAGTTCAATATTTTCAAGTAAAGTTAGATTTGAATTTTGGTTTAAAAAAATAATAAACTACAATTATATAATAATATATCGCATTTCGCGATAAGTCAACTATTTTATCACATATTGTGATATAATAAATCAACAAAACGAAAAAACCCCCCGAAATACCGTCAAAAAGCGGTGTTTTCGGGGGGTTTTGCTTTTCTTTGTTACTAACCTGTTACTAATTCAAAGTAGTAAACATATTGTGTCACGCAGTTCTTGAATAGTTTTGTGCGTGTAAACCCTTTCCCCAGTGTCCTTCGATTTGTGACCCATCAGAAGGTCGATGCACTTTTTGTTTCCGCCTGCGCTGTCAAGCCGTGACCGGAAAGTGTGACGGCATTCGTGGGGTGTGTGGGTCATCTGCAACCGTTCCATTATGTTGTTCCAAATCTTATAGTATA
>CAJUIV010000034.1 GCA_910586905.1 uncultured Christensenellaceae bacterium
CTATGCCAGCCTCTCTCATAAAGCATTGTGTTTTATTTGCGAGATAATGAAGAAAGCCTGCACAATTAAGCACAGGCTTTTTCCATTTTGAAGTTTGGGACTTTATTACGTTGTTTTATCTTCAAGCTTTTTGCAACGTATATACGGTTGCATCGAGATATCTCTATCCATCCCGGAAATTTTCTTTACGGATAAAACTCCGTCCGCATAAGTAAACGTGCGCACATCCGGCTCGTACCAATTATCGAAATCGGTACACGGAACTCGTGTCGAATCGTAAGAATACTCCGCAACCGGTTCGGTCGGATCGGCGAAGTCGCCCTCCCATAAATTTCTACGTGTCAGATGACAATCGTAAATCGTTATGGAATCTTCCGTTACGGTAATTTCATACCACATGGTCTCTCTGTTTTCATCAATGATTTCACGCCAAGTTCCGATAAGAGAACTTATTTTTTCGGGTTCTTTCACAGGGTTTTTGTCCTCCTTACATCCGGTCAAAGATCCTAAACAAAGTATAATCATCATAATAGAGATAAACTTTTTCATATGAATACCCTCCTTTCAACAGTATATCATAATTGAAAATGAAAATCAATGTTTTGACTACTTACTTGCCGATTTGTTCTTCGAGTTCGGCAACTCTCTTTTTTAATTTTTGGATTTCGTAAGTGTTAAGCGCCACAAATTCACCGTAGCGCACTCCGTACCCTTTCGTTCCGTCCAGCTTTTCATATTCGCAATATGCGGCAAAATCCCGGGACGACAGATCTATTTCGTCCAAAGATTCCTTGATGTCTTGCGCTATAAAGCCTATGTGGGTTCTGTTACTCGTATTGTTTTTAAACTTATACGTCACCGGCTTTAAGCGGTCAAACAATTCTCCGAACTTATCGTCAATCACGAATATGTTGAATTTTTCCGCTCGGTCAGATGTTTCGATAGTTGGAGTCGACGCCCATATATTATTCCATTTATAGTCGCTCGATCCACAATCGAAAGTCGCATTGCTATAAGGCTCTATATTGCGATTAAAATCTACATATTTTCGACTTGATGTCGAATATTCATATATGTTACTACCGGAATTAACAAACTGTGCTTCATCATATCCCCAAAAAGCCCCATCAACTGTTCTTGAAACGGAACTGGAACCAATAGGAATGGTTATGCTTGTTGTAACCCACTTACTTAATGTACGATGAAGTTTTAATTGAAAGGTCTTGCTTTCTTTTGTCACATACGGATCACCATTGACATCCGTCAACCGTATTGTAATGGTTTGACTCATTGACGAATTCGAAATTGTTGCTCTGACCGTATCAGATTTTGAACTATAATCTAGCAAAATAACTCTTTCGTCATTACACATAAGCCAAGAGCCGTATAATTTTACATCACCGCCTTGAACGGTATTACCGCCTTGAAGATTGGTAGAATATACCGTTCTATCAAATATCGGTTCCACAATATCTATCGAATCGACTTTTACAATACTTCCCGTTCGTCCGGAACTGTCCTTACCGGAAAATATAACAAGGTTATCGTCCTCCGATTTAAGCACTGCGCCAGTCATTTGCATAGAGTCAACATACCGCGTTTCCTCTTGAATTATAAGTCCGGCAATCTTACCGCTTGTTGCGATCATTTCGCCGTTCGTGTTTACCGAGAAAGATTCTTTCGCACCGAGTCGAATACCATCGGGTCCCAAATATATACCGGATGTAGCTTCCGAATCCATCTCATCGATACCTTTGTGAATAGACTTGTCATCGATTGTGAATCCTGCTATAACACCGCTTGTAGCGCGAAGATTCCCGTCAATATCAACGGCAAAAGATTCGCCAAGTCGTATGCCGTCCGTACCCATGTAGATGCCGCTATTTTCAGTCGACGCCATCTCATCGATACCTTTGTGAATAGACTTGTCATCGATTGTGAATCCGGCAACTTGACCTTTGGTGGCTTTCAGCGTACCGTCGTCCGAAAGTTCGAAGTAATATTTTTCATAAGCCTGACCTGCTCCTTCGGTAAGCGTTCCGCATTTAATATCGCACGCTCGAATGCTTATGGCATTGAGTACGCCGGTAGTAATGAAATCCGCGCTTATCTCGCCGTCGATAGTCATCGCCAAACCGTACGGTCCGTTGATGCCGTTTTTTGAATATCCCAAACCGCTTTGATTCCATCGCCACACTTTTTTTGCGGTGTTTACATCAGGCGTATCCATAATGAGAATTTCATTCGGCTGTTTACCACCGTCCGAGTTCCGCATGATTACATATCCGCCGGCATTACCGCTTATAAGCTGCGTTGCACGCTCTACTACCTGTCCCAAATATGATTGAGCAAGCGGAGCAAACAACGCCTTTTCCTGATTCGCTATAGTCGACGCCAGATTTGTTTTGCTCGAACCGAGTTCCAGCTTTTTATACTTATCCGTAAGAACGTCATACTCTGTTTTGATACATTGTGCTTCCGCGCTTACGCATAACGCAGGAAATTCAACGTGAACGGTATCGCAAAGGCGAACTTCTTCGAGCATAGCGTATTGTTCATATTCTTTGGTCTGCGCCAACTGTTCGAACGAGATATCCAGCGATACGCTAGGCACGCCGATATTGTTGTTCTTAATATAATCTTCCGCAGCCGAGCGCAAATCTTCCACTTTCGGTTTATCGGTAAATTTATCCGACATATCGAGCGTGAGAATTTTATTGTAATTGTATGTACCTTGTCCGTTGACCACTTTTTCCGGCAATGTAACGATTACCGGTTTACCATTATTCTCGGAATACCAATATGGATAAACTCCCGTATACACCGAAGTACAATTTTCTTCCTGCTTAATATCGGTAAGATTCTTTCCGTAACGAATAAAAACACCTCTATCCGCACCGCGATTAACATATAACCTTACGGTGTACAAATCAAATTCGTAATCGCCCTTACCGAATACGCTCAATATCGAACCGTCGGTTCCACCGAGTAAAGAACGCATACTCATAGGTTTTGTGGTTGCAAAATCTTTTGTTACGTCTTTATCCGTCCAAAATGTAAACGGACACGGCGCAGCAGAATTTGCTTTCATTTGGTCAAAAGCGTCGATACATGATTTTGCCTCGAACGGAGACACGGGGTAACCGGACATATCGTAAGAAATATGCTCGGCGTTGACCGTTACTCTTCCGTTAAACGGCTTGGTTATCGAGTAGATCCGGAACGGTTGCGGTGTGGAATACGGATTCGATTTAGCTACGATAATTCTGCGCATAACGATTTCCGAAAACCTTTTGCCTGTTATCGGATACACCATGGAAAGCTCGAATGCTCCGTTGCGTTCTTCCGTAATAACACAGGATTCCGCATCCGATAACACCCCGATTCCGTTGCTTGTGAACTCGGTCTCGGCGGAATCGAAAAGTCTTATCAGATTGTCCACCATTTTGATTTTACCTCCAATGCCGTTATACCACCCGAAAAAGAAATCTCGTTACGTCCTTTCGTAAGACGCGGAAAATCTCCATTGAGCACTATTTTTGAATTGCAATTAATCGTGTTTTTATAAGCGTCCATAAGCTCGCTGTCTATAACAACAAACTCATCTACGGATTTTACGGTAACGGCATACTCGCCAACTCGGAGCACGCCGTCGCCGTTTCCGTATACTTTAATTACAGGTCGCGCATCGAAGAACGTAGGATTATCCAAATACCCTGCTCTATCAAACCGTATAACATTGTCGCCGGTTTTTAAAAATCTTTGCGGTTTGCAGTTAAACTTGATTGTTGTTTGTCCCGCTTGATGGTAGGCGTTTGTGATATCCGTCGATTCATCATATGCTGCCATACGATAGTAATCGGGTTCATAAGAGTCTTCAAGCCGTGCGTACCCCGAACACGAATGCAACCAAGCCGACAAACCCGACGCCAAAAGCGTAAAGTCCCGTTTATCCGATTTCCCGAAAGAAACCACGTAGGACCTTGTGACGTTCTTATATGAACCTTTGTCCAATAACAAATCCCCGTCCCGTCCGGGAACGTGAATCGTTTCGTAATCTCTTTCGGGAATCGAATACACGGGCGGTTGCCAAACTTTGATTCCGTAATCGGCAGAGGATAAGCCGTTGAAAACTATTATTCCCATGTCGCTCCTTTCCTTTCTACTTGCTGTTGAATGATTCGGGATACTTCCTCGGCAATCTCTTGCGGATTATCTCCCGTGATATTGAATGTGTTGGTGAAGTTCTGCGGCGGTGTTTCCGCCATTTTTCCGATGCTCTTCGCCAGTCCGTCAAGCGTCGATGTATCGTCGGCGGCGTAGCTGGATTTCATACTTTTAGCCGCACCGGTAGCAAGATCTACCGAAGACGTCATTTTGTAATTATCCGCATCCGCCATCATATCCGACAGCGTAGCCGTACCGGCTTTAATATCCGACAAATCCATAACCGGACGAATCGTAGGTTCTCCGTAATCGTCTTTTTCGATTGCGCTCGTAAGAATATCCATTGCTTCCGACATCGAATCGACCGCAATATCCCCGATATCTTCAATCGCGCCTTCTACGACATTTCCGTAGTCCCTTACGCCGTTCGCTAAACCTTCGTCCAAATGTCTGCCGTATTCGGCAAATACGGTTGAAGGCGAGTGTATGCCGAACAAATCACAGAACCAGTTTTTAATCTTTTTCCCGACACTGCATACCGCGTCTTTAACTTTGTTTATCGCGCCTTTAATACCGTTAACCAAACCGTCCATAAGGTTTTTGCCAATGTCTTTAAGCAAATCCCAACCACCGGAAAATACGGTAACGATAGCGTTCAGCACAGATTTTATAAGTCGCTTGATTGCTTCCACGACCGTTGCGGTATTGTTATCCAATGCGTCCGCAACACCGTTTATAAACGCGATTACCAAGTCGAAACCGGCTTGAATTACGTCGGGTAATTTTTGCGCAATTCCTTCTATAAAGTTTACAACAATATCAATCGCGGTCTGAACAACCATTCCGATATTGTTGGCTATACCTTGCAAACACGCCAAAAGAATGTTGAATACGGCTTGAACGATTGTCGGTGTATACTGCACCAACGTGTTCAGCACACATTCAAGAAGCGTAAATATACAAGCGACGAGATTGGGAATAACCGCTATTATCGTGTCGATCAAACTCAAAAGAATTTTTTCGACTGCTTCGAATATCGTCGGCGCACCCTCGCCCAAAATTTTTACAAACTCGATGAGCCCCGTCGCCAGCATTTTGGCAATGGTTCCCACCATTCCAGCAAAGCCTTCAATTATTACAATGAGTCCGGCAACTATCGCAGCCGAACCTGTCGCCATAGCTGTCGCAAATGCTCCCATTGCTACCGAGAGCGTAGTAAGTCCTGCGCCTGCCGCAACAAGCCCCATACCGGCGGCAAGAACAGCCACACCGATAAGAGCCAATGCTCCGGACAAAGCCAATATAGCAGGCGTAAGCGGACCTAAAACCAATCCAGCAACACCGAGAACAACAAACGCTCCGGCAAGCATCAAAAGACTCTTGCCCATTTGTTCCCAGCTCAACGAACCGAGTTTACGAAGCGCAGGTGCTAGCATATTCAACGCTATCGCCGCTATTGTCAACGCAGCCGCACCTTTAACGGTTTTCTTCATCGCTGTAAGACCGGCAGCCAAGAGTATTAAAGAACCGCCCATTGCGACAAGTCCTCTTGCTATCGACCCCCAACTCATATTCCCCATTTTGGTAAGAGCGGAAGACAATATAAGCAACGCCGTTGCTACGGCGATCAAACCGACGCCTTTGGATATCATACCCTTCGGCATAAAATTCATTGCCAGCGTAACTGCGGCAAGACAGCCGGCTATCGACAGTAATCCTTTTGCGACTTCTTCCCAAGAAAGGGACGCCATTGTACGCATCGCCGAACCGAATATCTTCATTGCCGTTGCGATTGCTATCAGTCCGATTCCAGTAGAAACCATTTTTGACGGTTTCATCAATCGCGTAAACACCGCCAATTCGAGCAGTAATCCGGCGATTGCGGTAAGACCTTTCCTTATCGACGTCCAATCCATTTGCCCGAACGTCTTACACGCCGACGCCAATATCTTTATGGCAGACGCCAAAAGTACCATACCGAGCGCCGTGGAAAACATCTTTTTATCGAACTTGGCAAACTTCAAAAACGCAACGACTTCCGCCATCAGTACACCGACGCCGATTAGACCCTTTGCCAATCCTTCCCAAGATAGCTTGGATAAAGTGGTACAAGCTGACGCTAATACTTTTATCGCCAATCCGAACAGAATAAGCTGCGCCGCGCCTTTCATAACCGTTTTACTGCTATTGCCGAGAACTTTCATTGCCGCAACGATAATAGTAACGAGCGCCCCGACGCCTAAAAGACCTTTAAGTAAAGCGGCAGGATCAAGCGCGGAAAGTTTCTTCAATGCCGATACCAATATCAATACGGCAATCGACAATCCGAGCATCATCCCCATAAGTTTCATGGTTTTTACGCCCTTTCCGCCTATACCGTTCAATATCTTCATCGCCACCATCAATTCGGTAAACAGCATCGCAATCGTGGCAACGCCGCTCATCAGTTTTTCATTATCGATAAACGACAACACCAATAGCGACGCAACCAAAATAGCGATAGCCGTAGCGATTTTCATTAAAGCATCCGCTTTCAGTTTCTTTTGATATGCTTCGAAACAACCGCGAACCCCATCGAGAATGCCGCTTACGCCGTCAAGAATATCTTTCAAGCCTTTGAACGGCTCGCTTATGTTCTTTACAAACTTGGTTATCCCCAACGCCATACCGCCAACGGAAATCGTAGACAGTAAGTCGAGAATACCTTTGAAATCGGCATCTTTCAATTTATCGCAAAGATAAGAAATCGCCTTACCCAAGAGACCGAATATACATTTACCTACGGCAACGATGATCTCCCACAGTTTACCCATAACTTCCAAGAACGACGAACCTGCCAAAGCTTGTCCGACCGACTTGAACGCATTAATAAAAAACGAAGCGACTTTCAATATCGCGTTACCGATTTTGGTCAATATCATCCATATCTTTTCGAGTATGGCATGTAAAAGACTGAATCCCGGCGTTGCGAATTTTTCTTTTGCCGCACCTATAAACCGTTTCAATGCCTGAAACGCTTTCATTATCAAAGCGGAAATCGATGCAAACACGGTCGATTCACGTATCTTGTTAATAAGCGACGCAAATACGGAAATTACTTTTAAGATGATTCCAACTATCTTGGAAAATATCTTGTAAAATATATCCGATTCTTTCGCCGCATTGTTTATTTTGTAAATGAAATCGCCGACTGTGCCAGTAACTCCCATAAGTCCGCCACCGAGTGCGGAAAGTTTACTGAGCAATGGTTCCAATGCTCTGAACAAGGACGTAATAATCGTTTTTCCCAATCCAAGTATTGCAAAGAATCCTCTGAATATCCGTTGAAGATTATTGAATAAACCTTCGTTATTTTTCAGTCTATCCGTAAAATCCCGAATGGATTGAGAAATACCCAACAACCGTTCCGCCGTCATCGGAGGGAAAATATCGTGAAACGCTTCGCTTACAGAACTCATCAGATTCTTTAATATTTGCAAAGCGTTCATCAACGACTCGACCATAAGGTCGCGTCCGCCAAGCTCCTTCCATTGCGCTAACAATTCGTTTCGACCTTCGGCGCTCGTTGCAAAAATATCATATAGTTCGTTTGCTACGTCCGTCCACAATACTTTCGCTTCTTCGTAATTGCCGAATATGGTTTCAAATGTTTGCGACCACCCGGAACTTACCGCGTCTTTGGTTGCGTTGATTGCATCCGTAAAAGTTTTTGCTTCCTGCGCCGCCTTAAATGCTTTGGCTCCGAGTTCCATTGTCTCGTCACTTATTTTTTTCATCGCGTCGGCCGCAGTAAGACCCTCTTCACTCGCAACTTTGTAAACTTCTTCGGCATAATTACCGTATTTACCAAGAGCCGCAAGCAAAACGTCGCTTGTGAACCACCCGTCGGATAACGTGCCTGAGAAATTCGAAGATGTTACCAATGTTCCGTTAGCCGTCTCGCCCTCTTCGCTTAACGTTCCGAGAGCCTTTGCCGTTTCAATAGCGATTTCTTTAAACTCTTTCGTCGCCATGTTGGCGTTTTCGATAGATTTCCAATCTTGAAGTTTTACGGCTCCTATACCGATTGCTTGCGAAAGATTGTACATCGCTCTGCTTGCCGCTTCCGAGTTTTGTCCCGACAATGCCGCCCAGTTAGCGATACCCATCATCGCCGTAACCGATGTTCCCAAATCGATACCGTTCGAAGTGAATTTACCGATGTTGGAAACCATATCCGTAAAATTATAACTCGTTTCGTCGGTAAACCAGTTCAGTTTTTCCAACTGTTCGTTTACTTCATCTATGGATTTTCCGGTAGCATTGATTATCGTTTGTACGGCACCGGTCTTTTCTTCGTACTTTGCAAAGCCGGAAGTGATTTGGTCGATGCTTAATGACGCAACAAGCCGTTTACCAGCTTCGACTGCGGAATTTGTAATATTAACGAGCGCAGTTACCGCAATGATTTCCATCGCAGAAAATTTATTGCCTACCGCTTCGATACCGGAACTTAATCCGGACATTCCCGAAGAGCAATTTCTCGAAGATGCGTCGATTTCATCCAAGCCGCGAGACATCCCGCCCAAATTCAAACTTTGTTTCAACCTGTCGAGACTCGAAATACTGGTTTGAACATTCTTTTCGAATTTGGAATTATCAAAACGCATTTCGACTACTTTTTGATCTATAGTCCTACTCAAACCTTAGTAACCTCCTCCCAAGCTTCGTTTTCAATCTTTTGGAACAAAGGTTTGATTGCAGGATTAATATAATCGATACCTTCAATCCAATGTCCGTTTCTCGACGCATGTCCGTATTGCAAAATAATCGCAATCGGGACTCCATTTTGAATATTTGTATTGCTGAAAGTAATAGCCACGCTTCCTTTGGTACGAACTATTTCGTATTTCCAAGAACTCGCGGTTTTACCAGTATCTTTCGGAGTCGCGGCAGAAAGAGCAGCTACTCCGTCTTTTCCGTATTTATCGAGATTCCCCATATGAACAACTTCTTTGGTTCTCTCTAAAAATCCGGACAGTTTGGAAAAGTTGCCCTTCTGCCTAAAACTTATCATTGTTTTCTCCGATTGATGATTTTACTTATTATCCGTTTTATCATCGGAATCGCCGTCACCGTTTTTACGAGATAAAAATTGTTTTATAGTTTGCATTACCTTGTCATAACCAAGTGTCGCTACAAGGAAACTGCATATTGTCAATCCTACAATTTCTACCACCAGCATAGCCGAAAAAGGGATATGCTTTATAAAAACGTACGCAACGGACGAAGCCAACGATACGACAACGGAAACTATGATCGCAAGAACATTGCTGGAATACTTCTTGTTCTTGCTATCGAGAATTTTCTTAACGGCCTCTACGATAAGTCCCGTGATAAACGAGATAACCAACAAAGCCGTCGATAAAAATTCGATTGTCACAACCGCTACCTCCTTATCCTTTCGAATTGTGTTGTTTCCTTCGAGCCGCATTCAAAGCCGCATTACGGCTCATAATTTCTTTACTACTTAAGCGTTTTTGTTTGGGTTTGTTTTCTATGTTGCACACTCTTATAAAAGTCAGTAGTCGATTCAAATGCCATTTTTGACATTCAAAAGGAATATTCAAAGCGATCATCCAAGCATA
>CAJUIV010000035.1 GCA_910586905.1 uncultured Christensenellaceae bacterium
TTCCCTTGCGGCGATTTACCTCGCGGGACTTTAGTCCCCGTGAGCTAAATCGCCCTATCGGTCGCCTAAGCCTTCGGTTAGACTTTTTTTATTGCCGGCGGATTCCTTCCTTACTTCCACGTAGCCTTACATTGTTGATTCGATTTTTATTTGTCTATACTATTACATTGTTTTTGAATTCGATTGTCTTTCGTTTATTCCTTTCTTATGATTCTTTCTACATATGCGCATATCTTATTCTGTCCGCTTTAAACACAGTTTCTTATTGCATTAAAATTTTAACAGCTTTTCCGATTGTTAACTAAGAATATTTATCGGTTCTATTGTTTAAATGTTTTGCGTTTTAACATAAAAAAAACGCGCAAAAAAATTACTTTTGCGCGTTTTTTTATTGTGCTTTGTTAAAACGTCTTTTGAAGAAAATCCTCAATAAAAGGCTGTATATTTCCATCCATTACGTCTACGATATTAGTGTTTTCGAAACCGGTACGATGGTCCTTTACCAAAGTATACGGACAGAATACGTAACTTCGGATTTGACTGCCCCACTCTATCTTTTTAACTTCTCCTTTTATCGAAGCGGCTTCTTCCATTTGTTCGCGTTCCTTAAGTTCTGCAAGTTTACTTTTAAGCATTGACATCGCTTGGTCGCGATTTTGCATTTGACTGCGCTGCGTTTGACAGGAAACGACTATGCCTGTCGGAACGTGCGTTATGCGTATTGCGCTTTCCGTTTTGTTTACGTGCTGTCCGCCCGCTCCGCTACTGCGGTACGTATCGATTTTAAGGTCCTTATCGTCGATAACGATTTCGTTGTCGGCGGGCAATTCCGGCATAACCTCTAATGAAGCAAAACTAGTATGACGGCGTTTTGCCGAATCGAAAGGAGAAATTCGCACTAAACGATGTACGCCTTTTTCCGCCTTTAAGTAACCGTACGCGTTAGCGCCGTTTACTTGAAAAGTAACAGATTTTATGCCCGCCTCATCGCCGTCCAAATAATCCAGGACTTCAATTCGATATCCTCGGCGTTCGCAATATCTGGTATACATTCGGTAAAGCATTTGAACCCAGTCTTGAGCTTCCGTACCGCCCGCGCCCGCATGCAAAGTTAGTATGGCGTTGTTTGCGTCGTATTTTCCGCTTAGAAGCGTAGCTATATGTAGCGCATTAACTTCCTGCAAAATTGCGGACAGTTCCGCCGCCGTTTCGGCAAGCATCGCCTCGTCGTTTTCACACAATTCCAACAAATCGGATACGTCGGCAAGACGTTTACATAATTTACCGTAACCGTCGATTTTGTCCTCAATATTTTTAGCGCGCTGACTTATTTGCTGAGCGCGTTTAACGTCGTTCCAAAAATCGGGATGATGCTGTTCAGCGGTAAGCCGCTCTTTTTCTTCCGTCAACTTAGGCAAATTTAAACTTTCACCTATGCCGTCCAGTTTAAAACGCAGCTCTTTTATATCTTGTTTTAATTCGTCGATTTGTATCATAGTTATTATTTCTTAGCTTTATTTTCTTTGCGCTGCATACGTTTTAAGGCGTATTCTTCCTGTTTGGTCAACGGTCTTTGAACTGCGTTTTGTTCGGGAGTTTGCTCGCTTTGCTTAACGTTTGCAACGTCCTTTGCATAACAGCAATTTTTATATTTTTTACCGCTTCCGCAAGGACAAAGACCGTTCATTTTCTTTTCGACATTTATCGGTTCTGCCGATTGCTGAACGTTAGAACGCAAAGCGTGAACAATTCTGCCAAACGTAAGCATACGTATAGTCTGAACTTTTATTTGCTCGTTAAGTTTTTCAAACATATCGAACGCTTCTTTTTTGTAAACGACTAACGGGTCGTGCTGTCCAATCGCCTGTAAACCTACACCTTGACGCAAATCGTCCAACGCGTCCAAGTGGTCCATCCACATATCGTCTATCGTACGCAGCAAGACAAATCTTTCCGCTTCGCGGAACGGTACGGCGTTTCCAAACGGTTCTTCGTTCGCGCGTTCATCAAGATACGCGCGGCAGCGTTCGGCTAAATTATCGCATACTTCGCGAGCTGTAGTTACGTCTTCTTTAGACAAAATAGGCTGTTCAAAATCGAAATACTTGGCTAACGCTCCGTTAACCTTGTCCAGATTCCATTTATTAACGTCGATTTGGCTATCGCAAGCGTCGGCCAAAGCTAATCGCGCGTATTCGTCGACCATTTCCAAAATATCCGCGTGAACGTCGGTATTATCCAAAATACGGTTGCGTTCCTTGTAAATAACTTTACGCTGCTGATTGTTTACGTCGTCGTATTGCAAAACATGTTTACGACTGGAAAAATGCATACCCTCGATACGTTTTTGAGCGGATTCTATCGCTTTAGTAACTACTCTTAATTCGATAGGCGTATCTTCGTCCATACGAGCGAATGCCATAACGCGCTGCATCATATCTCCGCCGAATATGCGAACCATATCGTCCTCGGCAGAAATATAAAATACGCTCGAACCCGGGTCGCCTTGACGGCCGGCGCGTCCTCTTAGCTGGTCGTCTATACGGCGCGAATCGTGCCGCTCGGTACCTATTACGCACAACCCGCCGGTTTGCACAACCTGCTGTTTTTCAGCGTCGGTTTGGACTTTGTATTTTGCGACTAATTCTGCAAAAATTTGCTGCAGTTTTTCCACTTCGGCATCGCCCTTAGAAAAACTCGTTGAAGATTCGATTTGTTCGTCGTCGTATCCCAAGCGTTTCATTTCCTGCTTCGCCATAAATTCGGGATTTCCGCCAAGCAAGATATCCGTTCCGCGTCCCGCCATGTTGGTAGCTATCGTTACCGAACCGTAACGTCCCGCTTGAGCAACTATTTCAGCTTCGCGCTTGTGATTTTTAGCGTTTAAAACGTTGTGTTTTATTCCTTGATTCGTAAGTAATTTGGATAGCTCTTCGCTTTTTTCTACAGTAATAGTACCCACCAAAATAGGCTGTCCGTTCGCGCTGCGCTCCTTGATTTCTTTTACTATAGCTCGCATTTTACCTTGCCGCGTGGAGAACACTACGTCGTTTCTGTCGTTACGTATCATAGGCAAATTTGTCGGAATAGCAACTACGTCGATATTGTAAATCGTGTTAAATTCCTGTTCTTCGGTTTTTGCCGTACCAGTCATACCGCTCAGTTTATGATAAAGCCGGAAATAATTTTGATACGTTATCGTAGCGAGAGTTTTGTTTTCTTCCTTTATAGTTACGTGTTCTTTCGCCTCTATGGCTTGATGCAGTCCGCCGTTAAAACGACGGCCTTCCATTTTACGTCCCGTAAAAGAATCGACAATCAAAATTTCGCCCTTCTCGACAATATAATCGTCGTCTCGGCGCATAATAGCGTGGGCTTTTAAAGCGTTGTTGATATAATGATTGTACTCGGTATTTTCGGGAGCGGACAAGTTATCGAGAGAGAAACACTTTTCGGCTTTGGTAATGCCCCTGTCCGTAAGACGCACTGTTTTTTGTTTTTTATCTACGACATAATCGCCGTTGGGTTCTTCGTCGTTTTCCTGCGTTTTACCTTCTTCGTTAACGTTTGTTGAATTTTGCAACGTACAAGCGAATTTATTTGCTCTTACGTACATATCGCTGGATTTGCCGCTGGGGCCGGAAATAATAAGAGGAGTACGCGCTTCGTCTATCAAAATACTGTCTACTTCGTCTATAATAACGAAATTTAACCCGCGCTGAACGCAGGTTTCTCTGCTTGTAGACATATTGTCGCGAAGATAATCGAAGCCGAATTCGCTGTTCGTACCGTAAGTAATGTCGCACAAATACGCCTGACGTTTTTCTCGGGCGGACATTCTGTTTAACGTAACTCCGACCGTCAGTCCCAAAAAGCGGAAAATTTTACCCATCCACTCCATATCGCGGGTTGCCAAATATTCGTTGACAGTAATGATGTGTACACCGTTACCGGTTAAAGCGTTTAAGTACGCAGGCAAAGTTTCAGTCAAAGTTTTTCCTTCGCCCGTTGCCATTTGACAAATCCTGCCTTGGTGCAAAGCGATACCGCCGAGAATTTGCACGTGAAAATGCCTTTGCTTTAAAACACGCTTGCCAGCCTCGCGGCATACAGCAAAAGCGTCTGGCAATAAGTCGTCCAAAGTTTCGCCGTTCGCATAACGGTCTTTCAAAATCCGAGTTTGTCCGGATAACTCTTCGTCGCTCATTTCTACGTACTTATTTTCGTTTTGCTCGACAAGTTTGGCGATTTTTTCCAATTTTTTTACCGCTCTTGCATTAGAGCCGCCGTAAGGGTCTTTCATCAATCTATCTCCTTTTCGTACTTAACGTTTTCTTTGCGCGACGATACCGTCAGACAAACTACGCTTTCGGCGCCCGCCTTTTTAAGAACTTTCGCGCACTCGTTCAAGGTTGCTCCCGTTGTTTTAACGTCGTCTATAACCAACACTCGTTTGCCTTTTACGTCGCCTTTGATTTTATAAGCTCCAATCAAATTAACTTTACGTTCACTGCGGTTAAGCGTTTCCTGCCTATCGGTATCCTTAACCTTTACAAACGCGTCAAGCAAACATTCGCTTCTGTTCAGTATATCACATAAATACTTTGCAAGCAACTGCGATTGATTATAATGCCTGATTTTCAAAGCGCTTTTACTCATCGGCGGATAACAGACGACGTCGAAAGTCAAATTGTGCTTCGTTACTAAAAAAGCCAAATATCTTGCAAAAACTTTCGCATACCTGCCGCAATTTGCAAATTTCATTTGCAATACGGCGCGTTGAACGGCTCCGTCGTAGTTAAACGCGGAATACGCCTTATCGAAATATACTTTGTCGAAAGCGCAATTTCCGCAATAGTCTTCGTCGCCGTCTATGCCGACGCCGCATCTTTTACAAATTTTTCCGTTGTTAAAGTTTACTTCTTTTAAGCAATCGGGACAAAAACCCAAATCGTCGAAAACGTCCGCCCCGCAGCTTAGACATCTGATTTCCGTCGGAGCAAAAATCTCCGCTAAACCGTCCGCTATTTTATTTCCAAATTTTTTCAGTTTAAAATTCATCTCGATTATCGTTCGGTTTCATTCCGAAAAACTTTTGGTGAACAGCGTTTTCTTCGTTTAAAAATCTGCTTAAATTAGTAGTCCGTTTAGCAACGTAGTTATTATGAATCATCAAAGCCAGTATTTTTTTACTGCCGACCAGCACCACGGCGCGTTTTGCGCGAGTTATAGCAGTATACAATAAATTCTTATTGATTATAGTGGGCGGACCGTTAACCAAAGGAACGACTACGACGGGAAATTCGCTTCCCTGACTTTTGTGAATAGTTATTGCATATGCAAGCTGTATATCCCCCAAATCCGCAGAAGTATACGTTGCAAGCCTATTATCGTCAAAAAGTACTTCCATTATGCCGTTTACTCTGTCGATAGTTTTAACTACGCCGATATCGCCGTTAAAAATACCCGAACCTACTTCGACCACATTATCTTTGTTAAAACGAGTGAACGGCAAATCGTAATTGTTTACTGTTTGCATTATTCTGTCGCCGACGCGAATAGTAGTTTTGCCCACTTGTACTTCCGCCTTACCGTAAACGCGCGGATTTAACGCCTGCTGCAAACGGTTGTTCAAACTTTCAACTCCCGCAACGCCGTTTTTAAGAGCGCCTAAAACCTGTATTTCGCTTGAAGGCAAACCGGTAAACTTAGTCAACCTCGTCGTAACAAGCTCGACGACCGTTTCTGCGACTTGATTAAAGTCGTTGTAATTCATAAAGAAAAAGTCCCGGCTTTTGTTGTTGATTTCGGGCATTTTACACTGATTGATTAAATGCGCGTTGGAAACAATCAAACTGTCGCTCGATTGACGGTATATATGCGAAAGATACCTTATTTCAATAACTCCGCTATGAATAATATCCGCCAACACGTTGCCGGCGCCTACGCTGGGAAGTTGGTCTTTGTCTCCGACTAAAATAAGCCTAGTGCCGTTTTCAATCGCCGCAAGCAAACTGTACATTATAGAAACGTCCACCATCGAAAGCTCGTCTACGATGACGACGTCGCATGGTAGAGTATTGTACCTGTTGTATTTAAAAGATACCGCGCTGCCTTTTATTTCGTATCCAAGCAGCCTGTGAATGGTTTTCGCTTCGCTGCCGATAGACTGCGACATACGTTTGGCGGCTCGTCCCGTAGGAGCGCAAAATTCCAATCTTAATCCGTGCGACGACAGTATTTCCGCGATACATTTTATTATCGTAGTTTTTCCCGTTCCGGGGCCGCCGGTAATTACCGTTACTCCGTTTATAAGAGCGGATTTCACTGCGCCGAGCTGTCCGGCGTGAAACGATATATCGTTTATTTTTTCAAATTGAGCAATCAAACTGTCGGCGTCCATCACTATCCGTTTGGCATCGCAGTTTAACTCTATTATTTTTGAAGCTATAGATTTTTCCAATTTGTAGTATCTCAGAAGAGCTATACACCGCACTCCTTCGATTTCGAAAACTTTAACCGTAGGTTCAAGAACCAATTTCGTAACGGTATCTTCTACCAGCTGACCGCAAACGGTCAAATCCACTCCCAGTAAATCGGCGCACGAAGTTAACAATTCGTCGAAAACAAGATACGTATTACCGTTTTTCTCGGCGGTTTCTTTTAGCTCGTGTACGATAGCGGCGCGTATTCTGAATTCGCTTACGGGTTCTACTCCCATACTTTGAGCGATTTTATCCGCAGTCAAAAACCCTACTCCGTCAACGTCGTCTATAAGACGATAAGGGTTATCCAATACCAAACGTTTGGTTTCTTCCTTGTATATATTGTAAATCTTTACCGATAAATTTACGGAGATACCAAAACCCTGCAAAAACATAATCTGTTCCTGCATACTTTTTAGTTCCGCGACGGCGTTGGAAATATCCATAGCTTTTTTTTGAGAGATACCTTTTACTTTCACCAAAAGCATCGGATTGTTTTCTATAACTCCGAAAGTATCTTCGCCGAATTTATCGTAAATATTATTTGCCGTTACCTCGCCTACGCCTTTTATCAAACCGCTGCTCAAATATTTTACTATACCTGCGCGCGAAGTCGGGTCGCTCATAGAATACTTTTCAACGATAAGCTGTTCTCCGTATTTATTATGAACAACCACTTTTCCGGTTATCGTTAAAACCGCGCCGACGGAAAGCGTAGGAAAATTACCCACGCATGTAATATCTCCTCCGTCGGTAGTTTCCAAACTAAATACTGTATATCCGTTATCATCGTTGCGAAACACTATGCCGGCAACGGTTCCTTTTGCGGTCAATTCCATTTTTACTATCTTTCAATATATTTACGCAAGTCGTTTACCTTGTCCAATTTTTCCCAAGGGAACTCGTTTCTGCCGAAATGTCCGTAACTTGCAGTTTGCTGGTATATAGGACGCTGCAAATCGAATTTGGTAATAATCGCGCGCGGACGGAGGTCGAATTCGTCCGAAATAATCTGCGACATTACTGCGTCGGTAACTTTACCGGTTCCGTACGTATTTACGTCTATCGAAACGGGTTTGCTGCGGCCGATAGCATAAGAAACTTGTAATTGAATTTTATCGGCCAAACCCGCCGCGACTATATTTTTGCAAATATATCTCGCCATATACGTTGCCGAACGGTCTACTTTTGTAGGATCTTTGCCGGAAAACGCGCCGCCGCCGTGCGAACAAGAACCGCCGTACGTGTCTACTATAATTTTTCTTCCCGTAAGTCCGCTGTCCGCTGCCGGTCCGCCTATTTCGAACCTGCCCGTAGGATTAATGTAATATTTCGTTTCTTCGTCAAGTAAATTGAGAGGCACGACTTCGCGTATAACAAGGTTTATCATATCGTGAGCGATTTTGGAAGACGAAACGTCCGCGCCGTGCTGAGTAGACAAAACTATCGTATCAACCCGACAAGGCTTACCGTTTTCGTCGTATTCTACCGTAACCTGGCATTTTCCGTCCGGTCGTAAATAATCGACTATACGCTTTTTACGTACTTCCGCAAGACGCAAACTTATTTTGTGCGCAAGCATTATCGCCATAGGCATATATTCCGGCGTTTCGTTACAAGCGTACCCGAACATCATTCCTTGGTCGCCGGCGCCGTACATATCTAAAATTTCACCGCGAGTATGGTATTCGTTTGATTGGTCTACGCCTATCGCGATATCCGGCGACTGTTTATCCAGAGAAATTATAACTCCGCAGCTATCCGCATCGAATCCGAATTTAGCGCGGGTATATCCTATATTGCGCACGGTATTGCGCACTATCGCGGCATAATCTACAACCGCGGTCGTGGTTATTTGTCCCATAACAAAAACCGTTCCCGTACAAACAACCGTTTCGCAAGCAACGCGGGCGTCCGGGTCTTTTTCAAGAATCGCGTCAAGTATAGCGTCGGATATTTGATCGCACATTTTGTCGGGATGTCCTTCCGTTACGCTTTCGGAAGTAAAAAATCTGTGTTTGTTTCTTTTCATCAATTTCTCCTTTAGCACTATCGAAGGCGTTTTTACAATAAAAAAGTCTTGCCTAAAGGACAAGACTGCGCAATATTGCTTTCGCCGTCCCATCTTTCAAAGTTGCGATTTAAAATCGCTCCCTTGCGGAATTTAGCACCTAACAATATTTTAGGTTGCTGTGATTTCGCCGAGTCCGTCTCTCCATCACTCTCGATAGGGTATAATTATTTTATCACAAAACCGACTTATTGTCAACAAATAAAGGTCCTTTATCCCCTTCACCCCGCCCGCCGACCCTGCTGCTGGAATTTCTTGCTTCTATATCTTCTT
>CAJUIV010000036.1 GCA_910586905.1 uncultured Christensenellaceae bacterium
TGGTCGACTTCCGCCGACCGCTGGCTAATATCCTTAATAAATTGACTGTGTTTTTATTCGTCTTTTACTATTCTGTTGTCAAGCTTCTTACTGTTCCATTTCGGTACAGCCTTTACATAATACTACCGCACGCAAAATATGTCAACTGTTTTTGAAAAGAATTGTTAAAAATTGTTATATAATATACAAACGTAAAAAGCGTGATAGTACGTAACCGACGTAAAAAATTGACAAATAAAGTTTATAAAGATATAATTAAACAATCAAACGGATTTAACGGACTTTTTACTACTTGCAATTTTATCGTATCGAACTTAATAAATAAAAAAAGCGTATACTTTCTATGTCAGAGGTATTACCAAACGTAGGTTAAATCGTTCCATACGAACCGTCAAAAAAACTGAAGGTGTTTGAATATGAAAATAGACGAAAAATACTTTTACGACAACTCATTACAAAGCAACTCTGTCGAAGACGTTCTAAACGACGACGAAAAAGTGCTTTGGCGCGGCAAGCCAAATGCAAAATCGTACGTTTTGGCGGCGATGTTAAAAATGCTTCCCATAGCTATAATTTGGTTGATATTCGACGGAGCGTTTATCGTGGGAATATCTATCGGTATGTCTCACGGTCAAATACCGCTTTCGCTGTTAGGTTTTATAATACCGTTTTTCCTTTTACACCTGATGCCTGTATGGATGTGGATATTCAACACCGTCAAAGCGTTTAAAGAAGTTAAGAATTTAGAGTACGCCATCACCGACAGACGCGTCATCATACGTTCGGGAGTTATAGGTATAGACTTCAAGTTTGTAAATTACACCGAAATCGATTCCGTAAATATCAAAGTGGGATTTATAGACAGAATATTCAAAGTGGGCGATATCTACATCAACTCGTCGGTCAATTCGGCGGTGCTTTGGGACGTATCTAATCCGTACAAAATAGGAAGAGCGCTGCAAAAGGTAACCATTGATATCAAGAGCGATATACACTATCCCAACGCTTTACGCCCGGAAGAAAACCCCGGTTACAAAACGGGATACAGCGATAGTCCTTTCGACGACAGAAAATTTTAAACGCTCATCTCAAAAACAAACCGAGTTTTACGGTTTGTTTTTTTTTTGAGTGCAGGCGAAAGTTGACAAAATCGACATTAAGTGATACAATCCAACGTATAAATATAAAAATACTTTAAAGGTGAACTTTATGAAAAAAATTGCCGAAAAAGTTGCTCTTGCCGCGCAAATTTGTATAACTCTCGTGTTTGTTCTAACGCTTATATTGTGTATGACCGGAACCATCCAAACGGCGGATTTACAGGATAACAAAGTCGTCATCGTTCTGTTTATTGTGCTTATTCTCGTTTACGCAAGCATTTCGGCGTACCTTTTATACGTAGCGTTTGCCGAAAAAGAAAACGTAAAACGCATTTTGTTATTTTACGATAACGACTGCGCAACGCGCGCAAACGCCAAAGTCGTCGACAACATAGTCAAAGGATGCGCAAACGAAGTACCCGACGTAAAAGTAAGAAGAACCAAACTGCGCGTAGACGACAAACAGGGTTTAATTGCTACTTTATACGTAGAAATATCCGCGGATAACATATCCACGTCGCTTGAAAAACTGCGTTTGCTTTTGGTTGACAGTTTCAAAAATACGCTCGGCATAACTTTCAGCACCATCAATTTCGAAATCGATAAACTTAACAAAAAGTTCGTTCCCAACAAGGAACGCGCAGAACAAAACGCCGAGGTTACCGAGAAAAAAACCGAAACTGAAAACGACGTGTTAGCCGATAATGAAACGTCCCTGCCCGAAATTTTTAACGACGGCAAAGAAAACGAAACGGCAACGTCCGCCGAAACCGAAAACAAAGATGAAATTTAATATAACGTTCTTTTAATGCATAAAAACCGTCTTTAATTTAAAATTAAAGGCGGTTTTAATTTAATAATTATCCGAACAAAAACGCTGTTGCAAGTTGCTGTAAAAAAACTCGAGCTTCTTTGGGAGAAGAAAAAGCGACAACCTGCGATTCGCTTTTTCTTTCAAGCAGCTGCAAAATAAGAGGGCGGGTTTGTTTTTGAAAATTCCAAATATACTTTATAAAATACGAATCCAATTTTTCCAAACAGCCGTCGGCAATATCTTCGCGCTGACATCCTCTGTAAGCTATACGGCGCTCGCAAGCCCTAGACAAACTTACGCTGCGTTTATAGTCCAAAAAAATAACGAGCGTAGCGCGCATGATTCGCTTGGGCAAATGGCTTTTCCACATGCCGTCTATAATCCATTCTTCACCGTTTATAAGCTCGCTGTGGATAGCGTCTCGCTCATCGTACGGCGGCATTTGCCAATTCGGCTTCCACAGCAACTTGTCTAAATGCGTAACTTTACGCCCGAGCATATGCCCCAGATTATTGCTGAAAGTCGTTTTGCCGCTACCCGGACACCCTATAACCGCTACTCGCGTAAAATCGAAATCGTCTGCTTTAAATTGAGTTAAAACGTCTTCCATATTCTAATTCTTACACTTTATACGCCGCTTTGAACGGCTAATAATTTAATACTGCAATTTTATACGTCCAAAACGGAGGCAAAATTAACGTCTTTCGGAATACTCCTTTATCGAACGCTGGACGTCGCGTTCGGCGTCCTTGCGCATAATCGTTTCCTTTTTGTCGTAATTACGCTTACCCTTTACAAGCGCAACTTCCACTTTTACCAAACTGTCTTTAAAATACATTTTCAAAGGCACTATCGAATAGCCTTTTTCCTTAACTTTGCCCAGCATACGCATTATTTCTCGTTTATTTGCGAGCAAACGTCTGTCTCTGCGGCTTTCCACGTTGGAGTAACTGCCTTTATCGTAGTTTTTGATATGACAGCCCAACAGCGTCAAATTTCCGTTTTCGATACGGCAGTAAGAATCAGCAAGGTTAACTTCGCCTTTTCTGAGCGACTTAACCTCGCACCCAATCAAATTTATGCCGCATTCCAACGACTCAACCACAAAGTAGTCGTGATACGCTTTTTTGTTAGTAGCTATCAGTTTCATAATCGAATTTAATAATATTTATACCGTCTTGTCCGACGGGTCTTCAATAATTTCCTCTTTAGGTTCCGCCTCGGCAGTATCGAGTAAAACGCCTGCGGATTCGCCGGGAATCTCCGCCGAATGAGCTTCTTCGGCTTGTTCGCAGTCCGATACGTCGGCGATTTTTTTATTTTTCTTCTCGGCTCTGCTGCGTTTGGAAATTTTTACCGCGGAAGCCAAATTGCAAGCCAAATACGCCCACAAAAAAATTATCCACACAAACGAAAATACCGACGGCAAACCTTTTGAACGCAACACGATTTCTGTTATCAAATAACCCACGAGCGAAATAGACAAAAATACAAGACCGAGTACGCTCAACTTTGTGTTGGAACGCTTGCGAATACTGCCAATCGCCTCTAAAAAGAGGAAAATCACTCCTACTATAGCGAAAATAGTTCCGCACCACTGTAAAATTTTTTCCATCATTGGTTAAAGCCGCCTTTTAAGGTAAACATACCTAGCATAAGCATATATATTATACCCTTTAAGTAAACTTTTCGTCAACAACGAAAGAACAATTTAAAAATTTAACTTTTGACATTAAAAACGCCATTCGGTTTTACCGTTTTTTAATGCGCGTCAGTCAGCCAAATCGAAATCGATTTTACAAGCCGCTTTGTTTACGCCAGCAAACGTAATTTCGATTTCGTCTCCCAAAGCGTACCTTGCTCCGTCGTTATACAAACAGAATAAAGCGGGGTTAAATTTAAAATATCCGCCGAGTTTGTCGACCGAAATAAAACCTTCCACCGTGTTCGGGAGTTCCGCGAAAATTCCGCGTTCCGTAACACCGGAAATAACGGCTTTGAAACTTTGCCCCACGATATTTTGAGCGTAAGCGCATTTTTTAACGTCGTCCGCTTTACGTTCCGCCTCGTCGGCGATTTTTTCGCGCATACTCGACTGCTTAGCCGCGTCAAAAACCATTTCTTTGTACGCATTTAACGCTTTCTCCGTCATTTTGCCGCTTATCGCCGTTTTTAAAACGCGGTGAACGGTTAAATCGGGATAACGCCGTATAGGCGAGGTAAAATGACAATAACATTTGCTTGCCAAACCGAAATGCCCTATATTCTCGTCGCTGTACTTGGCCTTTTGCATCGTTCGCAGCATAACGTCGTTTACCAAATTGAAATAAGGGGTTTTTTCCGCCTGCATCAAAGCGTCCTGAAGCACGGAGTTATGAATTTCCGCGCTGCGTTTTACGTTTATTCCCAAGCCTTTAAGCAAAGCGAGCAGCACGGAAAGCTTATCCTCGGCGGGTTTTTCGTGTACTCGGTAAACAAAAGGATATTCGCAAGCTTCGGCGTACTCGGCTACCGTTTCGTTTGCGGCAATCATAAATTCTTCTATCAGCTGATGCGCGAAATCGCTTTCGACAAGTTTGACGTCGGTTACGTTTCCTTTTTCGTCGTGAACAAAACGCACTTCCTTGGAAGTGAACTCTATGTTTCCGCGTTTGGCGCGTTTTTTCTGCAAAATTTCAGCCAAACGGCGCATTAAAAGCAAATCGTCCTTTATATCGGCGTAACGCTCGGCAATCTCTTTACTGCCGTTAAAAAACGCCTGAACTTCGCCGTACGTTAAACGGTGCCGGCTGTTGATAACCGAAGTAAATACGTCGCCGTCCAAAACCCTGCCGTTTTTGTCTATCGTCATTTCGCAGGACAAAGTCAATCTGTCAACGCCTTCGTAAAGCGAACATATACCGTTGGACAGTTCGCGCGGCAGCATCGGAAACACCGTTTCGGGGAAATATACGCTGGTTGCGCGGGCAAACGCCTCCTTATCTATATCGTCGGAGGGCTTTACGTAATGCGAAACGTCGGCTATATGCACTCCCAAAACAAACGTCCCGTCGCCGTTTAAGGAAACGGAAACAGCGTCGTCCAAGTCCTTGGCGTCGTCTCCGTCGATGGTAAATACCGTTTTTCCGCGCAAATCGCGCCGTCCTTGCAAATCCTTAGGCAAAACCGAAGCGGGCATTTTTTGCGCGCGCAAAGCGCACTTTTCGCCGAAATCGAGCGATAAACCGTAGCTTTGAGCAACCGACATCATATCGACGTTTTTTTCGTCGGGGAATCCCAATATATGCGTTATTTCGCCCTCCGGCTTACCTTTGCCGGCGGACGGATAAACGTTTATTTTTACAACTACCTTTTGCCCGTTTTTTGCGTTTAAATCTTTTTTCGGCTGGACGTAAACGTCGCTTGCAAAACGTTTTTCGTCGGGAATAACGAATCGCGCGTTGTTGCTTTTGTCGTAAGTTCCCACAATTTGCGTCAATCCGCGTTCGACAACTTTTACGACTGCCGCTTCGTCCTCCGTCCCCGCCGTTCTGCAGTACAAAACTTTGTCCTTGTGGAACGCGCCGCCGGTCTTAGAAGCCGGTACGAACAAGTCGCCGCCGTCTTGGCGAATAAGAAATCCGAAGCCGCGCGCGTTACCCTGAAACTCCGCAACGCCCAATTCGCCC
This sequence comes from uncultured Christensenellaceae bacterium, assembly GCA_910586905.1. Classification (GTDB taxonomy): domain Bacteria; phylum Bacillota; class Clostridia; order Christensenellales; family CAG-314; genus Fimimonas. Next base: position 5,583 of record CAJUIV010000036.1, read on the forward strand.
TCGCGCGGCAAACGGTAATGACGATTACGTTCGTCGAAAATAACTTCGCAGTTTTGCTGTAAATTCTGCAAAGCTTCGGCGACTATCTGCCTTTCGGCCGTAGATTTTACTCCCAAAAGGGAGCGCAGCTGCTTTGCCGTAAAGTATTCGCTATTTAAATCTTTTAAAATTTGAAGTATTTTTTCGTTTATATTCATTTTAACCTTTAAAACTATTATTGCTGATTTTTGCGTATTATAAAACTCCGTGTATAGCGCATACATACAAAAAGGGCGATTGTTAAACCAACAACCGCCCCAAATATCCCTTTTTAGTCTACAAAAGTCTGCAACACTATCATAACGATACAGCAAACCGCAAGTATTCCCGCCGCTACATAAGTGAGTACTTTTAAACGAGCTTCCTTTCTGGAACCCGCGTTTTTACCGTAAAACGTTTCGGATTCGTCGGTGTTTTTGGAACTGCCCGTCATAGCTTCCATACCGTCGGAGTTACCCGATTGCTTCATAACTATAAAAATTATAAACGCAGTACACAAAAGAGCAAGCGCCGCAAGAGCGATTTTGATACCCGAAACGAGCATCGTCATATCTACAAAAGCCAAAAAATTAAACACTTTAAGTGAACCTCCGTTCCTAGTTAAAGGGCAAAATGCCCCGCCTAACTTAATACGCTTAGATAGTATAGCACAACATTTGCGTTTTTGCAACACATTTTCCGATAGTTATTTCAAAAACTATTGCGCTCCGCTTTCCTTTTTGTATTCCCTTTTAACCTCGTCGGGAATTTCGCCGTAACCGAGCATCGATTCCGGCGTTTCGTCCAGATACAGACAAATTTTAAGAAAAGTTTCTATTCTCGGTTCGCTTACGCCCTGCGTCCATCTGCTGATGTTGGCCTGCGTGGTATGCAGCAGCGCCGCGAATTTTCTCTGCGACATATTGTGTTTTTTGATAGCTTCCTGCAGCTTTTGGGCAAACATACACAATTTCATAATAAATCTCCGTCTTTTGTATTTTCAAAATGATTAAAATCGACAAATTCGTAAAAATATTACACCAATTTTTGATACAAATCAATCGTTTTAAATATTTTTCCAATATGGTTATAACAAGTCTACTTGTTGACGATAAGAAAAGTTAACAAAAAACGTTTAATTAAATTCTAATAAAAGAAGCGTACAAAGATTTACACAAAAAAAACAAACGCACTACTGTTTCGTAAACGTTAAACAAATAAAATTCAACTCACATGCAAACGCAACAAAAGGAGGACACCGCAAACGAAAAAGAACTCTTTAATAACAGATATGTTCGAGATAAGGAAAGGGAATATTACCAATATTTCGGATTCTTATATATTTACAAAACGGATTGAATATACCCATTGACGATGTATTAGAAGAAAACGTAAATTGGTATAACTTTACCGAAACACAAAAAAAAGTTAGTAAATCAATGTTTAAGATTGAACGAAGACGAGTCTAAGATGTTACTTGCAATGGTAAAAGCTTTAAAGGAGAAAAGGTATGAGATGAGTTGTTCATAAAGTTGACAGCCATATTCGAATCTCTGAAAATACGGTTTACTTCTTTGAACCGTCGGCAGAGGATTAAACAAAGCCCCCTATCGTACAATAGAACGTTCTTTTCAGCGGCGGTTTGACCGCTTGAATAAGCTTGAAATTAAAGCGTAAAACGGTAAATACGTTTGTAAATTTTAATTAGCCCATCGCTGCTCTCCGAGCTAAGTCTTTGTAACACAGCCGAACACGAATTGCATATATAATGGGAGATGAACTGTACACTTGCATGGTATATTTGTTTGGATGAT
>CAJUIV010000037.1 GCA_910586905.1 uncultured Christensenellaceae bacterium
AAAGAAGATATAGAAGCAAGAAATTCCAGCAGCAGGGTCGGCGGGCGGGGTGAAGAGGATATATTTATAAAAATATTCAGATTGAAACAGTGCGCAAACGTTTTAAATAAGGTTTATAATTTGTAATAAACCGATAAACTATATTTAACAAGGTTGTAGTATGGCGTATAGTTTGACCGCATAAAATACATTTACGTTGGTTTTTACGTCAAAATACGGTGCGTTTGACGTATTTACGTCCAGATATTGTTTTTGTTTAGTTTACTGCTAAAATAACTTGATTAAGTTTATTTTAAATGGTATACTAAACAATACGTTGAGAGAGTAGTATTTTTTTTAATACGGTATCAATTTAATGCTAATGAGGATGTAAGGGAAATGTCAAGACTCGCCAAAGATGTTAATCGATGTTTAATAGCAATGCAAAACGGAGATTTGCATAAGTTTGAGGACTTGTATAAATTAACTTACAATCATATGAAGAGTGTCGCTTTGCTGTACTTAACGAACAAATCGCTTTGCGAAGACGTAGTGGAAGACACTTATGTAAAAGTTTTTAAATATTATTATTCGTATCAAATAGGCGCCGACGGGTATAACTGGATGTGCAAAGCGGCAGAACACATCGCTTTTAACTACAACAAAATAGAAAAGGAAAAAAACGGCAACGTTAATCTCGACGATATCGCGCCGCCCGCCGACCCGATCAACGCTTACGAAAATTCGGATATGCGCATTTCCTTGGACGCTATTTTCGAAACTTTGGGCGAGCCTAACCGTACTATCGCCATTCACCGTTATTATCTGGGTGAAACAATGGAGCAAATAGGACGTATTGTCGGCATGGGAAAGGTAGCGGTATACAAAAGGCTGCAAAAAATCAACGCTATCGTAAAAGAAAAATATTTCGAAAGTTAACTTGTGTATTATTTACGAGGTATATTTCATAAAAAAGAGAAAGAACGGAGAGATTATTTACCAATGAAAAAATTTGCAAAGTTTTTAACCGCAGTCGTTTTGCTGGCTCTTTTGTCTGCGTTCGGTACGTTGGCTTACGCCAGCGAAGCTGTTACGGAAGAAAGATACGTCGGCGCTCCCGCGTATTCGCCGCGCGCGAACGAAGTTATAAATTTTACAAGCAGAGCCGTATCGTTGGAGAATTACACGGCGGGCAAGTGTCCGACTTATAGTAGAATTACGGGACAGCCCAACTCTTGCGGAGCGGTAGCGGGAGCGGAAATAGTGGCTTTTTACGACAAATATTTTCCCAATCTTATCCCCGATTGGACGTCTCACTACACTAACGGCAACTACCGTATACAGGACAGAGTGTACGTGCCCGCTTTGTTAAGCGAATTATATACGCTTATGCGCACTAACGTGGACGACGTAGGAGTGAGTGAAAACGATTTTAAAAACGGACTTAAAACTTACGTAAACAATCACGGTTGCGATATAGAATATCAAAGCGCTAAAACGCTTTTGGGAGCGCTCAATTTCGACGCGTGCCGAAACGCTATCGATAATAACAAGGTGATTGCGCTGCTGGTTAGCGCCGGTGAATTATACAGTGTGTCGCCGCATGAAGGTTATGATATTATAACGCCTACTACGATTGCAGGTTCTCACATAATGGTTGCATACGGATATATGCAGCTGAAGTATTATAATACTAACGGATTGTTCCGCACCGATACGTACTTGATTGTAGCAACGGGACTTGATGCCGTAACGATAGGCATGTATAAAATAGACGCAAAGAATCTTAATTCGGCTTATATAATCAATATAAGCTAAGGACAATATGAAGGAAAAAGACATTCACAACTTAATAGAGCAGCAGGAACCGGAAAAAAAACAGGCGGCTTTTAAGCGCATTCAAGAAAGATTGAATATTGCGGAAGTCCACTCGGCTCAAACTGCAAAACCTAAAAAATCCGTCAAAAAGCGCGCGTTCGCTTGGTCTGCCGTTATGGCTGTCGCGCTTTGTCTTGCTATTGTTTTGCCTATAACGTTAACTCGAACGCCCGACGTAAAGGACAGATATTGTATTGCCGGCGATTATGAAATAGTTTCAACAGAATTTAACGTTAAACAGTACGCGAGTAGTATTAGTAAAAAGATATTATTTGTCGATTGGTACGATATTACGGAAGAGTGTTTGACCGATTTGTTCGTTAATGTTAACGACCACGACGATATGATATATTTGCGAGAAAAAATAGTCAGTGGCGAAACGGGTGAAATAGTAGATTTGTATATCACTGATAAACGTACAAAGGTAGATATTTTAGGTCGTTGGGACAGTTGTACGACAGTTAAACAGTTGGAAGATACAGAAGTTTTGTTAGATGTAACTTTTCAAGCGTTATTTGCAACTTTCAAATACGGCGACTTTGTTTACTATTTAGAATTTATCAACGTAGAAAACGAGAGCAGAGCGCTGGAAATCATAGCGAGTATGCTGCCTTCAAAATAAAAATATCTTAAATAATCGCGCGTCTAAAGTCAAAAGCTTTGGACGCGTGATTTTTTTGCGAACCCAAAGTTATAACGTGAAGCGGTTTGGAACGATTTTTCAATTAGGTTTTTTATTCCGGAGAAGCGAGAAAACTCAATAGTAATAAATCAAGGATAAAAGGAATACAAAGAACGAACGCCGTATTAAAAACAGTATGGGCGATAACAAAAACAAAACGTAAAACTTTACGGGCGGCTATACGTACGTTTGTAAGTGATAAGATTTCAATCAACCCAGTAAAACTTTCAAAACATAGCTGCGGTGTAAAAGCGTTGATTTTAAATTTGCCTTGTTTAACAAATCCGATATTTTAAAGGTTTTGCACGTGTCAGTATTTTTGGCTAACGTAAAGGCTTAGCGTCAGTCTGCCGTTAAACGTCAATCGGGCAGCAGAGTAAACGATAGCGAACGAGCGGTTATATGTTCATATTTTCCTTTATGCATACGTTTTCGGCGTATGGCAAACGTTTATATTTATACTCTTTTTTTAACATTACAAGACACAATAATTCACTTTTCGCTATTATTCGGCGATTTGCGACGTATTTCGACATTATTCTGCAAAAATGCGGTAAACGCGGCATTTTGTTACAGGGTATAAATTATACAATAAACATACTGCAAAGTATATTGCGGTGTTTACATTGAAGTTTTGAAAGGAAGGATAAAGTAATGACAAGTATCGCGGCAGACGAATTTACGTAAAGGACAACGGCAACGACTGGTAAAACAAACTATTTTTGAAACTGTAAATATATCTAAATTTAAATTTGTCCCAAGTTCGGACGTGTTGTTTTAAGCGCTGTTTATTTGTACACGAGTTTACATAGGTTATTTTTTAGTTTTAAATTGGATTAAAATCAAATTATATAAAGGAGAAAAAGATTAAATCTTTACTAAGGTTATTATTATGAATAACGAAAAAATTATGATAGAAAATGTTGTAGACAAACTTTTGTTTATGCTTGCTTTTAAACGCAAGTTATCGGGTTGCGAATATTTGCGCGACGCGTTGATAATGTGCTGTAACGAAACTTACGTTCACGCAGCGCTTTCCAACGAGTTGTATCCCCAAATTGCAAAACTTAACAATTCCAACGCGAAAAATGTCGAAAGCGCTATTCGCCGCTGCATTAAAAATTGTTACGAACAAGGCAACTTGTTAAAACTTAACAAAGTTTTTAATTGTTTGATAGTGAACGAAAACTATTATCCTACGAACGGCGAGTTTATTACTACCGTTAGCGCTTGTTTGCGTTTTGCCATAAAAAACGACCAACTTGACGAAACGATAGAAAAGCTGGATTGTATTTCGCTCGAAAAATAACGCGTTGCTATAACGCCTTGGGACGACTGCGTTTTTTTACGCGGTCGTTCTTTTATATTTGTAAGCGGACGTACAAGACTTCGACTGATTTTCTTTCTGTACGATACGAAATGATGATAAGCAACGTAGCACGATTTGTTTCGGTCGCGTTTTGGGGAACTTTGTTAGTACGATTTTATGGCGTAAAATAATGAAGTAAACTTGAATTCGATTCGGTCTGCCGTATTACGATGTAATAAAAATCCGGTATCACGGTTGAATCGGTCGGATGTCTATTATGTCGTATCACGCAATATGGAGCGGAATTCGTCAGCGCGTGTTATTACAACATACAAGTTGACGCAAGTTTCGATAAATTACAGCCGGCGGTTTTAATATGTAGTAAAATTCAATTATATTCGGTCGGGCCTATTTAGTTGCTTTATTATAACAAAGTATATTTTTATTATCTGCAAAACACTTGTCTATTTTGTTAAAATATTGTACAATATTTTCGATTGGACGGGTTAACTCCGTCTAACTTCTAAAATTCAGGAGGATAACAAAAGTGGCAAAAAAGTATACTTATTTGTTCAGTGAAGGCGACGCGTCGATGCGCGAACTTCTTGGCGGTAAAGGCGCAAACTTGGCTGAAATGACCAAGATTGGATTGCCCGTTCCCCAAGGCTTTACCATTTCGACGGAAGCTTGCACTCAATACTACGAAGACGGTAGACATATCAACGACGAAATAAAGGGTCAGATTATGGACTACATCGCAAAAATGGAAAAGGTTACCGGCAAAAAGTTCGGCGATAAGGAAAATCCCCTTCTCGTATCCGTACGTTCCGGCGCTCGCGCGTCTATGCCCGGCATGATGGACACCATTTTGAACCTTGGTTTGAACGAAGAGGTAGTTGAAGTTTTGGCTAAAAAGTCGGGTAATCCCCGTTGGGCTTACGACTGCTACAGAAGATTTATTCAAATGTTCTCCGACGTCGTTATGGAAGTCGGCAAAAAATACTTTGAAGTCTTGATTGACAAAATGAAGGAAAAACGCGGCGTTACCAACGACGTTGACCTTACCGCCGACGACCTTAAAGAACTTGCAAATCAATTTAAAGCCGAATACAAAGCTAAAATCGGCAAGAACTTCCCCACCGACCCCAAAGAACAATTATTCGCCGCCGTCGAAGCGGTGTTCCGCAGCTGGGATAACCCCCGCGCGAATATTTACCGTATGGACCACGATATCCCCTATAGCTGGGGCACCGCGGTTAACGTGCAGATGATGGCTTTCGGTAATATGGGCGACGATTGCGGAACGGGCGTTGCGTTTACCCGTAACCCCGCTACTGGCGAAAAAGGACTTATGGGCGAATTTCTTATGAACGCTCAGGGCGAAGACGTCGTTGCAGGCGTCCGTACTCCTATGCATATCGACCAAATGGCGAAAATTTTGCCCGACGTATATAAACAATTCTTGGAAGTTTGCGATACCCTCGAACATCACTACAGAGATATGCAGGATATGGAATTTACAATCGAGCAGGGCAAACTGTTTATGCTTCAAACCCGTAACGGCAAACGTACGGCTGCCGCGGCTATCAAAATCGCATGCGATTTGATTGACGAAGGTATGATTACCGAACAGGAAGCTTTGATGCAAATCGACGCGAAATCTTTGGATATGCTTCTTCACCCGACGTTCGACGCTAAAGCGCTTGCAGACGCCGACAAGAAAAACGTTGTAGGTAAAGGTATTGCCGCAAGTCCTGGCGCTGCCGCCGGTACGGTAGTGTTCACTCCGGAAGACGCCGTAGAACTCGGAAAACAAAAGAAAAAGGTAATTTTGGTAAGACTTGAAACTTCTCCCGAAGATATCGAGGGTATGAAGTACGCTCAAGGTATTTTGACCGTTCGCGGAGGACAAACTTCTCACGCTGCCGTTGTTGCGCGCGGTATGGGTACGTGCTGCGTATCCGGCTGCGGCGACATCAAAATGGACGAAGCCAACAAGCAATTCGAACTCGGCGGAAAAACATTCCGCGAAGGCGACGAAATTTCTTTGGACGGTTCTACCGGTAAAATTTACGACGTGGCTATCAAAACCGTTCCCGCCGACCCCAGCAGCGGATACTTCGGACGTATTATGCAGCTTGCCGATAAGTATAAGTCGTTAGACGTTCGTACCAATGCGGATACTCCTGCCGACGCTCAAAACGCCGCCCGTTTAGGAGCGCAAGGTATAGGTCTTTGCCGTACGGAGCATATGTTCTTCGGCGAAGGTCGTATCGACAAAATCCGTGAAATGATTGTTTCCGAAACGGTTGAAGAACGCGAAGCCGCTCTTGCAAAAATCGAACCCCTGCAGCAAAAAGACTTTGAGGGGCTTATGGAAGCTTTGGAAGGTAAACCCGTTATTATCCGTTACCTTGACCCGCCGCTTCACGAGTTTGTTCCTACGGCAGAAAAGGATATAGAAGAACTTGCAAAGACGCAAGGCAAGACGGTTGCTCAAATCAAGCAAATTTGCAATAGTCTGCATGAATTTAACCCGATGATGGGTCATCGCGGATGCCGTCTTGCGGTAACCTATCCCGAAATTGCGGTTATGCAAACAAAGGCTGTTATCAAAGCTGCGTTGGCCGTTCAAAAACGTCATCCGTCTTGGCACGTTGTTCCCGAAATCATGATTCCTCTCGTAGGAGAAGTTAAGGAACTTGCTCATGTTAAAAAGGTTGTAGTAGCTACTGCGGACAAGGTTATCGCCGCCGCTAAATCCAACTTGAAATATCAAGTAGGTACGATGATTGAGATTCCGCGCGCGGCTCTTACTGCTGACGAAATCGCAAAAGAAGCCGAATTCTTCAGCTTCGGTACAAACGACCTTACTCAAATGACGTTCGGTTTCAGCCGCGACGACGCAAGCAAATTCTTGCCCAGTTACTACGGTGCTAAGATTTACGAAAGCGACCCGTTTGCCCGTCTCGATACAATCGGCGTAGGCAAACTTATGAAAATGGCAGTAACGCTCGGACGCGAAACCCGTCCCGAACTTCAATGCGGTATTTGCGGCGAACACGGCGGCGACCCCTCGAGTATCGAGTTCGCTCACAAAATCGGTTTGACTTACGTATCTTGTTCTCCTTACCGCGTTCCTATCGCAAGACTTGCCGCAGCACAGGCTGCTATTAAGTATCCCAGATAGTCGGTAGAATAAATAGAATATAAGTTTTTAAACGGCGAAAGAAAATTTCTTTCGCCGTTTTTAATTTAAGAACCGTCAGTGATTAAATGCGCCTCAAAAAGTATCCGACTTTTGCGGTTCACATCGCGATGCCGACGGTTATTTCGTATATTTGCAAATCTGGTTTTAAACGAGTATAAAGATCTAATACAACAAAAGAGAAACAAACAAGTTCAAAAGAGATA
>CAJUIV010000038.1 GCA_910586905.1 uncultured Christensenellaceae bacterium
CTACTATTGCAGGAACTATTGCCGGATATGCAGACCATACGAATTTAATTAACTGCTCGTCATTTGCCAATATTACCGTTAACAACGGAGGACAGTCGTCCGGAAATTTAACAATTCGTATCGGCGGTCTTGTCGGTCAATCCAATTATCCCATAAATTTTTATCTATGTACTTACAAAGGTACCATAACCGAAACAGCGTTTAATTCTTCCACAACCTCCTGTACGGACAACAACACTCAACTCGGAGGATTGGTCGGCTTAATACAAAAAAATGTCATATTTGACAAATGTTTTGTGGACGCAAATATTGTAGCTCACGGTGGCGGACTCAATATAGGCGGCATTTTCGGATTCATAAACGCCAAAGATCTTACTGTAAAAATGACGAATAATATGGTGAAACTAAAAGCAAGCGCCGACGGAATTACCAATTCGTCGGATATATGGTCGCTTGGATACGGATGTACAGCTGCCGCCGGAAGTACCTTATCCAATACGTATATAGTTTCATCTCATGGAGGCGCGTTCCCGGGAGCGACGTTTACTTCAAGCAGTAACATTGTTACCAACTTTGCTATGACTAACGCTACAAACACGGGCAGTGAAAAAGGCGTATATGATAAAGCAATGACTAATTCTAACCTAACTTCCTTTTTAGACTTCCTCCCCGACGGCACCCCAGTCCCCAAGTTCGCGCCCTTTTTTTCCCTCTTTTCCCTTGCGGCGATTTACCTCGCGGGACTTTAGTCCCCGTGAGCTAAATCGCCCCATCGGTCGCCTACGCCTTCGGTTAGACTTTTTTTCTTGCCGCCGTACTTCTTTACTTATATCTCTTTTGAACTTGTTTGTTTCTCTTTTGTTGTATTAGATCTTTATACTCGTGTAATACTAGATTTGCAAGTATGCGAAATAACCGTCGGCATCGCGATGTGAACCGCAAAAGTTTGATACTTTTTGAGGCGCATTTAATCACTGACGGTTCTTAAATTTAAAACGGCGAAAGAAATTTTCTTTCGCCGTTTATTATACTTATTTTCTTTTTTATTGCCGCATATGCTTGTTTATACATATGTGCATATTTTATTTCTAATTTTACTCAACACTATCAGATTTTAAAATCTATATTTTCTTGCAATTTCGTAACTAAAAGAGAACCGATATTTATCGGTCCTCTTTTAGTTAACTTTGTACAATTACTTAATTTCCGCTTCTGCGCCGGCTTCGGTAAGAGTCTTAACCATTCCTTCCGCGGTTTCCTTGGGTTGTGCTTCCTTGATGGTTGCGGGAGCGCTTTCAACAAGGTTTTTAGCTTCTACAAGTCCAAGTCCGGTAAGTTCGCGAACAGCCTTGATAACGGCAATTTTGTTTCCGCCGATAGCCTTCAACACTACGTCGAATTCCGTCTTTTCTTCCACAGCGGGAGCGGCTCCTGCCGCAGCGCCGCCTGCAACGGCTATGGGAGCTGCCGCGCTTACGCCGAATTCTTCTTCGATGGCGTGAACAAGTTCGTTAAGTTCCAAAACTGAAAGAGATTTTATCTCTTCGATAAATTTTTTCGTATCCATTGTAAATATCTCCTGAATTATTATTTTATTTTTGTCCGATGGCGGACAACCCGATTTATTGCGAGACTACTCGCCCTTTTGTTCGGCAACCGCGTTTAAAGCAACAGCCAATCCGCGCATAGGCGCAGACAATACGGAAACCAACATTCCAAGCAAAGTTTCTCTGTTGGGAACTTTACTCATTGCGTCGCAAACAGATGCGTCTGCGAACTTTTTGTCAAACATACCGCACTTAATTTTCATTGCGTTAAACTTCTTGATGCTTTCTGCCGCAACCTTTGCGGGGGCTATAGCGTCGGAAGTTCCGAATGCAAAAGCGCTGGGTCCGTTTAACGCTTCGTCGAATTCGGTATATCCAAGTTCGTTCAAAGCTTTTTTAAACAGCGTGTTTTTTAGAACTTTGTATTCTACGTCGTTCTTTCTGAATTCTGCACGAAACTCCGTATCCTGAGCTACGGTTAGTCCTTTGTAGTCGATGATAACGAAAGATTCGCTGTTTTGTATCTTCTCTTTGATTTGCTCGACTACTTCGCGTTTAGCGATTTGAGAAGGACTGAGATGTCCGTGATGACGTTCGTGATCCATTTTACCTTTCCTCCTTTAAAAATTTTTAATTAAAAACCCTTGCGCCGCATAATCGGTACAAGGGTAGGAGTTTGTTGACTTTAAACCTAAAATTGTACCTCGGCAAGATTTACTGATACTTGCTGTCTTTGGAACGTTTGGGTAGATAATTCAGTTGTTTCGGACCAATTGTTCCGAACGAACAATCGGTTTAAGTTTTATTTATAATTAACTTTGATGCCGGGACCCATAGTCGTTGCAATAGCGACCGACTTTAAGTAAGTACCTTTAGCCGCGGCGGGTTTAGCCTTTACTATAGCGTCCATAATTGCGGTAGCGTTTTCAAGTAACTTGTCTTTACCAAACGATTTTTTACCGAAAATAACGTGGCAAATGGACTGCTTATCAAGACGATATTCTACTTTACCGGCTTTGATATCGGCAATAGTTTTAGCGATATCCGTCGTAACGGTTCCGCTCTTGGGGTTGGGCATAAGTCCTTTGGGTCCCAATATTCTGCCGAGACGTCCGACAAGTCCCATCATATCGGGAGTCGTTACAAGTACGTCAAAATCGAACCAGTTTTCCTTTTGCATCTTTTCGATATACTCTTCGGCTCCTACGAAATCGGCGCCGGCGGCTTGAGCTTCGTCCGCTTTTGCGCCCTTGGCAATTACCAATACGCGTACGGTTTTGCCCGTTCCGTTGGGAAGTACTACTACTCCGCGTACTTGTTGGTCCGCTTTACGGCTGTCTACACCGAGTTTTATGTGCAGTTCCAACGTTTCGTCGAACTTGGCGGGAGCCACGTCGATAGCCGTTTGAATAGCCTCACTCATATCGTATTGCTTTGTTTTGTCGATTTTTTTCAAAGCATCAACATATTTCTTTCCTTTCATTTGACGCCTCCTTAACCTTCAACAACAATGCCCATACTGCGAGCAGTTCCTGCAATCATCGAACAAGCCGATTCCAAAGAAGAAGCGTTTAAGTCCACCATCTTCGTTTTAGCGATCTCTTCGATTTGCGCGTGCGTAATTTTAGCCACTTTAGTTCTGTTGGGAACGGCGCTTCCGCTTTCGATTCCGCAAGCTTTTTTGATAAGCACGGGAGCGGGCGGCGTTTTAAGAATAAAAGTAAAGCTGTGGTCTTGATAAATTGTTACGATAACGGGAATTATAAGTCCCGCTTTATCGGCTGTTCTCGCGTTGAAATCCTTGGTAAAACCGGGGATATTGATACCGTGAGGACCTAAAGCCGAACCTACCGGCGGTGCCGGCGTTGCTTTTCCGGCAGGAAGTTGAAGTTTAACGACTGCCGTAACCTTTTTTGCCATAATAGCCTCCTAGTCGTGGTTGTAACGAAGAAACGTTAAGTATAAAATTTCGTTTCTTCTCCCAAATTCCGCATAATTAGGGCGATATGCGGTAATCGCCAAACAAAACAACTATCCCTCTACTATAGTAGGATTGTTGATTTTTTCAATTTGAATGAAGTCCATATCTACGGCGGTTTCTCTGCCGAACATATTAAGAACTACCTGCGCTTTTTGACGGGCAATGTCAATTTCCTTGATAACGCCTACCAACCCCTCGAACGGACCGGAAATTACGGTAACGTTATCGCCCACTACCATATCGAAATCCACAACGCGTTCTTCAAGACGCAAACGTTTTACTTCGTCGTCTTCGAGAGGCCAAGCCTTACCGTTAGGACCCACAAAACCGGTAACTCCGCGAGTATTGGTCAGTCTGAACCATAACTCGTTGGAATACACAAGCTTTATAAATACGTATCCCGGCATAACTTTGGCTTCGTAAGCTTTCTTTTTGCCGTTTTTTTCCTCGATAAGTGTTTCGGTAGGAATTTTAGTGTCCAAAATAACGTCTTGCAAATTGCCGTTTTCAACCATTTGCTCGATGTTCTTTTTTACCAAACTTTCGTATCCAGAATACGTGTGCAAAATATACCACTTTGCATTGTTTTGTTCACTCATATTTATCCGTTAACCTTTATTGCTGATAAGCGAAACTAACCAACCGAACAGAGAATCGGCGCCAAGGATAATTAAAGCGAAAAACAAAACCACAAGCAAAACGATGCCGGTGTTTTTTAAAACGGTTTTAAAACTAGGCCAGGAAACTTTTTTAAGTTCGGACCAACTTTTTACAAAGAAAGCGCCCAATCTTTTAAATACATTGGTTTTTTTTGCTTTTTGTTGAGCAGCCATTGCCAATTCTCCTTACTTAGACTCTTTATGAGCAGTATGCTTCTTGCAGAATCTGCAATATTTGTTAAATTCAAGTCTATCGGTAGTAGTCTTGCCGTTTTTGTAAGTGTCGTAGTTGCGCTGTTTGCACTCGGTGCATGCAAGCACTACCTTTACTCTATTTCCTTTCTTTGCAGCCATAGTAAAATCTCCTGTGCATCGTTGCAGAAAAGCAACTTTCCTGTTTTCTGCACGCAAAAAATTACACCCCTATTAGAGTGCTAGATAATAATACCATATTACGCAACCGTTGTCAACGAAAAACGGCTTCAATTTCCACGAATATTTTGACTATGCTTTGCTGCCGTAACGCGCAGAGAAAGGAAATATTTGACATTTGCTCAAGCAAATGCTAATATCATTTATTATAGGGTTATCACATTGCCGAAATTACGGAGCAGATATGATTAACGAAAACGAACCTTGTCTTAAAATGCGCAATAAAACCACCCGCGCGGAAGAAACGTACTGCAAGCACTATCTCAAAAAATTCCGCGGGTACTTGCGCGCCGAATTTATAAACCACCAAACCGTAGGACTGTTTTTCGGCATCGGAGCTTTGCTTGCTTTGTGTTTGCTTACACCTAACGACATCTATGAGTTTGGTACATATATCAAATGGACGTTGTTCGGCATTTTCGTATTTGCTTACATCGTCAAGATCACCATAAGCCTGTGGTTTTGGAAATACGCCAAACACGTTGTAATAACTAACGAAGGCGTGTGGATAATGTATTACAGCTCGTTTTGGTGGAGCGAAGACTTTACCGGCAAAAAACGATTTTTAAGCCCCACATGGTCATTATACGGCTGGTCCGAAATAAAAATCACCGACAGCGATACCGCGCGGCCGAAATCTCCGGTAAAAATTTCACGAGAATTTGAGGCTTTCGATTACGCGGTAATAAAATCGTGCAAATTGACTTCTCTTTTTTTAACCCGCTTCGACGGCGTACAAGAAATAGACTTTCTTGAACAAGACGACGCAAACGAAATACTTGCGTACGCGCGCGAATGTAAAAAGAGAAAAAAACGTAAAAAGAAAGACACAGAGATAATCGAAGAAGCTTACGACAAATTACCCGACGACGAATACGTTGAAGACGAAGAATAAACTCGTATTAAAAGCGAAACAAAATAACTTTCACCATTTCTTTAACAAAAATACAATGGACTCTCAAGCACATCTGTCTGCAATAAAGCAATATCTTTCCGCTAAAAACGAAACGATAGTAAGACATTACGTTAAAAACAAACGCGCCTATTTAAGACAGACTTTTTTTCCGCGTTTCTATCGTATACTTTTAACGGCAGAACTACTAATCTTAATACCGGTTATCTTGTCGTTGTCGTTCGATTACTCCGCTTCGTTTAACTATATCGCATTTTACATACTTTCAGCGTTTATTGCCGCGTCTTTTGCAAGTTACTTAATAAGGCTGTCTGTAAAATTGTGGTTTTGGAAGTATTGCAAAGATATCTTCTTGACAAAAAAAGGCGTTTGGATTGTACGATTGGGCTTATTTTGGACGAAAAACAACTATTGCGGAAAGAAAAAAATGTTCAGTCCGTATTGGGAATCTATACGCTGGGAAGAAATATTACATATTAGTAAAGGATTGTATTACGGCAATCTTCTTGACGGAAACGCAGTTGAATTTACAGACAGAAAAACCGGCGAAAAATATTTGTTACAAAACGCGTATTTACAAAATCGTATCAAAACAATGGATATCGGTTATTTTAAAGAAACTGAAACGGACGAAATCGTTAAATATTCAAAACATATGAAAAAGTTAATAAAGAAAACAAATCAACACTCCGATGATTTGAACGTATACGGCGATGAAATTTAATCTCGCCGTATTTTTATTTTAAGTATTGACAAAGTTATTAAAATATACTAGAATTATAACCCAACGCAAAAGCGACAATAAATTCAATCCGTAAATACATCATAGAAATATAAAAAGAAAACTTTATCGGTAACTCGGAGGAATTATGATAGATTACAAAATATTGGTAGCCGAAGCTTACAAGGCGCAAAAAATGGCGTACATTCCCTACTCTAACTGGGCGGTAGGAGCGGCGTTGCTTACAAAAGAAGGTAAAATATACCGCGGATGCAACATTGAAAGCTCCACATTTTCACCGACTAATTGCGCGGAAAGAACGGCGTTTTTCAAAGCGGTTTCCGAAGGCGAACGTGATTTCGTTGCAATCGCAATAGTAGGCAACGACGTAAACACTCCAATCGGACAAGGAGACTATTGTTCTCCTTGCGGCGTTTGCAGACAAGTTATGACAGAATTTTGTCAAGAAGATTTTAAAATAATTCTCGCAAAAGATTACGATATATATCAAGTATACACTCTCGGTCAACTTATGCCTCTTGCAAGTTTACCGTTAAAAAACCAATAAGGATTCTTACTCTATTAAGGCGCTGTTTTAGCGCCTTTATTTTATTCATTCTTAAAAATAAACAAACTACTTTACTGATAAAGACTTTACTAAGCTTATATACGCATTCTTGCGGCAGCACGTTATCCGCGTTCGGTTCGCGCGCATACACAATCGAAGCTATTACGAAAGAAAGACGGTACCGTATATTTTGCGCGCGAACGAAATTTCAATTTTACAAACGGAACAGCAACTCCGAAAAATTATACAACTGCCAAATGCACGACTTACTCTAACATTTTGACGTTTTATTTTTGTTTAACTCTTTAAAGAACTGAGAAAGATATTCAAAAATGTTTCAAAACTTGAGAATTGTAGTCGTTTTTGTTTATTTTTTAAATAAGGTTTACGTTTACACATCAAATATT
>CAJUIV010000039.1 GCA_910586905.1 uncultured Christensenellaceae bacterium
GAATGTTCTACTGCATACGACATTATTATTAAAATTGAAAATTAAATTTCAATTTGTCGTTTTAAATGTTAAAAAAAGTACAGCGCACTATACTTCGAAAGCGAAGATAGTGCGCTGTTTCTTTGCCCGTAAGGAAATCCATATAAAGGATACTCTTATTACGCGAGTTTTTTTGTAGTACTATTGTTTTTTGTAAAGAACGTGCCAAATATCATTCCCTGTAAAACCGCATTTTCTGTATAGTTTTTCCGGATGCGTGCCGTTATTTAATTTTCCGGATACGGTGGCGAAATTCGCTATATGTTGCATTCTGTATAGTAATTCGTTAACTATCAGTCCGCCTAAACCGCGTCTTCGGTATTGTGGCAATACTTGTATCCATTCTAAAATCAATTCCTGCGTTTCACAATCGAAATCGGCGATTCCGCAGCCGACATAGTCGGCGTTATAAGTGTCTTTTAACAATATCCACAAGTCGTACTTGAAAACGGGCGTTTTACGGTAATTCAGTAATTGTTCTTTTGTGACGGACAAATCGTCGTAGCTTGCGTTGATAATACGCACAAATTCGGCAATATTATCGTCGCTTGCAACTACTATGCTTATTCCGTCGCAACACTGTCGTTCTATATACTGCAAACTGTGATATAGTCTGAAATACGGCTCGTCTGCATAGTCGGCAAATTTACTTTCTTCGTAATTTTTATCGTGTACGATTTGTATATTGTCGGGAATATCAGTTATTTTTGCCTTCCAATAAGGAATACTGGACACGCCGCAAGGTGATAACAGATATTCCGATAGAGATAAGTATTTCATTGTCCTAATTTTCTTCACACGCGCAAGCACCGTATAATAAGTTATTTCTAAACGATTAGCGCAAGCAGCGCGCCGATGCCTATACCTATAAGGTTACCTATGGCCAGCCCGAACGTTCCGCATATAATGCCGGGCGCAATAAGCTCGCGTTCGCCGTAGGCGTTGGCAACGGGGGCGATAAAGGGCGGACCGTATATTCCCGCGGTGCTGGTTATAAGAGCCGTACCGCCGTCTATTTTGAATATTTTGCATAGCAGCAGATGCAGCAGTATCGAGCCTATCTGTATACAGGCGAAGAACGCAAGCGTAGGCAGTATTTCTTTCGCGAGCATTTTCAGATCGATACTCATCGACAGGCCTATGGAAAATATCAAGATAAGGTATTGACCTATTTGGTAAGACCCCTTAACGTTGCGTATAGGCTTTACGAAGCTGAATGCAATTCCCAATACGGAGACGGTTATCATAATAAACAGGCTTCCGTCCATATTGCCGTTGATTAGTATTTCCAGTCCCGCGCCGACGGCAAGGCAGCCTATTGCAAGAGCAATTACGCCTATCAGCTTGCCGATAGATTTTTTGTCGCGCGGTATGGATTTGTAGTCGTATTCCGTTTGCGTTTCCGTTTTGATTTCGGTAGCTTCGCCGTCGGCGGTTATCGCGTCGCCGTCCGTTTCGTTTGCGGGCAGTTCTTCCGTAATAATCGGTTTAACCTTTTTACTCCCGAGAATTTTTTTGTAAACGGGTCGTATTACCGTAAGAATCAACAGAAAATACACTCCGCCTACGAAAAAGTCCGAAGTGTTGGCGGCTGCTATAACGCTTGCTTTGTTATCCGAGCTTAACAGCGCGTTGCCTATTGCAATAAGATTGGGCGTTCCGCCTATGTACAGTCCGCAGGTCATCCCCGCAAGCTGATTTGCGTTTTGTAGACCGACCGCGTTTGCGACGAAGAAACCTGCGCAGGATATTGCGACGGTGGACACAATAACCAATACGAAGGATATCACCGTCTTTTTTGCAAGGCTTTTTAGGCTGGTCATATCGAACGAAAACAGCACTAACGGTATAGCTACCGCTACAAGTACGGACGCAACCGTCTGCGTCAGGTTTTTGTCGTAGTCTACCGGGATAAGGGATATCAAAAATCCCGCCACGTAGCACAGCGCGATTGCTCCGATAGTGTTAAAAAACTTTACTTTTTTAGTTAAAAGCAGTAGCGGTATCGGCAGAGCGAACATAATTACAATCGCTAAAACCGAAAAAAGAGTCGAATAGTTAAATAATAGTAAGTTAGTCATAATTATAATTTCATTTGATATATTCTGTATACACGGGCTATTTTTCCGCCTACGCTTGCGATTGCGTCGTTCGATTGTTTGTTGTTTTCCATGATTGTGCCTGCTTCCAAATATTCCGCTTTGTTGTTTACAAGCGCCTCGAACATTTTACAGTACAAAGCCATAGATACGCCCAAATTTTGATATTGAGGTAAGACGTACTGAAGTATTGCGCGTACCGAGCGTATTCGCCGTTTTTCTCGCGCAAAAGCTATAAGTCCTTTCAGGTCGGTTTTTCCGCGCATTTTTTTGAACGCTTGAAAAAAATCCGGAATCGCCATAACGACTCCCAAAGGGCTGTCGTCTTTATTGCTGCGGGCGATAAGTATATAATCTTTGTTTAAATACTTTTTCCATCCTTTAACGATGCTTTGCAGCGCTTCTATAGAAGGAGCCTCTTGATATATTATTTCGTTTGTCGCCTGTTCCATAACCGTATGCACGTCGTCTATATCTTTATCGATTTGCTTCCAGTTCACTGTGTCTATTCTGAAATTGAATTTCGCTTGCGTAAAATCTCTTATCCTTCTGAGTCTTGCGTAATCGGCGACTTCCAAGTCCAAGCTGTATTCTAAAGCGTCGGTTTGTTTTTTCAATCCGAAATTCGAAAGTAAATCGTGGTAGTAGGGCTTGTTATATGACGTAAATATCAGTGGCGCACGGTCGAATCCTTGTACTAGGATACCCCTTCGGTTGTCTTGGTCATGCGGAAAATACGTGCCCGAAATATATTCCGCTCCGCGAAGTTTTAGAATTTCTACGGTTTTGTTTAACAATTCGTTACAAACGGTTTGGTCGTTTACGCATTCGAACATTGTAAAAAAGCCGCATTTCAACGTATCGAGTTGTTTGTTTTTATCTATTGTGAACAGAATTCTCGCTAAAGTTTCGTTCCCGCTTTTTACTATAAGAGCGGTATACGTTTTGTCGATGAAGAGTAATTTGTTCAGCGTCTTTTTTAAGTCGGATTTTATATACGGCACGTAGTTGCCGTCGTTTGCGTACAATCTGTCGGGAAAATCAATAAATTCCTTTAAGTTGTGTTTATTAACAAGTAAAACTTCCATTTTTCTCCTATTCAATAGTCGGAAATGCCAAGCAAATAATCTACCGAAACGTTGAACATTTTTGCAAGAGCAATCAACGTTTCCAAATTCGGTTCTCCCGAACCCGTTTCGTATCGGGCATAAGATTGCTGCCGTATTCCGAGTTTTAGGGCGACGGCGTTTTGCGTATAGTTATTTTCTTGTCGTAATTCTTTCAGTCTTTTTGCAAAAGCAATCATAATCTTACCCGATAGCGATTTTATGTTTAAGCGAAAATCTTGTATATTATTTGCTGCGTTATTTTTTTACGTATTTAATTTGTATAAAAATTTTACAGCAACATGCTGTACTAGTTTGTTTTTACAGCAATTTGCTGTAAACAGATTACTTTAAGTTTGTTACTCGAAAGTTATTAAAAACGCTGATAACGCTGTTAGTCAACCGAGATTGTTTCGCAGCATCAGTTAATAGCGCAAAAAAAAGACCGCTGCGTATTAGCATCAGTCTTTTGTATTTTAATATTACGTTTTTTTTGCGGGTATGTTTACTCTACGCAAACGGTAATAGTAGTGGATATTTCAGCGTACATTTTTACCGTAACGGAGTAACTGCCGGTAACTCTGATAGGGTCTTTCAAGACGATTTGTTTTTTGTCCACGGCGTAACCGAGCTTGTTGAGTTCATCGGCAATTTCTTTATTGGTAACGCTCCCGTACATTTTTCCCTGAGAACCTTTACTGGCGGTAATCGTTACCGTCTGACCTTTAAGCTTTTTTGCGTCGTCCATCGCTTTTTGTTTTTCTTCCGCCTTTTGGCGTTCGATTGCTTTGTTTTTGATAGCTACGGAATTTATCGTATCGGCGGTCGCTACGGCGCCGAGTCCCTTTTTCAGCAAAAAATTATTCGCATAACCGTCAGATACGTTTATGATTTCTCCTTTTTTTCCTTGACCTTTAACGTCTTGAAGCAGCAGTACTTTCATATTATTCTCCTTTTACGGCGCGTCGAAACGTAACGCTTTAATTTCAATTAAGGAACCGACCGGTTATAAGCGCGTCTGAGCGGCTTTGATTGCTTCGTATCACGTCGGTTAACGGTATTTAACGTTTACTGCAAAAGCGGTATACGATAAAATCAACAAAGCCCCGTGTTGTCAAAATCTAATCGGTTTTAATTGTATCGTAAAACGTATAAGCGGCATTACGTTATCGTTTTACATTATTATTATAACGTGTTTATAAAATTTAGTCAATGTATTGAGTGATTGTTATATGATAACTGGCGTAATTTCAAAAAATCAATCTAAGATGTCTAAATTTAAAACATATAGTATTTTTCATACCGTTAATGATCACACTTTGTCTGGGAGGATAAAAATATGAAAAATCAACAAACAATTTTGTGCGACGTCAGCGCATGCAAACATCACAACGGCGACAAGTGCTGCTGTAAGTTATCTCAAATAACCGTAACCCCTTGTCAGGATTGCGAAACGGCTCACTACTGTAAGGACTACGAGGAAAAAATCGGTTATTAACGTTTTTCCTTGATAGTGTAATCTATGCGGATAACGCGTAACCGAAATGTACGGTAAGTTCGTTCGTTAAATACCGTAACGGTTACGCGTTTTCTGCCTGTTAGCCGTACGGTAATCGGGTTTTAGGGACGCTGTTCTTAAAACCAATGTCAGCCGTGCGGCTTTATCTTACTGCGTTAGGTTACTGAAGTCGTACGATTAAAAAAAATTTTAATTTGACGCAAAAAACAAAATTTGAGTATGCTCTGCCGGCGCGTTTTGTTGTTATAAGATACTCTTGAAAAAATCGCTTCTTTTATGAAAAGCGAGTATAGTATCTATCGGTATAACGATGATATAGGACAAAAGATATTGGGGTTATTTGCTTATGTGAAGCAGATGACGGACACCGACTATTTTGAGGCGAAGCCTCGTAGAGCCATTGGATTTGAGGAAATCAAAAAAGTCCTTCTCCCGGAAGGTGCAAGCGAAAAACTTATCAACGCCCTTCAAGAAAAAGGAATTGATTATACTACATACCCGGAAGGACAAAGCCGCTCGGATATTATTCAAAAAATGGACGAGGTGAAGTTTTCTCGTAAAAATGATAATGTCTACCACTTCATAAATAAACTTGCAAAGATAGAAGTATCTTGGAACGAAGAATCCGACACCTATCACTTGTATTGCGAAAATGCAAGGGGTTATTTGGAATACGAAGGCACTTTAACCGAAGATGAATTAGAATCTCGCTTTGGAGAGGAACTCGGTTTAGATTTGGAACAAAAGGCTTGGGAAAAAGACGGTGGAGTTGCAACGCTCGATAGGTCTTGGATTGAATACTACGCCGATGAAATCAAGCCAGAGGAAAAGTATGATGACGATTATTTAGCCGAAGCGAAAGAAGAATACGGCACTACCGACAATGTTCTCCTTGCCGGATATATCAATACGGACGGAAGTATGCTTGATTTTAGCGGAGGATATGAATCGAGATTTATAGACCATAGCGAGATAGACGTTATCTTTGACGATGAAAGCGGGGCGGACGCTACACAAAGGCTAACCTCGGAAAAGGGTATAACGCCGAAGTCAAAAGTCTCCTTCGTGAACTTGCAAGCGAGACTACCTTCACAACGGAAGAAATCATCGCCCTTGAAAAGGTCGTGGGCTATTTTGGCAACCTCATCGAAAACTACAACAAAGTTATTCGTAACGGAAAGTATGTGGACGCCAAGCCTATCGCAGACGGTTATATAGCGACTATTAAGAGAAATAAGGGTGTTAAGGTCGGTTGGTTTGGTAAATTCTTCGATAAAGTATTCAACAACGAAAAAGCCTCGTATTTACAAACATTCGCAGACCCGATGACGGTTGCGAGGTATATGGATAAATACGAAAGCGGATTCTATTCGGAAATGCTTGCGGAACTTCGTGCCGGAGGCATAAAGGCTTCCGTTTTGGAGATGAACATTCGCCAACCTCTTGAAGAGTTTCTTTCAAAGCATAAGAAGTACGGAAGCGGCGTATCGAAACGCACTATCACTTATAAGGGCGTGGAAATGCCCGCTCTGGACGCTTTCTTATTGTATATGACGATGAATAGGGAACAAGCCCTCGGCGGTCTTGCGGAGGCTGGATTTGCCTTTAACAATGGCAAGGAAACGATAAGGGTCAATGGTTTTGCCAAAGGTGAAGAATTGAGCCTTGCCGAATTGAGGGAAAGGGCGAAGGTTGAGCAAGATGAACTTTACAAGCAATTCACCGAAGAGGATAGAGAATATATCTCAATAGCCGAAAAAATCTTCAATGAGGATTGCCGTGAAGCAAAAATGGAGACGGATATATTACGACAAGGGTATTCTAATGTTGCCGGGTATTATATTCCTATTCATCGTGCTAATAGTGCGAAAACGATAGATAGTAGCAGTTTCTTTGATGAAGGCAATCGTGTGAGCGACGCTTCCTTCAACAAAGACACCGTACAAGGAGCGAAAGGTGAATTGTATATCGAGGGGCTTGATGAAGTCCTTGATAGACACATTCACGGAATAAGCCTTTATGCCGGGCTTGCAACCGTCATCGACCAATACGATATACTCTACAATCTCAATATGTCGGAGGACGCAAACAAGCCGATTACCGTGAGAACGGAGAGCGAAAACACTTGGGCGAAAGGAAACGATTACTTCAAAAAACTCATAAGTGATTTGCAAGGGATTTCACCGACAAGAGGCGGTGGAAGCAAATTATTCGGCTTCTTCCGAGGTCATTATGCTACATACCAACTCGGCTTGAATCCGAAGGTTTGGTTTACTCAATTATCCTCATTCTTTGCCTC
>CAJUIV010000040.1 GCA_910586905.1 uncultured Christensenellaceae bacterium
CCATATAGCGTCCGTAGAATTTTTGAGCTTCGACATACTTTACATAATTGTCTATATGGTGCGGATAAAATATCCCTATAATTTGAGAAAGTTGATCTCCGATATTGACCGATTTAGGCATAAATTTTTTGCCGGTCAATAATTTGGTATTATTCGTGTAATCCCTGTACTTTAATTTATCAAACACGCCGTAAAAACACTCGGCACATTCTTCTTCCGACATATAAGATACGTCAATCTTAAAGGCGTCAAATATAACATTTAACAGCCATTCTACATACGGATCATTATCAACTAGTGTTAACAATTCCCGTATGGCTAATTCATGATCTATGTTGTCGTAAAACTTCTTGAAGTCTCCAAATATAATCCAACCCTCTTTGCCGTATTCTTTGTAATACTTACGCAAATGCACTTCAAATCTTTTCCGTTGAAAGGATATACCTCTCCCCTTGATTGACGCGCCGTTGTCATATATAATTTTGCTGCGGACTTTCGGAAGCAATACTTCATCACACAGAACATGACGAATTATTCTGTCCTCAACCGGTAAACTTGTAACAGGTCTTACCTTGCCGTGTTCGTGCAATATGAATTCACTCGTAGCCCCGTTTTTCAATGTTTGATTTACAAGGTTGTCGCGAATGCGAAATATCCCTCGTAAAAAATCTAACTTGAAACGTTGCGTACTTTCCTTCCAATCGCTCGTTTTAACAGATGCAAGGTAAGCCTTATACAAGTTATTGGCGTCGCAAAGAATATCTTTATAAGTCATAAACTCCATTCACCGTTGTAGCAATATTTACCGTAGTAAATTGCGTCTGGCTTTGTTTTAATTTTCTCCGTAAAGGAATGGACAACTTCTCCTTCCCTATTGGTATCTTAGGGAATCCGGACGAACCCCATTAGTGTTGTCCGCGTTGTTGTAGTTCGCATTGCCATTGTTGTTGACGTAGGCAAAGTAGTTCGAAGAAACGACACTCGTTTTCAGAAGTTAACCAGTAAAATGTGACTTAAACGAATTATCCTTTTGACGCCACTTTTTTATCAAATCGATTTCTCGATCGATAACATGTTGGTAAGAATCGAATTTGTTAATATCAACGTCAAATCGAGTAACCGCCTCTTGTATGTCAAATATCAATTGGTTACAGTTACCGATTGCATTGTTCAAAAACGCTCTGCGCTGCTCCAACTCCGCCATCGAAGTCGGATAAATGCTTTGCGCAGCCAATAAATTTTTAGTAAGCAATCTCGATGTCATATCGATACTTGATTTGCTGTTCTGCAATAAATATCGATACAACTCGAAATTTTCCGTCTTATCTTTGCCGTATGCATAGCGCATCCGAACAAAGTGATTCAAATCCTTTATGCCGTAATTTCTTTGTGCAAGCTCGGTTAGCATTTCATGGATTTTGACGGACAGCATTATCGGCTCATATCTCGATTCCTTTCGGTTGTTGGCAAGAACGCTCATTAGTAGTCTTTACCCGTTATTTCCTTAAACTCTTTTTTCGTAATCCAGCCTTTTACAACCGCATTACGCACTCTGTCTTCATTCCAAACTTGCAAATCAAACCATTCTTTTACTTTCCAGTAATTTTTGCTAGGCATTACGGTACCTCCTTTAAAGTTCCACGCCGACCATCATAGCGATGTATTCCAAATCGGCACGGTTTTTGATTTTGGTAAGTTCCTCGTTGGTAAGTTCTCGCAAGATAAACCAGTATTCGTTTTCATACGGGATTGCTTGAACGAGTTCCATATTGCTACGGGACTCGGTATGTCCTTCGCTATCCATAAATATAACTTTAGACAACTTCCCTGCAAAGGTCTCTTCCGTTACGGGAACGGCGGAAATGAAGTTATTTCCGTTTAACCGCAAATTCTCCAAAACCGTTCCGTCGGACAATTCGATTTTATACGTTTTATTATCCATTTTGAATTTTCCTTTTAAATAGATTTTTGCGGGGCACACGGCCCCTAATGTTAACCAATACAGAAGTACGGACGAACCCCACAAGCGTTGCCCGCGTCGCCGAAGCGCGCATAGCCACCGGCGCCGACGCAGGCAAAGCAGTTCGAAGAAACGACGTCTCTCAACCAGTAATACTCTCTCGTATTTACCATTTGAGGATTGAGACGGAACAACGCGAGTTGCTTTTTTGCAGTCGTATAATTATTCGGTATATTGCTACCGTCGTTTGCCGGCGAAAATATATGACATCCATATACCATGATTTCGTTCATTATTTCGACTTGCGAATCCACCCACGATCTACCCGAAGGACGACCGCTCGATACAGCGTTAACCAAATAATCACGATGCGTAAGCAACCCGTCTCCGAAGAAAGCGGAAATCGTTGTTTTGGCATTTGCCAATCCGGTAAGCCGCATATCGGAATTTACATAACCGCCGGTTGTAGTTCCGTCACTTTTCATCATGCCGCTATATAAATTTTTATCCGGTACAACAACAAGGTGATGTTTGGTAAACGCCGTGTCGCCGACATTGTAAAAATAGTCCATATCGGCAATACGATACTTTCTACTTCCGTCTGTCCAATAATCGCCTACAAACAGGTCTTTGAACGAACCGTCCGCAATAGCGGCTTTCTGTGCCGTCGTAAACGACGTTCCGAGCGATTTGCCGCGATATATGCTGGCGTGGGCTATCGGATCTATGAGACTATCTAGAAAGCCTTTTGCGGCGTCGGACGCCTTAATTATCTTCGTTCCGTTCGTACCGTCTTTCAACAAAAAATCACCGTCGTCAAAAGCGGTGACCTGAGGATATTCTTTTATTTTCATGTAAAATATAACTCCTTAATTACTTGAATCCAAGAGCGCATGACTCTTCAAATGTTCGATTTCCGAAAGCAACAAATCGACTTTATCGCTCAACTCGACAAACTTATACGTTGCAACAAAAGTCGTTACGGCTTCAATCGGTTCGCCTTTATCGTCGTAAACGATATCGTCCGTAAAATCTTTTACGCTCACCGACAACTCTTGCTTCTGCAAAGCCGTAATGAGTCTACCGATATCCGTTTCTTCCGCACGAACCGCGCTTGCCAAAGCTTCTTTAGCCGCGCCAAGAGCGACATCAGCCGACTCGGCGGCAGTAGTAGCCGAAGTGACAGCAAGATCTTTTGCAGCTTCGGCAAGGTCTTCCGAGGCCTTCGCATTCGTTTCCGAAGTCTTGGCATTTGTCTCGCTCGTCTTAGCATTGATTTCGGACGTTTTGGCTTTCGTCTCCGAATCTTTTGCGTTCGTTTCGCTTGTTTTGGCATTTACCTCAGACGTCGCTGCGGCAGCCGCAGAATCCGCCGCATTATCCTCCGAATCTTTTGCATTTGCTTCCGATGTTGCCGCAGCCGTTTCGGAATTCTTCGCCGCAGTCTCCGATGCTTTCGCATTCGTTTCGCTCGTCTTGGAATTTGTTTCCGAAGTTTTAGCTTTTGTCTCCGAATCTTTTGCTTTGTTCTCGGAAGACTTCGCCGCGGTTTCCGACGCTTTGGCTTTTGTCTCCGAGTCTTTCGCTGCAATCTCCGACGCCTTTGCGTTTGTTTCGGAAACCTTAGCCGCGTTCTCGGAATCCTTGGCATTTTGAGCAGACTGAGCGGCTTGCCCCGCCAACTCCGAAGTCAGCAACTGATATTCGACTATCGTCTTAAACTCATCGGTCGATTCGACGGTTTTTTGTTGAATCGGGTTTTTATCTATCTCGATTTCTATATAACTCGACGCGGCAACGAGCGCATCTTCATCAAACACGACTTCGATAACAGGTTTTATAAGACCCGGTTCGACAGTCATTTGATATGTGATTTCGACATAGATAATATTCCGTTCCTCGTTACATCCAAGAACGGGATTATATACAACTTTACCGTCTCGTTTTTTCAAACGTATATTTGCTTTTGCTTCTGCCGGCAAGGTGTAAATCGCATTGTTCGAATATAATTGAATGGCTATGATAGGCGCACCCATATCATATTGAACAATATGTATCGGACTGTTCACAAGACGCTTTTGAAAATCCACAAATGCGTTATGAATTATCCGATTCGTTTTGGGAATGTATGTGTTCATTATTTATCCCCCGTTTTTGTTATTTGCTTTAATATGCGGTTCGTGTTGATCTGCGGCGCACTGACTCTCATACTGGGAACGAGCCAACTCCAATTCTTTCTTTGCCGCTATCGTTACCCTGTTGTGAATCTCTTCGATTATTCCTTCAAAGAGATAGCAAGGTAATTCATGTTTACCGAGAATTTCATTGACAGCCGCAGTCATTTCCGCTTTAGCTTCTTCGATTTCGAGTATGTATGGTTTCTTGATTCTTTCCATTTTGAATTTCACCTCTGTTTGCGTAGCGATTATCGGTTGTCTAATACAGATTTTACAAACGAATGGCCAGTTGCTATCTGTGCCGCAGAGACAGCGGTTACAGCGGCAAGCCCGATTCCCAATGCAACGTTACTTCCTATTCTTTTGTGGCGTTCTTTATTGAGAGCAACCGACATGGTGGATGTGGAAGAAACGTCAATTCCGTTTTTAAGCAGGAACTTTTTTGCCGCTTTTATATTTCTCTCCGGCGTAGAAGATTTGTATTTGAATTTCGAGTATCTATTCGCCGTTCTGGGATTGCTCGAACTGCTTTCAGTTTTGTATTGTTCTTTGGCATACCGTTTAATTCCGGACGGCGTAAGCGTACCATCGCTATACTGATACCTTCTCACACCCCACTTCTGTCCTTTGATCCCATGATGCGCTAAACTATCGCTGTACATATCTGCCTCCTATGATAAAAATTTTTACGAGATGTTCGATTTCATTAAAAGATAATTAAATCTTCAAAAACCCTTTTGATAATCTTGCAAGCGGCTGTTAAACGTGATAAAATGCAATTGCGTGCAGTTACGTGTTAGCGCACGTTGTAACTGACTATATAAAGGAGGTGGCAAAAATGAATAAAGAAATTGTGTCGAACAAAGACTTTGCTTGCGGAAGAGCAAAAGTTATGGCTTGTAATATAGCTAAATGCGTATGTATTTTGTGCGCGCTTTTCTTTGCTGAGATTGGCGGTAGGTTAGACAGCCAATTTCCAGTAAAAAATAAAAAATTGCCTATGTCATTGCCAAAACTTTCTTAGTTCTTATAACTGCATTTGATTTTACCGTTTGCAAGATTATCAAAAGGGTTTTTGAAAAGCAAAAAGAAAAGAGACTATGCCAGCCTCTCTCATAAAGCATTGTGTTTTATTTGCGAGATAATGAAGAAA
>CAJUIV010000041.1 GCA_910586905.1 uncultured Christensenellaceae bacterium
AAGTATAACTCTTAATAATTTAGTTTTTTAATTCCCTATGGGAAGTGCGCTTTATTCGGGGAGTTTTTCTTTTGACGATTAGTATCTGATAAACAGTATCTTTCGTATATATAAATCTGCGGTTGATATTTTACGGATTTTCTAGTAATACGTTGCGGACGATGTTGAGCGTTACGCGTTTTAGCAGTTTTAAATCATTACTTAAAAACTTTTATAACTAAAAAACACCGAAATCAATCGGTGTTTTTTTTGATGTCAGTCTGATTTTCGACTAGTCGTTTTGCTGAGAATTTCTCTTCTTAATCAATAATACGCTTATCACCGCTGCCGCAGCTATAACAACTACAACCGCTATGGAAATACCGATTATTACTCCTACGTTAGTAGGTTCGGGGAATACTTCGCCTTCGACGAAGGTGTAGATATCGGAAGTTTTGTTATCTGCCGAAACAACTACTTTAACGGGGTCTACGATTCCTTTTTCTTCGTAGCGTTCAGCAGCTTCGTTGGAAATAAACTGTATTTCGAGTTCGTTGTTTCTTGTCAGTTCGTCGTAAGTAAGCGTGAGTTTGCCGTTTACCACTCTGTCGATTACGCTCTTTCCGTTTAACGTAACGGAGTAAAGTTTGTAACCGGCATCGGGAGCGATGGAGTAAGTGTAACTTTTGCCTTTTTTAACTGTTTGAATTTGTCCGTCTTCTTTTGTGAGTTTGCCGCCATTGCCGTCAATAGACGCATAAACCGTTTTGGTCGTAGCTTTTTCTTCGGGAACTACCGCAACCATATAAGGCGAAAAGCTTGTAACGGTTGCAACGATACCGAATTTAGTTACTACGCAGGGAACTTCCTCGATGATATATTCGTCGTCTTTGACGTGTTTGCGGTGGAAGAGTTTAAACGTAACTCCCTCGTCCTCGGGACCGTATCCTTCGGGGAAACCGAGCGAAATTTTAACGTAGCTTCCGTCGGGTATTTTGGGAACCCTTCCGCAAATCGACAGCTGAATGTCGTAAGTTTGGCTCGATATTATATCGTCTTTCGTAACGTTGATTTCGGGATTTGCCGTAATCTCGTCGTGCATTGCGTCTACGGTTTCTTTACGCGTGTCGTTTACAACCAACATCATTTGGCTTCTTTCCGCTTCGGAGAAAGTGGTATTTCCGTCTTCGTCTTTGAAGTCCATCGCAGAAAGGTCCGAGTTGTCCGCAAGTACGGGCTGAGCGCAGCATTCTACCCACAGTCTGCCGTCGCCGAACACTTTGGGGCAAGCAAGGAACCAACGCGCCCATTCGAAGTATGCATAGTTAGGCGCTTTGTCCGAAGTGGTTGTAACGAAATTGCCGTCTTCTGTCTTTTTCTCTACAAGCTTTGCAGAACCTACGTTTTCGAAGGTAAATGCGTAACCCATGCTGTCGTGTTCGTACATAAGGCTGGGCTTGAACTTGAATTGAAGAATATTCGCGACTCCGTTTTCGTCTTCCAACAGGTGCACGACAGCGCCGTCGGAGAATTTAACGAATCCGCAGTATTGTTTTGCGTTCTCCTTCTCGGGTGTAACATTTATAACGATAGGCTTGTTAGGGTCGAGAATATGCAGCGGTTCGGTATATTTAAGCGTTATTGTGGTGGCAAATTTGTCCGCCATAATATTGCTGCCTTTCGATTCGCTCATAGAGTCGTTAATTGTTATCGCGCAGCCCATATACGGCGTAGTAGCTTCGTTTAAAAGGTACGGAGCGGGAGTGTAGGTGCCGTATACTTCGTTTTCGAATTTTTGCGAAAGGAATACGATATTTTCGTCTTTTATGCTTCCTTCGCTATACTCGATTTTTTTCCACGTAATCGCTCCTTCGGCAAATACTCTGTCCAAGTCGGGTTCGACATCCGATACGACGGCGTATTGCGTGTATTGTATGTTTGTATTCACATATGCAAACGTATAACCGTCGTAATTTTCTAAACCGCTTGCCTGATCGGAATATTTAGTTGACAAGTTAAATATGTCTTGCCATTTAGTCCAAATTTTTTCACCGTTATACATATAGTAACTGCGCGAAATTAAACGAAGATTTTCCGTTTCGAACAGCTCTTTTGCATTTTTACCTTTGTAGCTTACGTGTTCCTCAACGTTAAATGTAGTGCCGGCGCTTTTATAAAAGCTCTTGTAGTCGAAATCGCCTATGGTGATTTCGTTGTTCATTTCATTCGGATTTGCTGCTTTATCGTAAATACGCGAAGAAAGCGTCGGATAATTGAGTGAGTAGTTGGACGACGAAATTACACCGTAGGGCATATGATGCTTAGAAGCGGTAATTGCGTCCATGCAAGCATATTGTCCGCGCGACTGTACATTGCCCCATGTGGGGTCGAACGCAAACCAATCGTAGCTCTTTTCGCTTGCGCGCGCCGACGCGTCCGATTCTTTGGGGGCGGTCTCTAACTTAACGTAATTCCAAGAGTGTCCTACCATATTGTCAAGATCTACGCCTTTCTTATCCTTTCCTACGCTGTAACCGCTTACTACAATACAAGGTACGTTTAAGTAGTCCATAACCGCTTTGTAAGCCATTGCAAATCCCGAACAAACCGCTCTTTTGTTTACCAACGCTCCGTATGACGTAAACGCCATAGAAGCAGTGGAAGCGTTTCCTTCCATTCCGTCGTTATACGTTCCGAAGTCGTAAAAGTAATTTTTGCTGTTGGAAGAAAAGTGTTCGTAAAGCGCAATCGACAGCTCTTTGTCGCGTTTGCCGGTAAAGCCTTCGGTCTTTTGTGTAATTTCGTCCGCGATGCTCTTGATTGCGTTGTTGTATTGAATAATAGCCGCATTAACAGCCGCTTCCGAAGTAAACGCTTTGTTACGGTAGACGTT
This sequence comes from uncultured Christensenellaceae bacterium, assembly GCA_910586905.1. Lineage (GTDB taxonomy): Bacteria > Bacillota > Clostridia > Christensenellales > CAG-314 > Fimimonas. The sequence goes on from CAJUIV010000041.1 coordinate 2,873, forward strand.
TGCTTCTTTTCCGCTGTCTATATAAGCAACGTATTTGCCGCCGGTGCGTCCCGCGCTGATCATTATTTTGTATACGTCTATGTAGAACAGCTCGGGGTGATCCATAAGGAACGAATCGCGCGCCGCTCCGAACGCTCTGGGGATTTCCAAATCCCCGTCTTCAACCCACGCCGCAATTTGCTCGGACGTAAGTATGTTTGTCAATTCTTTGGATAAATTGCCTTTCTTAAAGTCGCCCGAAGCGTCGACTTCTTCTAATACTTGATAAAATTTCTTTGCAAGCGTATAATCGACTACATTACCGTCTTTGTCGGTGGTGGTAAGATTGTCGTAATAATATGCGTACGTCGAATCATCCGTTTCTGCAAACGCTTCGAGAATATCGTTGCTTAAAATATATACCAATCCCGAAATCAGGGAAAGAGCATATACCGCTACAATAAAAAATATTGCAATGCGCTTTTTTGCTGAAATCATAAATCCTCCTGTTTTATACTTGTTGTCTTTTTTATAGCGGATTATCGCTAATCCGCAGTTAATATATATGATTTGATTTTATTTGTCAAAACTTTTGTAGCAGATTTTCGGTCAAAAAGCGGCTTTTGGAAGGGGATATGAGGCGTTTTTAAGCCCGAAATATCATAAATATTCGTTTTGGAATAAATTTATCATAAATATATTATAAACTACGTCATATTATAAAAAATGCAAAAAAATTAAAAGATGTGATACGTTTTTTTTTGTACGTGCGTTATTCCGCAGCGCCGTAGGTTTCGGGACGTAATAATATCGTAAAGCAACGATGTTGGTTCGGGTAAAACCGGTCAAATTTTTACGGTGTAATTTAAAACGGTAAAATCACTATAAACTCCGTTGATTACTTAATTGTTTCGTATACTAATGCAGTTATTGCAAAATATAACGTATTAAGCGTGATACGATGTAATTAAAATAAGTTATGTTCGGTTAAAACAAATTGATTACTTAACTTAACGTTTTATGCTATTTAACGGATTTAAAATGCTTTGCGCTTATTTATAAATAATTATATAT
>CAJUIV010000042.1 GCA_910586905.1 uncultured Christensenellaceae bacterium
GGTAAACCTCCACCGAACCACCGGACTATCCGGTGGTTTTCTTGAGACAACAAAAAAAACTACGCTGTCTGCGCAGTTTTTTTGTTGACATATATATCACTAAAACAAAACCGTTTTCCTTTAGAAAAGCTTTTCGCCCAATCCTACGATTTTTATATCCAAACCGTCCAACTCTAAAATAAACTTACGCGGGGTAGTAGACATATCGTTATCTTTCCAAGTAAACGATACGGAGTAAATCGACGAATTTTCCGCCGCGCCTTTTATTTCACCTTCGTTGTATCTGCCGCTCGCCGTTACCGATACCTTATTATACGGCGTAGCATCGATAGAATCGTCTAGAGTTACGGTAATCGTTATATCCAAATTGTAAGAGTTGCCCTGTCCGTCGTCGTCCTGAATATGGAATGTATTAGGTACGTCGTAAGCCATACGCATAAGCGTTATACTGTCAAATTCCGAATTGCCGTCGTCTCCTTTCGGTATATACAAATTAACTTTGCCGTCCGTAACGAATACGTCGCTAATCATACCGTAAGAAGTTCTCCAAAAATATGCGTAACCGTCTTGCAAATCCAGCCAGTCCATATCGATTGTATTGGTTTGTCCCAATGCGATACGTTTTTCGTACGTTTTGTCTCCTACGATAACTTGCATCGTTTTATATTCATCCAGTAAACGGAAATCAGGCTCGCCTTGCGCGTCGAATACCCAAAAATATTTACATATGTATCCTTCGACGTCGAGATAAGAGATATAGTAACCGTACGGTACGTTCGCCGTTCCGCTTACGGGGCGACCTTCCACCGTGCCTTCAATTGAATAAGAAGATTTGTTAAAATCGACTATTACTCCGTCCGAAGCAGTTATGAAATCTGGTCTGACGACGTTCATATAGATGGTCAATTCGTAATTCGAACCGGTTATTTTTTTTCTGCTTTCGCCCAAAGAGTACTTTTCCAACGTAAATCTACGACTGGGCGCCCATTGACTTATTGCATACGTCGAGCCGTTTTCGCGAATAAATGCGATTTCCATACGCGCTTGACTTGGATGCCCGTACTCCGAAGCGGCATATTTTATATAAAATACTTGGTTGTCTACGTCATCTATGTTCCATTCGTCAACGTTGAATTTTACCTGATTGGCGCCATCGAACAGACGTATCGTCTGACGGATTGTTCTATCCTCTATGCAAACGGTAATTTCGCGGTCTACATAGGAGTTTCTCTTTTCAACTCGCAACTCATCGCCCACGCATATTACGCGCAATTCAACGTTACCTGCGTCGCTGAAAGTCTGATAACTTTCCTCGCCGTAATCGGCTGCGTCGTAAACAAATTCCGTAACGCGCATTATATACGATAAGTCAAACCAACCGTTGAAACTTACGTTCGCAACGCTTTTGATATCGTATTCGACAGTTGTCGGCTCAACTTGCTCGTACGTAATTTCGAACAGAGGTATTTTGCCCTCAAAGTACGTCTTTCCGTCGCGCTCTTCCTCGGTAAACACAACCGACAAAGAAAACTCTTTATCTATTTCGGTAATTACCGCCCGCATTTCCCTTTCGCCTAACGGCTGTTTTACAAGCGCATAGTTTGCGTTTTCGCATATTTCTTCGAATTCGCAGCGAAGCTTGCCTTGATCGTCTTTATAAACGTTTAACGGCTGCAAGGTAATGTCAGACGCGCCCCATAGATAATCTCTGGGAATAACGAAATACGCAACGCCCGCTTCGCATACGTCCGAAAGTACTACGCCGTCCCGTTTAGAATACCAAATTTCTTTTTCTTCTCCGTCCACAGTTAAATACGCATGATACTTAACGTTATCTGGGTTGCCTTCGGCGTAAATCCATCCCGTTTGGAAAATATCCGTATCATCGTCCGATTGTATGGTAAAACTGATTGAATATTCAGTGTATAAATCGTAGTTGGTTATACGCTGTTTTAACAATTCCAAACCGTTTGCGCAAGATATTATAAATTCTTCGTTATCGAGCGATACCGGCTGTAAATCGTCCGAATTGTAAAATTCCACGCAATCGAAGTCTGCTTCCAAATCAGGCAATATAACGGTAACGTTTTTGTCGGCTATTGCGCTTACGTCTATACGCGCTTTTCGAACAGGCAATCCGAACAATTCGCTGGGAACGGTTATTATATCGCCACTGCGAACGTCGTTGGTTATATTTATATCGCAGTAAAGATTGCTATACGACGGATTTGTATTGGCTTCGTGGATTTCGAAATAACGAAACTTTTCGTCTTGTGAGCTATCGAAATTTACCTGCGAATTCTGTTCGTCTCGTATCAATTTTCCGTAACACAAACTGTCGTAATACATTTGCATAACGTCTAAGTTGAAGGAAGTAAATATTTTGCAGTCGGAAACGTAATTATTATCGCCGCCTTTATCGGGTTCGGGTTGTTTAGGTCCAACGTCCAAAACGGTGCGGTAAGTAAAGCCCGTTACGTTTACCGCTACATTGCGTACGATATCGGAACCGTTAGTAAGCGCTATTGCCAAAGACGCCTCGTCTTGGGGCTGCATATCCTTATATAAAACGTTGATTGTAACGTCCGATTTTAAATCGATTTCAAAATTCAAGTTTGCGAAACGTCCCGAATTCGTGTCGCCGTCGGGAACCGTAACGTTCGACGTAGAAACAGCAAAGTTAAACTGCGTAATATAGGAATTTTCGCACACTTTCTGCACTAATTCGGCTATATTCTCGTAAGTAGTATCGTACTTTTGCATAGCGCAGATTGTTTCGTCGTAATCGAGATTCAACGTATCGGATAAAATCTTGTAAACGTTTTTATAATTGCAGCCTTCGCGAGTTTGCTTTGATGCGCAAATCAATACGTTCAAATCAAAATTTACGCACGCTTTATCCAAAGCGTAAACGACCGTGCCGTCTTGTAATGTCAAGTGTCCGCTGCCGGGTTTAAACAGAGGCGAACCTTGAGCAACGGTAATGTTTTGAAACAGTGTTTCGCCGTTTTGTCTGCCTAGAATAAACCTTACGTATTGCCAATCGGTTTCCGGTTTACCCTCGGAATCTACAATTTCGATTACAGACGAGGGAATCGTCAAAGAAGTTACCTTTCCATCTATATCGTTTACGATAAACTCCTCGGAAATATATTCGACGTCAGAAGGAATTACTACTTCCGTTTCGCCTTCGCTGGCATAGTATCCTATGAGCACGTTTTTACCGTTAATTTCGTTATAAATAAATTCCGACGGACGATGTTCAATGTCAGATTGCACGTCCTTGAAATACTTATCCATAAGCGCGGTAACTTGCTCTTCGTTAAAAGTGTGCTTGACGTTATCTTTGATTTTACGGTACTCTGTTACGTCGTATTCAAACGTTTCGCCGCCCAATACGTCTAAGCAATCGCTTAATGCCTTTAAATCGCTTGTTAGATAAAAATCCGTGCCGTTAGGAGAATAAGTCGCTTCGATGCCCGAACGGAACATAAGGAAACGCTTACTCGAATCGCCGTAAAAATATACGCTGTTTTCGTAATCGGAGGAGATCATCCAATCGCCCGTAGGTTCGGTAACTGTAAAATAGTAATCCTTATCTCTTGCGTCGGGATAATGATGTTTTTCCATCTGTTGCCAGAAAATAAGTAG
>CAJUIV010000043.1 GCA_910586905.1 uncultured Christensenellaceae bacterium
TGGTCGACTTCCGCCGACCGCTGGCTAATATCCTTAATAAATTGACTGTGTTTTTTATTCGTCTTTTACTATTCTGTTGTCAAGCTTCTGTTGCCGTCGTACCGCGATGGTAGACAGCCTATTTATCTTACTACATACGTTAAACTATGTCAAGCGAATTTTCAAAATATTTCACAATATTTTTTAACTTTTCTGCGTTAAAACGTATATAAATAAAATACTTTCAACTTACGCTAAAAATTATCCTTTCGAAGTTCGAAATATGCTTGCGGATGGGCGCAAACGGGGCAAACTTCGGGAGCGTTTTTACCCACGTGAATATGTCCGCAGTTGCGGCATACCCAAACGTTTTCCTGCATTTTAACGAATACTTCGCCCTTTTTAACGGCTTGGGATAATTTTGCGTAACGCTCTTCGTGCGATTTTTCTATCGCGGCTACGCCCCTGAACTTTTCCGCTATATCGTGAAATCCTTCTTTATCGGCGATTTCGGCAAAATCTTTATACATTTCCGTCCACTCGTAGTTTTCTCCGGCGGCTGCGTCCAAAAGATTATCTAAAGTTCCGTTTATACCGTGAAACAGTTTAAACCACATTTTGGCATGTTCTTTTTCGTTTAGAGCCGTTTCCTGAAAAATTGCCGCTATTTGTTCGTAACCGTCTTTTTTCGCTTTAGAAGCGTAGTAATCGTACTTGTTGCGAGCCTGACTTTCTCCCGCGAAAGCCGCCATAAGATTTTGTTCCGTTTTACTTCCTTTAAGTTCCATCGTTATGCTCCTTTGTTTATTTGTTATATTCTATCATTCCTAAAATAGATACGTCTTCGGGATAGGACGCTACGCGCACTGGTATGCCTAATTCCTTATTTAAGAACATATCCAATCCCGCAAGCCTTGCTCCGCCGCCGCACAGGATGACGCCTTCGTTTTTTACCGAGCCAGCAAGCTCGCTTGGAACGCCGGATATCAAGCTTTGAATTATTTTTACGTATTTGCGTACGAACTCTACGACCGTATCGTAAAGCTCCTTCGAGCTGACGTTAACGTTTTCCACAACTCCGTTTTGGACGTTTTGACCCGTTATCGAAATTATCGTAGAATCGTTGGGATACAAACTGGCGCAGTTTATTTTTAACTGTTCGCCCTGTTCGAAAGACAGTTGTATTTGATATTTCGATTTTATTCTTTCGATAATCGCTTCCGTCAAATGCTTACCGCTGTGATATAAAGTACAGCCCGCCGAAATAGCGTTGACGTATACTACTGCAATATCTGTGCAGTCGTACCCCAGATTCGCTATTATTCCCTGGCGAATCCTGAAATCTTTAAAAAGTTTGGCGCTGTCGGCAACGGGCGTTTCCACAAAAGAAACCTGTTTTGCTCCCAAAGATAAAAACACCGATTCTATTGTTTTTTTGTCGCTGCTAATCATTCCGCACGGGACCGCGCAAGATACGTTATAACGGGAAAACGCGCTCATTTTATAGTTTATAAGGCGTTCCAACAACATCGATATAAGCGCCTTGGCGCCCTCCACGTCTATAATAGCGCCCTCCAAAATGGGATGACTCAATTTAACTCCGCCGCTGTACATAGAAGCCGTCCTGACCGCTTCGACGCCTACCGCAACGATTTGTTCGCTGTCCTGTCCTCCGTACGCCACAACGGCGGGAATCTTATCGGAAAAACCGTCTTTTTTAAGCCCTGCGGAAATGTACGCAGACCCCATATCGAAACATAATTCGTAACTCGCCATAAGAGATTAATCCCCCTGCTTTTATTTGATTATATTTTTCAACGCGCGCTCGATTTTCTCCACCGGAAAACCCATAACGTTTGTGTAGCTGCCGATTATCTCCGACACAAAGCCGGAATCCTGAATTCCGTACGCGCCGGCCTTATCCATAGGCGACCCAGTAGATACGTATTTATCTATTTGCTCACAGTCTAAAACCTTAAATTGTACTTCAGACGTATCCGAAAAAAGCAAAATTCCTTTTTCGTAAGCTATACAAACGCCTGTATGGACTTCGTGCGAACGCCCGCTCAGTCTTTTCAACGTCGAAACGGCTTCTTGTGCATCTTTGGGTTTGCCCAAAACTTCGCCGTCCAAATCGACAACCGTATCGCAGCCGATAACGGCGGCGGCTCCGTTTTTAAGAAAAACGTTCATCGCTTTGCGGCAGGCAAGCTCTAACGCTACGTCGCGAGGACTAGCCGCGAAACTGTATTCGCAGCAATCGGAAGGAACTATTTTAAATTTGCGATTCATTTTCGAAAGCAACTCGCTGCGCCGTGGCGAACTGCTGGCCAATATCAAATCCATTAGTAAATTATACATCACATCGTTTTTTTTGTAAAGACAAAAATATCCGCGCGATATGTCTAGATATAAATATTAAAGTTTCGCACAATGCAAAAACGACGCAAAACACTTTGGGCTTTGCGTCGTTTTCTAAGCCTTTCGGTTTATATCAAGACAAGCGCACGCCATGCTGTCAATCGGCACATAAATCTATGATTTAGAGCACCATTTACTTTGATTTTTTTTCTTCAACTATGCTATAATATATTTGCTCGTATAGAGCGATAAACAGTAATTTAACGAGAGAAAACATATAATTGATAAAACACAAATTTTGGAATTTATTAAGGAGAACAAAACAGTGAATAAAGAATGGAAAAGATTATATGAAGAAGCAATGAGCGTTTTGAATCCACGTGATATTTCAAATAAAATGTGTGTAGGAAGTGTGGCATCTGCCGTGCTCACAAAAAAAGGTAATATTTACAAGGGTATATGCATTGATACTGACGGCTCTATAGGGATGTGCGCGGAAAGAAATGCTTTATCAACCATGCTTACATACGGCGAAAGTGAAATTACAAAAGTGGTTTCAGTATATGAAGATGGAAATATAATTCCATCTTGCGGTATTTGCAGAGAATTTATGATGCATTTAGGCGGAGATGTGGAAAATA
>CAJUIV010000044.1 GCA_910586905.1 uncultured Christensenellaceae bacterium
ATTGTTGATTCGATTTTTATTTGTCTATACTATTACATTGTTTTTGAATTCGATTAAAATATTTATTATATTCCTATAACTCAAGCAAGTAGCATTTTATACCCAAATCTCAATTTAACGTTTCAAAGTATTTTTATGAAATCCAAATTGAATTTTTATAGCAAAAGTTTTAGTCAAAAAAAAATACGTGCGAGTACGCTCCTTCCCGCAATATGTTTACAGAACGTAAGTACGATAAACCGTAACTCGATATATCCTTTAAAATAAAAAATTTCAGTAAAAAAGAAAGCCGATATTAAAGCAAATAAGACAGCATCCGCCGTCTTATTTGCAAAATTCGTTTTGTTATTTTGTGGTGGAAGTGACGGGACTTGCACCCGTGTACCAACGCAAGACCATTTGACTTTCTTCGTACGCAGTTTGTTTTTAAGTCGCAACGGACGGAGAAACAAACAAACCAACCGTTGTCCGCAGCAAAATAAATTTCAAACCGTAACGTCTTGCCGCGACCGTTACGATTCTATTCGCGCTGTCTTACGCAGAGCATTCCGTCGCGCAAAAATACGAAAGTCTACGAGCCGGTTTTAATTAAGCGGCGTATGCCATCCCGAAGGAACGGCTGTTTGTGCTATTATTAGCGTTTAATTTAGTTTTGCCTTGTTAACGCAGATGCGCTGCGGTACGCTTATCAAATTTCCTTTAACGCCGGGCGAATCTAAAAACACTCCCTCGTTAAATATATTATACGCTATTTTATCTAAAAAGTAAACTGTATCTTTAAACAGACGTTTTTGTCCAAACGTATTGATGCTCTACAATAACGGCTATTCCTTGTCTGTACTGATAATATTCTTTCAATAAAGTTGCCGCATCAGACGCATCGACCAACGTAACTTTTTCCTCTATTGTGTTATTCATAGTTTTACGAACCCAACCGACAGAGTCGGCAAACGTAACGGAAGTTAGTTTAGAACAGCCCTTAAAAGCGAAATTATAAATAACGTCTACGCTATAAGGAATATACAGAGAAGTAATTTTGTTGGCAATGAAAGCGTCTTTGCCTATTACCGTTACTTTGTATTGCGTTCCGTTTTTAGTTACCGTTTCGGGGATTTCCACTTTGCCGCTTAACGAGCAGGACACCAACGTCAACGATTTGTTACCGCTAAGCTGATAAGTAAAACCGTCAGCGGTAAATTGTGCGCCGAGTTGAAATTCATTTCCTTTATAATTTTCGTTTGAAACTTCCGGAAGAGCGTATAAATAGTTTACTCCCCACGAAGAAGCGTTTACGGTATGGTCGTCAAAATCGTCGCTTGATTTGCAAAAATACTCGTAAATAACGCCGCGCGGATAAGTCGGTTGATCGTCCCAAGTTAAATCGAACCAATACCAACTTCCGTCGATTTCGGCAAGATTCCAAGCGTGTCCGCTGTTTTTACTATGTCCTGTAACAAAAACGTTGTTTACGTTGCAAGCGTTTAAGAGCAGTTGGAAAGTTTTGGCGTAGCCTTCGCATACGGCGAAACCCGTGTCTAAAATTCCTATTATATTATGCGCCCAGCTTTCCGTTTCGGGTGTTTTACCGTCGTCCTTATAAGCGTAATCGGCGTTTTGTATTATAGCGTCGTGCAAACCGAGAGCTATGTTATAATCGAAAGATTCTTCTCCTACCAGCGCCAAATATTCGTCGATTTTAGAATACAATTTTACGTTTTGCGCAGTTCTTTTTTCGCCTTGAGCATATTCGTTTACAACGCATAACTGTAAGCTCGATTCGTTTGTCATTACTCTTCCGTCAATCCAATAATACAACGGATGGTCGTGTCTGTATACCGACCAAACGCTTAAAGCTTGTTCGCCGGATATGTTATAATTTTTAAAAGATACTGCATCAAGAACGTAATAATGAGTTCCTTCGCTAAGAAGTATACCGGCGTCCATCGTTTCGTCGTCGTGAAAAGCAGAGGCAATACCATCGATATCGGAATATAACTTTTGAAGATTTTCGCCGTTGTCAAGCGTTGCGAACGAATCATAACCGTAGTCGGAATTACAACGAACGGCGTAATTTAAAGTAAAATCGCAAATTTCACAAAAGTCGTTAATCAACTCGTGTTCAGACAAGGCAAAAACGGCGGTACAAACATTGCAAACCTTATAATGGTTTTCCTTATTAGTAAGCCATTTATTTGCGCTATGACTTTGTTTTTCGCCGTTGATTTCTTTACAATTTTTACATTGCTGCCAGTGAGTTTCGGCGTCGCTTTCGATAACAAACAAATGCCCCGCTTCCAACGCGTCTAAGTCGAGGATTTCTTCGTCGCCGAGTTCGTCCGTAAAACACTTGCGGCATTCCTGGCAATACCAATAAAAGACGGTATCCGCTCCCTGACAAATCACGTTTTCAACGTTCTTTTTTATCATTTTATGCGTATGCGCAACGGGGGAATTTCCCGTCCCATCGGAATCGCTGCCCGGCCCGAATATTGCGTTGAAAATATAGTCGCAAGACGAAAACGTCAAAAGCGAAACAGTAAACATAAACGCAATAATTATCGCAAACAATTTCTTTTTCATAGTTTTATTTTAACACATTATTTAGTATTTTTCAATCTTTTTACTATCGGAATTGCCTTTGAACGATTGGACGATACCAAAGGCGATTTAAATATTTAACATTTTGAAAGACGGTTTTATTGCAATTTATATGCACTTTATTTACAAATTGACAAAATCTTCCTTCACCCCGCCCGCCGACCCGGTTTGTACACCTAGCTTCCTTCTTCTCTTACTCTAACGGCTCTGTTAACTCCGTTACCGTTAATTCCTCAGCCGCTAAAGGCTC
>CAJUIV010000045.1 GCA_910586905.1 uncultured Christensenellaceae bacterium
TGGCAAAAGGGCGAAGTAGACGCCATAACAGCTTACGTAACGGGCATAAAGAATGACGAAAAGGTAAAGGTAAAAGTAACCTGCGGACCAACCAACGGCGAACAGAATATAATAGCCGACGAGGCAATGACGCAAAGCGGAGATACCATAACCATAAAGGTAAACTTGGCGGCATTTGCGGCAAACCAGTCATACAAAATGCAAATAAGTTTGGCGGAGGGAGTATCTGCAAACGAAAACTATACGCTAAACACGTTAAACACGTCGTTTGACTTCTTTATCTTGACAGCAATAATAGACGAGGTAAATATAGTCTGGACTTACGACAACTTAATAGCGGGTTACGGACAGCCTGCAACGGACAACGAAGAAGTAGACTACAACAGTCAAGCATATGAAATGAAGCTTGACGAAAGTAAGCTGCCAAACGGAATAATAGCGACATACAAACACGAAGTACAGGATTACAGCGGAGCATATTCCGCAGTAACGGAGTGCGTAAATACGGGTATCTACCGCACAACGGTAACCATATCTACGGAATCGGGTTACGAACTGGCAAGCAACATAAATACGGTATATACAATCATTTGGGAAATAAAGGCGATAGAGTACGATTTGGCGCAATTAGTCTTTGCGGACAATCCGCAGTGGACGGGAATGATGCGCGAAATGACGATAGCCAACCAACCCGAGTGGATGACGGTAACAGCGCTCAACAACAAAAAAATACCTGTCGGTTCATACCTCGGCACGTGGAAGATAGAGGCAGACGACAACCATATCTTCAAAATCGGCAGCGTAGGCGAAGGCGTAACGGAAAAAGACAACGACGGCAAAATTGCGACTTTGCAATATACGTGGGAAGTAACGGAAGCGGCAATACCTGTATCCAACTCGTCAAAAAGTTGGACTACGGTATCAAAGTTTACGGCGGATATGTTGGAGTATAAGGTAGCGATACCGACGGTATACGAGCAATACGGAAACGTGTTAAAACTCACGTATTACGACGAAGAAACAAATGAAGAAGTAGATATAAACAACATAACGGTAACGGAAAAAGAAGTACACCCTTACTATTGTATAGTAACGTTAAACGAAGCGGTTGCAGGTTCGGAAAACTTCAAAGTGGTAAACGAAACCAACGGAAGCAACTTTGCGAAATACTCGTTCTACGTCGGCGACGATAAATATGCTTTGGAAGTAGAGTATGAAGGCGAAGACGTAATATACGACGGAAACGAGCACGGAGTAACGGTAAAATTCGTATTGCCGCAGTATAGTAGCATACAGACGGAGACAAAGTATTACCCTGTAAGTTATGACGAAGACGGCAACGCAACAGTAGGCGAGGCATTAAGCGGTTTGCCGACAGACGTCGGAGAGTATAGAGCGGTAGTGCAGATAGTAGACGACAGTTACAAAGACGAGTTTACAATACTCAACCGTTCAACGACGTTCAATATAAAACCGCTCGTAATATCTGCCGAGAGTTGGGGCAGCGTAACGGCAACGGATGACAATCCGTTCGGTGTGCCTAGTGTAAACGTAACATCCGACTTAGAGGGAGAAGTGCCGACAAACTTGTACGGCTACAAAGTTTTTGACGTAGACGACTTTAATGCAAACGGCTTAAATGCAACGCCTGTGGACTTGTCAACAGTCGACCCTAAACCGTACAACAAAAAGTATATAGTGGCGTTGGTAACAGACAACCCTAACGTAGAGATAGACGAAACGTCCCCGTACTACCACGAGTTTACGACAGCGCCCGACCCTAACGGACCGCAAATACTCATACCTGACCCAGTGGCAGTAAAGAACATATTCGAGTACACGGGCGAAGAGATAACGGTACAGCTTAAAGACTGGCTTGACGAGTATTGGGACTATGTAGAAGTATTAAGCACGGGCGACAGTCTTACCCAATCTGCAATAGGTCAGTATACGGTAAAATTCGGAATCATCAGCGGCAAAAACGCAACGTGGGCATGGGACGGAGCAGACACAAGAGAGCTTACGTTTGAAATCATAGGTAAGATATTCCCAAGACCTACGCTCAACAAAGAAATACGCTACACAGGCGAAGATATCTACGTAACCGATTTCATCGACGGATTCGACCCTGAGTGGATGGAAGTAATGGGCGACGAGTCTGCAAAGGTAGTAGGCAATTACCGCGTGGTAATAATGCTAAAAGACCCTGACAATTCAAGTTGGGCAGACGAGGTAGTTACAGAACCTGTAAGTTATGCGGGAAATGATTATGAAATAAGTTTGCTTTCCGACACAACGGTAAGCAATATGGCAGCGGTATCTACTGCTGACACAAGCACGTCGTTAGACTGGACGATAAACAAAGCACAAGTTTCCGGCAGTTGGCAAATGACGCCTGAGGGCTA
>CAJUIV010000046.1 GCA_910586905.1 uncultured Christensenellaceae bacterium
TTTTTTTAACTTTTTTTAAAAACCATCTATACAAACAGATTAAGATGTGCTATACTAACACCGACAATATTTGACAGCGCTTTTTCTGCGCGTTAGGAAGGTAAAAAATGGAAAAAATCGCTTTAATCGATTTGGGCTCCAATACTGCGCGTTTGGTTATTTACGACGTTTTGGACGGCGGATATTTCGTCGTGTCCGAAGAGCGCCGCGAGGCGGTGCGCCTCGGTGAAACCGAAGCGGACGGAAGTTTGAAACAAACGCGTATCATGCAAGCTATTGCCACGCTCAAAACGTTTAAAGAAATGTGCGTGATTAAAAAAGTAGATAAAATATTGGCGGTAGCAACCGCCGCGGTACGTCGAGCCAGCAATCAAAAAACTTTTTTATCCGACGTCTACAACGCTACTGGTATACGCGTAACGGTCGTGTCGGAAGAGGAAGAAGCGAATTACGTTTATCAAGGCGTAATAAATTCGATGGAAATACCTCGCGGAATGATAATGGAAATCGGCGGAGGGTCTACCAAATTCGTTTATTATAACCGCAGGTCTATTTTACATACCAAAATTTTTGAATTCGGCGCGGTAACGCTGACGAATATGTTTGTGTCCGCCGATAAAAGTCCCGAGCAGTGCGCCGACGATATGGTAGCGTACGTAAAAGAACAGCTTGAACAAGTAGATTGGTTTAAAGAAATAGACCTGGATACTCAGTTGATAGGCGTGGGAGGCAGTTGCCGAAACCTTGCGCGTATAATCCGTAAAGTCAAAAAGTATCCTCTCGATATGGTTCATAATTTTAATATGGACGTAGAGGATTTTGATTACGTATATAATATGATACGTACTCTCGACCTCGATAAAAAACGCCGTATCAAGGGACTCAGTTCCGCAAGAGCGGACGTGTTCCCATCGGCTTTAGCGGTAATCAAGGCGTTTATCGACTATATGGGTTTCACCAAAATAGTAGCCAGCGGTTCCGGTCTGCGCGAAGGAGTTATGTTTAATTACGTAGTACCTCAAACTTTGGAAAAACCTATTTCAGACGTTTTGGGATACAGTTTACACAGTTTTTGCTATCATATGGGCGTAAACGTTTCGCACGCGGAACAAACTTTTAATTTGTGCGTTCAATTGTTTAAACAGTTGCGCGTATTACATAAATTTCCACGTATTTATGTAAAAGTTCTGCGCGTATGCGCAATGATGCATGACGTAGGCAAAACGTTCAAATTTTATAATAATGCCAAACATACTTCTTATATGATACTAAACAGCAATTTGTTCGGTATATCTCATAAGGATTTGGTTCTTGCTTCGTTTGTAACGGACGTTAATAACAAAGAAGAAGTAAGCTCTACCGAGTGGGCAAAATACAACGTAATTTTAACTCAGGAAGACGTCGAAGCCGTCAAAAAGCTTTCCGTAATTTTGCGTCTTGCAATCGCGTTGGATTTCGGTATGCGCGGTGCGGTTACGGAAGTGAGTTGCGACGTTTTGGGCGATAGCGTAATTTTGAAAACGGAGTTGAACGGCGACGCTAGCTTGGAACTAAAAGCTGCCAATAACGTTGCTTTGGATTTTAAGAAAGTCTTTAGAAAAAATTTGGAAATATTATAATTCAGCCGAGGAAGCGTCTTATATTAGATAACTGTTGAATTTATTAACGGTATGCGTATTTGCGTATACCGTTTAATTTTTAATAAATAGTTTTTTATTAAAAACGTAAAGTCGGCAGTTATGGGACAATAATATAAATATATAATAATGATATTTAATGACAGAAAGCATAACGAAGTTTTTGGCAAAATAAAATGCGTCAATGCGAAGTAATTAGTCTTGCCAAATTAGGCGACCGATGGGGCGATTTAGCTCACGGGGACTAAAGTCCCGCGAGGTAAAT
>CAJUIV010000047.1 GCA_910586905.1 uncultured Christensenellaceae bacterium
AAGAAGATATAGAAGCAAGAAATTCCAGCAGCAGGGTCGGCGGGCGGGGTGAAGGAATTTATCGATAATAACAAATAGATATTTGACAATTATTATAAAGTAGTGTATATTTTATTCGCTGGGGGTGTCGAGTTTCCTCGACTGAGAGAGTCCCTTTGAACTTGTCAAGTTTGTACTTGCGTAAGGAATGCGTGAAAATTATTTTATATTTTCGTGTTCTTTTTGCAAGTTTCTTGTACTTTCGGTGCAAGGAACTTTTCTTTTGTTCTCGGCAAAACGCAAAAAGGAGAAAAAACATGTTGGAAAAGTTAAAAGGTCTGTGGGTGGGAGAAGGCGACGACGCGTATCTCGCGGTAGGCTTCGACAATTTATTGGAGTTGCTTTCATCAATAGCGTTGTACGTTACAATCGCGTTATTTGCGGGATTGGTAATTTATGCGATAATTATTCGCAATAAGGACGAAGAATATATAGTTAAATCCCGCAAATTGATTGTCGGTATTGTCGCAGGATATTCTATCGGAATAATATCCGTACTCGGTTCGTTCAAGCTGATAAATTATATTATTGATGAAAAAATAAATTTAAATTTTTGGCTTATTATCGGATTGCTCGCTTTGGTAATAATAGGAATTATTACGACCGTAATTCTTGCAAAAAAACAAATTAAAGGTTATAAGTGGAGCGTGCTGGCTTTTGCACTCGCTTTTGCTATATATGCAATCGTTCTGCTTATAGTAATTCCCGCGCGAAAGGATACTTACAAGCCGTTAAACTGGAGTATGTATTTGTTTTCCGCTATACTTTTTGTCGCTATAACGTCGGGATGCGTTTTGGGAGATAAGAGTTCGGAATATAACGCGAAATCGTTGACCTACGGCGCAGTATGCGTTGCGTTATCTTTTGCGTTGTCGTATATCAAGTTTTTTTCGCTTCCGCAAGGAGGTTCTGTAACGTTTGCAAGTATGCTGCCGTTATGCTTATATTCGTATATGTTCGGCACGCGCAAAGGACTTGTTGCCGGCGTAGTATACGGATTGCTGCAATTTATTCAGTCGCCTCAGTTTTATCAGCCAATGCAAGTTATGCTCGATTATCCGATAGCTTTCGGAGCGTTGGGACTCGCAGGAATAGCGCGTAATTTCAAGTTTTTGAAAAGTAACATTTTCGCAGAGTTTGCGGTGGGCGCGACGATAGCGATTTTATTCAGATATTTCGCTCACGTAATAAGCGGTTATTTCGTGTTCAGCTCTTGGGCGATGGACGGATACTCGGCTGTTTCTTGGGCATTTGTATATAATTTGTTTACAATCGCCGATTTGGCTATTGTTTTAGCCGTAGGGCTTTTAGCATTAGCGTCTAAAACGGTTCGCAGAACAGTACGTTTAGCCGGCGCCGTATAGGGCGCGTTATAAACTATATAACTCTTTTAATCGCCCGCTTTTTAATATTTCGCAAGCGGGCGATTGCAATTTTTAACACAATACTGCTATTTTATGTTCTATTTGAATATAAAAACTATAATAGATCGGAAGAGCGTCGTGTAGGGAAAGAGTGT